>JBIKLL010000044.1:0-21688 GCA_044359815.1 Pseudobdellovibrionaceae bacterium
GTGCGCTCGGGGCAGCTTGTGCAGTTGGCAAAGTAAAAGAATTCAATGATGGCAATGCTGACACTGCGGTTTGCATGGCGCCGGTTACTGCGTCTGCCATGCCTTTTGGAAACTGCGGCACCGGTACTATTTGTTTTATTTTTTGTTTTGGGACGATTTGTTTTCTGTATTTATAGTGAGGGCCTAGCACCCCGTGAAACCTAGTCAAATGCACCCTTGGCCTTGGCACCAGTGCTGCCAGTCTTTCCATTAGTTCCAGTGGCGTAAGTCTGATTGCAACGGTGCCGTCGTCCCAAGGTTTTTTGAATTTGTAGATCACTTCCCCAGTTGCATTGGTGAAGAGTCTGTTTTCTGCAATAGCAGGACGGGCTATGTATCTGCAAATCCGTTCTAGTTTTTCTCTTTCATCGGCAAGGCATGCAACTCCGGCATGCAGGGAAAATCCTGAACTTGCCACCACTAATCCTGACTTTGAGTTATGGTCACCATCGGATATGGTTTTTAACACCAAGGCTTTTTTGCCTTTGGATTTACCTGTGGCAAATCTGTAAGTGACAGAGCTTGCTTGTAGTCTTGAAAATGTGTCTTCTTCATCGATTGGCAGTTGGAAGTTTGCTTCGTCTTTGATGATGATTTTTTGTCGTTCCAAATAGCGTGTTAGTTTTTTTGATTATTTGCATGAGCACTTGATCCAGCTCCGCACTAGTTGGTGGATCACATCTGATGAAATCAGAGGGTTCGTTGTTTTCACTGATTGCATAAGCGCCATCGATGAAGAGCTGATGGAAGTGAACATTGAGATTGAGACTTCCCCCGAATCTTTGAATCAGCCTTTTTCTAAATTTGTTATTCTTGATTTTCTATTCCCAGGGACCACCAGAACAAAATCGTAGTCACTGTCTTTATGAGACGTGCCATTCGCCCTGGAACCAAATAGGAAAAGCCTGGAAGGACGTAAATTCTGCCTTCAGCACTTCCACGATATGGTTCAATTTCTTATCTACTTTTTTTGATCCCATAAGATTCCGTATTACCCAACTGAGGAACTTTGTCAAAATCAGAGCCCATTGTGACCACCAATATGACCCAGTCATGGCTAAAAACGACATCTAATATTGATAAATATTGATTTTAACCACTCAATCAGACAACGACAAAAGGGCCAAGGATTTGAAAATGAATTTGAATTTTGGAAAACAAAATATTTCTATTCTGTATCCGCTCATCGGCTTTTTTCTTGTATCTTGCGCTGTGATCTGCCATCCAATGCTGAGGCGGATACGCTCCTTAATTTTCTAAAATGCGTTCAAAAAAAGTACACAGGCCTAAGTTCTTGGGTCAACTTTAGTCCAGTTCTAAATATTTCATAATAAAGATCAATTCAGAATAATCCGATTAAATTCCTAGGAATAGGTTGAGCTAAAAAGTCACTCGAACCCAAAACCCAAATGGAGCCACATATGAAAATCAATCAAGTTTGCTATCAAAATGGTAAATGGGACAAAAAAATTCCCAGTGATCTGAATTCAAAAAATACACTTTGCTTTGCTTTCTTTGGTCCGGATGCTGTTATTGAAAAAGGTGTCACTGACTTAAAAAAATCCTTTCCAGATTCCATGATTGTTGGATGCAGTGGTGCTGGTGAAATTTTAGGCACAAATCTAAGCGATCAATCCATGATTGTGACCGTCGCCAAATTTGAAAATTCAAAAATCAAAACTTTTCGAACCGAAATTTCATCTGCAGATAAATCATTTGCTGCAGGCGAATCTTTGGCAAAAAATTTTGATAAAAAGGATTTAAAAGCGGTTTATATTTTAAGTGAAGGTTTATTGGTAAACGGAACTGACTTAGTCAAAGGACTTCGAAATGTCCTGCCAGCAGATGTTGTCGTTTCTGGTGGACTTGCAGGCGATGGCACCCGTTTTAAAACAACTAAAATTTTATTTGATGACCAAGTACAATCCAAAGTGACCGTAGCGATTGGTTTTTACGGGGATGAAATAACAGTCGTGTCGGGCTCAAAGGGCGGTTGGATTCCGTTTGGTCCAGAACGAAAAGTGACTAATTCTGAAGGTAACACCTTATTCACAATTGACGATAAGCCAGCACTAACACTTTACAAAGAATTTTTGGGAAACAGTGCTGCTAATTTACCTGCATCTGCCCTTAATTTCCCACTTGAAATTCAAGAAACTATTAACGGAAAAAGTTTTGGCATTGTGCGAACAATTTTAAGCGTAGATGAATTGAATAAAACCATGACCTTTGCCGGTGATATCCCTAAAGGAAAAATTGTTCGACTGATGCGTTCAACCCAAAAAAGTTTGGTTGAAGCTGCTACGAATTGCGCTCAAGGATTGCAAAATGAAATTTCTGATAAAACACCGGTATTAAGCTTGATCGTTTCCTGTGTGGGTCGAAGACTTGTGATGGGTTCTGGAACCGAGGACGAAATTGAATCTGTGTTTAGCATGCTGCCAAAAGGATCTATACAAACTGGATTTTATTCTTATGGTGAATTGGCGCCTGACCAATCAGGCTTTTGTGATTTGCACAATCAAACAATGACAATCACCTGGATCCAAGAAAATAAGTCGGCATAATGACAAATAAACGAACCCTTCTTCAAAAGTTTTTAGCAAAATCAAATCTAGCGGCTGATGTTGCGCCAAAAGCTGTTGAGGAATGGTCGCGATTTTTAAATTTAGTTAACAATCAGTTTTTGGATTTCGAAAAACGCCAAGATTTGCTTGAAAATACTTTGGCCGCATCTTCAAGCGAAATGGAAAGACTATATACTGAATTAAAATTGGCTGCAGAAAAAGAAAAGGAAAACAACCTTCATAAATTCGAAGTACTTTTTGATTTTTCCCCTTTGCCATTTATGTTTTTTGATGAAAATGGAATACTTGACTGCAACAAAGCAACCATCGACATCCTTGGTGGCAAAAACAAAACGGATATAATATCAAGGCATCCATCGGTTTTTTCTCCTGAGCATCAGCCCGACGGCCGTAATTCACAGGAAAAATCAATTGAAATGGATAGGCTGGCTCGTGAAAAAGGATTTCACCGTTTTGAATGGACCCAAAGAAGCCTTGATGGCAAAGAGTTTCCAGTCGAAGTCAGCATTTCTGCCGCCAGTTTTGACGAAAAAACCATTTTAATGGTTGTCTGGCGGGATTTATCAGAGATCAAAGAAAAAGATCAAATGCTTTTGCATTCATCAAAAATGTCTTCATTGGGCGAGATGGCCGGCGGTGTGGCCCACGAAATTAATAATCCCCTTGGAGTCATTCTGGGAAAAGCAGACTTGATATTAAAAAAAATAGAATCCGGAACCTACACAAATGAATATGGGATAAGACAAATCAGCAAAATCATAGAAATGTCCGAGCGGATTACAAAAATAGTTAAAGGTCTAAAATCTTTTTCAAGAAACGCAGAAGGCGATCCCTTTTTACCAACGGAACTTAATTCGATTATCATCAACGTATTGTCCTTGTGCGAAGAAAAATACAAAACAAATGCAATAAAAGTTGATGTTATCGTGGACAAAAATATTGTTATCGAATGTCGAAGCACCCAGATTGAGCAAGTTTTGCTAAACCTATTGAACAATTCAAGTGACGCCATTGAAAACACCCAGGAAAAATGGGTTCGCATTGAAGCCTTGGATTTAGGAGAATCAATTCAAATTTTCGTAACCGACAGCGGCGGCGGAATCCCACCCCAAGTAGTTCAAAAATTAATGCAGCCCTTTTTTACAACAAAAGGCATCGTCCAAGGAACCGGCTTGGGTTTAAGTATTTCAAAAGGAATTATCGAAACCCACCACGGTAAATTTTTCTACGATCCAAAATCCAAAAACACACGCTTCGTCATCGAAATCCCAAAATCCCAATCAAACTTAGGTCAAACGCCAAAAGCAGCTTAAGCCTGAAACTAAAATCAAAATTAGCAGGGAAAAGCAAGAGCCCGCCAAAAAACAAAAGTACTAAAATGGGTTAGTTTGTTTTAACTATGCTGCGGCTTCTAGATTGCCGTAGTTTACTACTTCGTGACATTTGAATTTGAATTGTTGGCCGTGTTTGCTTTTGAAACTTAAAATTAATCCTAGATTTCCTACTAGGATTTCCACGGGTTTTTGTTCCACACCCAATGGAGGATTTGTGTAACAATGAAAAGCTAAATGGGGGCCTTCGACGCCGATCACTTTTGCCTATGGGCCTATGCCTTCGAAATCTATTACTACGTTCATTAATTTCATTAAATCAAATGTGTGTTCTCCGGTTTTTGCTACCGCTGAAGTTTGCGATGCGCTGGTTGTTGGTGGTGCGCTCGGGGCAGCTTGTGCAGTTGGCAAAGTAAAAGAATTCAATGATGGCAATGCTGACACTGCGGTTTGCATGGCACCGGTTACTGCGTCTGCCATGCCTTTTGGAAACTGCGGCAAATGAAATTTACCTGTTTGGGTCAATAGGTTCCTAAGACATTCGAGATGTCACCATCGGCAGGATTTTTTTTCAAACAAAGGTTGAAATTCTATGACATACAAAATTGGTGGTGTAAACCCGAGTTCGCGGATCGTAAAACATACCAAGGTAAAGCTGCTACCAAAGAGAGTGGACAGGACTCGGGTTCAAACGAATCAATGATGAATGCGTTCGCATGAGAATTGCTACGAGTACTTTGAGGATCGACGAACAAAAGCCTCAAAGCGAGACGCCGCAACGGATGGGATCAGCTCCATCACCATAGATCACCACAAAAGTGATTAGGTCCTGCAGTTCAAAAATGATTGGCATCTTTGGTTGTCAGACAGGCAGAAGTAGTGGGCAAGATCGAGGAAGTTTTTATCCACAGGTAAAACTATTACGTCGCAAGGAAGCAAGTTCGAAATTCAACAAAGTATTTGGCCTTTTAAGAAATTGGTTGCGGGGGCAGGATTTGAACCAGTCGGCGTGCCGCCGACGTCACTCAAGCAAAAGGGCCAAGCCCTTTTGCCTTCGTTCCATGCTCGTCATCAAAATGTGCCTCAGGCACATTTTGCCGCCGGCACAACTTCGGGTTATGAGCGGGGCTCCGACAAAAACCCCAAGCTCAAAGATTCACCCCTTACCCACGCACAAACCAATCAATACAATTGAGCAAAGATGAGGCGGACGAATCTAGCGACTGAGGCGTGGTTACTGCCACGTCAATTCAAAGTGCCGGGGGCACTTTGAGGAAGCGACGATGAAGTCCAACGATATATTTGCTCAATTGTATTGATTGGTTGCGGGGGCAGGATTTGAACCTACGACCTTCGGGTTATGAGCCCGACGAGCTACCAGACTGCTCCACCCCGCGTCAGATTTAATTAGCCCGCAATATAGAAAGCCCGCCTTTAAAGGTCAACTAAAGTCTTCACAAATCTGCCTTGTGCTTATTTAATAGGAATTAAGCAAACTAATTACAAAGGATTGCAATGAAACAGCTTTCGATCGTTTTGCTGATGTTCTGGATTTCACTGTCATCGCAGGCCCATACTATAAAACGAAATCCTGACGGCACCAAGGCATTGCAGGTGATTTTTTTTGACTCTCAGAATCTAAATTTACGTTTTGAGGTTGAAAACGCCGATTTGCAAAATCTTGAATGGATTCAGATTGTCCAACCGGCACTGCCGTTTTTATGTCAGCTCAGTTATCAAAATCGCCAACGGGGTGCCGATGTGCAGTTCAGTTTGGATTTTTCGGGGATCACTTGCACCCAGAGTTTGCTAAAATTTATTTATAAAGGTGATTTGTTAATTCAGTATCGCAAAGCCGGAGGCTCGGTACAAACCTTAACTTTGAACGAACCGTTTTTGAACGAATGCTCAAGTATCGAAAGTTGCGAAGATCTAAACCCCTTGACGGCAAAAGTTCCCTTGAAAAACGCAAACTTAAAGCTTGAGTCTTTAGCCGATAAAACTCTTCGATTTATGGACACAAATACTGAAAAAATTTGGGGTTGGGATTTGCAGTACGATGTCGATTTGCAATCAGCTTATTTGTTATGTGGGCAAACTTTGGGTCGTGATTTTAAACTGCCTGCTATCGATGACCTGATGGCAACACCCCAGTTGGCATTTGTTTTTGAAGCTTTGCAATTATCGGGTAATTACTGGACATCGACCACCACTGGTAACCCTAAAATGGCGTGGGTGTTTAATCCCAACAGTATTTCCTTAGTGCCCATCACAGCTCGAAACAAAGTTCTCTGTCTTAAAAAACTTTAAAAATCGATGGCCAATGATTTCATAGGCACAATAACGTCTTTGATGTCTTTAGGGCCTAAATAAATAAATTTTTCTTTTTCATCAAAAGCAAAGGGCAAAAATCCAGTGTTGGGCATTCGAAAACTTGTAATTAAATCCGGCGCCACATAGTGAATAAAAGTTCTGATCAATAAACCATGGGCCACAAAACCCACTGTTTCATTATTTGATTTCAACAGATGCTGTATCAGCGTTTTTTGAGTGCGCTTTAATAATTCGCCGCGGGTTTCACCGTTAGGAAATTTCAGATTAAGCATTTTTTGCGCATCGTTTGAAGCCCAGGCTTCAACAAAATCTCGTCCCAACCAAGGTTCGACCTCGTTCCAGGTTCGGCCTTCTCCTTCGCCTAAATTAATTTCTCTGATTCCGGGATCAGTGACCACGGGAACTTTTAAATTTGCTGCGATCATGGCGGTTTCGTTGGCTCGGGTCAGGTCGCTTGAAACAAATTTTTTGATCCCCAAAGTCGCCACCCACGGGATCAATGTTTTGGCTTGATTACGACCGGTTTCGTTTAGCGGGATGTTTGAATGACCCTGCAATCGGTGCTGCAAATTCCATTCTGTTTCGGCGTGTCTGATTAAAAAAAATAATCCCATATGTAGAGTCTTCAATTAAAGACAAAAATTAGCAAGGCCTAGGTCTGAAAAATTAAGTCTAAGGTCGAAAATATGAACCAGGGCCAGCAGAATTTTTAAGCAAAGCGATCTAAACTAATCACTGACTATGGGTGAATCTTTTGTACCTATTCAAAGTTTAGACATCGAAGCCGAAAGTAGAATTACTTTCGATCTTTTTATCAATCTGCCACTGAACAATAAATATATTTTGTACAGGCGGGCAGGGGGATCGCTGGAAGCTCAAAAGCTTGAAACATTCGCCGAGCGAAATCTGATCAGCTTTTTTATCAATAAAAAAGACTACGCAGAATTTGTTAAATACGTAGCCAACAGAATGAAAGCGTTGGTTACAACTGACGACCAAGAAGAAAATAAAAAAATGATGATTCAGGCCGCAAAATCGATTTTGTCGTCCACATTTGCTGCCAGTGATTCGGCAACGACAGAAGCATTGATGGGAAGCCTGAATGATATTTGCGGGAATGTGATTGAATCGGTGATGGAAGCAAGCCTTGAAAGCAAAGGTAAAAAACTTTATCGAAATCTGGTCGAACTGGCTTCCAGGGGAACAGATTTTCAACGTCATCCAGTGAATGTGGCATCCATTGCTGTGATGTTGACCTGTGGAATCGGTTACACCAATGACAAGATTTTAGCTGACGTTGCCATGGCAGCCCTTCTGCATGATGTGGGATTGTCCCGGGTTCCGCCCAGACTGATTCCCTACGCACACCGGGTGCAAGAGCTCAATGTGCAGGACAAGCGTTTGATTTTTGCACATCCGCGACTGACCCTTGAGATTTTGCAAGACAAAGGCATATCGCTGTCGTTTATGGCAAAAACCATCATTTTACAGCATCACGAGGAATACGGCGGTGGAGGTTATCCCAACGGAGTTCGAGGATTTAACCTTAATGAACTGGCGCAATTGGTAAAAATTGCTGACGAAATAGACAATATGTTTTCACAGGGCCACACCGAGCGCACTTTGCGCGAACGATTGGTGGATTATCTGAATGATGCACGTTTATCCAAGACAATCGATCCATTTTTGTTGGACAGGATTCGCGGAGTTCTGCTGTAAAATTAGCCATCTGACCGTGCGCAAAAAAAACAAAAATTTTGACTGCATTTCCATTCATAAAGTACCTCATTAGGTTCATTTAACTAATTAGGAGAATTCATGGAACAATTCTTGGTCGCTCCCATTATTGCTGGAGCCGTGGGACTTTTGGGCGCTATTTATTTTTATTTCGAGGTTAAAAAACAAAAAACTGGTAATGAAACCATGAATCGCATCGCTCAATATATCCGTGAAGGTTCGATGGCCTTTTTGGTTCGCGAATACAAAGTCTTGGCAGTTTATGCTGTGGTGGTGGGTGTAGCTCTTGGGTTGTTATTGGGTGCAATCGCTGCTGGCAGTTTTTTGCTGGGAGCTTTTTTAAGTTTGCTGGCTGGATTTTTTGGGATGAAGGCTGCCACTTACGCCAACGTCAGGACAACTCAGGCTGCCAGCACTGGATCTAAATCAAAAGCCTTAGTGATTGCTCTTGATGGCGGTGCTGTGATGGGTTTGTCTGTTGCCGGCTTAGCATTAGTCGGATTAGGTGGATTGTATTTTTATTTTAAAGACTCAACTGATTTAGCAACCGTGCTTCATTCGTTTGCTGTTGGGGCTTCATCAATTGCGTTGTTTGCCAGAATTGGCGGCGGGATTTACACAAAAGCCGCTGACGTCGGTTCTGATATTGCCGGTAAAGTGATTGAAGGCATTCCCGAAGACGATCCCAGAAATCCTGGAGTTATCGCTGATAATGTGGGTGATAACGTTGGCGACGTAGCCGGCATGGGTGCTGATATTTACGAATCTATGGTTGCTGCCATTGTTTCAGCGATGGCAATCGCGCTGACTCTGCCTGCTGATAAAATGATTCAGTTGGTTGAGGGTGGCGATGCCACACTTCAGCGTTTAACTGCTGTGATGTTGCCATTAGTGTTGTCGGCATTAGGCATGGTGATTTCGATATTGGTAATTGCTGCAGCCAGGGTTTTTTCAGGCGGATCACCTGCCAGTGTTTTAAGAAATTGTTTGATTGTTCCACCAATTATTTTAACAGCCGCATCGGCATTAATTATGCCGGTTCTTGGGATTTCACAGGGCGTGACAGTGGCCTTAGCTTCTGGTGCCATTGGTGGAGCGCTGATTGGTTTAATCACCGAATATTACACAGCCGCCGGTCCGATTCGTGTTGTGGCCAATGCCAATCTGACAGGACCAGCAACGGGGATTATCCGTGGTTTAGCTGTGGGTATGGAAAGCGTTGCAATCCCGATGTTGATTGTTGTGGTTGCTGCGTGGTTTGCTGACCGAGCTTTAGGTTTATATGGTATCGCGCTTTCAGCGGTAGGAATGTTGGCAGGAACAGCTGTTGTGATGACAGTTGATGCTTACGGACCCATCGCCGATAATGCGGGTGGAATTTCTGAAATGAGTGGTCTGGGTAAAGACGTTCGTGCAATCACTGACGAACTGGATGCTGTGGGTAATACGACGGCTGCTATCGGAAAAGGTTTTGCCATTGGTTCTGCGATTTTAACTGTGGTGGCTTTATTTTCGGCCTTCAATATGGAGGTCAATCACGTAAGGCTTGCTAAGGGCATGGCTGAAATGAATTTGGATCTGACCAGCGCCAATGTTTTAATTGGTTTGTTGTTGGGATCTATTTTGCCATTTTTAGTTGGCAGCACAACGATGACTGCAGTGGGCAGGGCAGCGGGTGCCATCGTTACCGAAATCGGCAGACAATTTAAAGAGATCCCCGGTCTAATTAAAGGTCAGGCTGAACCTCAACCTGCGAAAATCGTGGATATTGCTACGACGGCTGCATTGAAGGAAATGATTTTACCAGGATTGATTGCTGTTTTGGCTCCTGTGGCGGTTGGATTTATTTTAGGACCACAAGCCTTAGCAGGTTTGCTGGCGGGTTCATTGGCAGTGGGTGCGACTATGGCTTTATTTATGGCCAACGCTGGTGGTGCTTGGGATAACGCCAAAAAATTTATTGAAAAGGGCGGCATCAAGGGTCACGGCAAAGGCAGTGATGTTCATAAAGCCGCAGTTGTTGGTGATACAGTGGGTGATCCGTTCAAAGACACTTCTGGTCCTGGAGTTTCGATTTTGATTAAAGTGATGTCAGTGGTTTCACTGTTAATCGCTCAATTAATCGCAACTTTTTAGACTGGTCCCTTTCCATGTTTTTGAAAATATAATTTAGAATTTGAAATATTTGATTTTACATAAAAAGACCACAGCTCTTGATTTCGTATCGCCACTGAAATCGCTCGGGCCGCGCCCCCGCCTCCGCAGAGGGTCTTTTTATATAAAATCAAATATTTCAAATTCTAAATTTTATTTTCAAAAACATGGAAAGGGACCAGTGCGTGAAATTTAATAAATCACTGCGGCTCAGTCTGATAGATGCTTTTTTCTTTTCACTGATGGTGGGGGCTGGTGAATCTTATTTGCCGGCCTTTGGATTAAGCGTCGGTATGGGCGAAGCCCTGTCAGGACTGTTCGGCATAGTCCCCATGATTTGCGGGGCACTGATTCAGTTGATCACACCCTGGGGCATTGGATATTTTAAATCCCTCAAAAAATGGGTGGTGGCTGCCAGTTTTGTACAAGCCATAGCGTTTTTGCCTCTGATTTATTTTGCCTCATACCCCACTGAAAATTATTTTTTGCTGTTTCTGTTTTCAGCCATCTATTGGGGGGCAGGTTTTGCGGCGGGCCCTACCTGGAATTTTTGGATGGGACATTTGCTGCCAGCCAATCAATCTGCAAAATATTTTTCACTCAGGCTTAGGATCACTCAGGTCGGGATATTTTTTGGCCTGGTGGGTGGGGGTGTGGCGTTACATAACAATTGGAAGTTCGGTCCCTTTACCAGTGTTTTTTCACTGCTGTTTTTGCTGGCCTTTGCTTCCCGTGCGACATCGTCACTGATTCTGTCAGCAAAGGATTACCATCCCGAATGGACTCCCAGCCAGCGAATGACTTCGATCAAAGAAACCTTTAATAATTTCAAAAATCAAAAATCTTTCAGGGAATTTTTTGGATTTTTGTTTGTGTTTTACACAGTGATTTTTCTGAGCTCGCCCTTTGTGACTCCGTTTTTTTTGCGCAAAATCGAAATGTCTTACCAAGAATTTATGATGGCCATTTCTGTATTGATTGTTGCTAAGCTTTGCTGTTTGCCCTTTGCCCAACCTATTATTGAGAGGTGGGGAGTAAAGAGGGTGTTTTTTATTGGATGTTTAGGGTTAAGCCCTCTGCCTGCTTTATGGGTTATTTCACATGATTTTATATTTACCCTGGCTTTGCAATTTGTAAGCGGATTTTTTTGGGGGCTATTTGATGTGGCACTGTCGGTGATATTTTTTAGCAAAATCAAAAATTCTGATAAAATTTCTGTGCTCACGTTGTTTAATCTGTTTAATGCTGCGGCCATGGTTATCGGAACCCTGATCGGCGGCAAGATTTTAAATTTCTTGGGCGAATCCTGGATGGCCTATTATGTGATTTTTGTTTCAGGAGCTGTGCTGCGCACAGCCTCTGTTTTGTTTTATTGGGGGATGACTACTAATCGTGATTTGTTATCCCACGACGAATTCAATTCCCAAGTCAGTTCATTAAATCTGCTCTTACGTCCTTTTGAGAAAATTTTCCGACTTTAGTTTTTTTGGCACCTGAAATCCAATCGGTAAATTGGGTTAAAAAGTTTTTCAGATCATCAAAAACACATGGTTTGCATTTGATCGGTTTAAATTGAGATTTTTAAATTTTTATTGAAAAGCAGATTGGCAGCGAAGCTCTGTTTCGTAATCTATGGCGGCTTCTTGTTCAAACTGCTCTCTTAGATTCATTAGCCCCACAGTATCTACAGGGACCTTAAATATATCCTGCAGCACAGGGAAGGTGTGTTCTCTGTCATACAGATATGAAAACTCCATATGGCGTTTTGATTTTAACATATCAGCTCTCAGATCCTCAGAGGACGTATCAACTGATAAATAAGGCATTGGGCTTCCGAACAGGGATTCAGCCAGCGAATTCACCGCAATTTTTGAATGGCCTTTAAGCTTCCAAAATTTTTCTGAAAACAACAGGTACTTGTATCGCCAAGCTTCTTTGCTCCCAGGACTGACAGTTAAAAGCATTTTTTCCCAGGCTGCACGCAGCTCCCTGGCTAATCTGGTTATATCTGGATTTGGATTTTCCCTAGCTAATTTTTCTGTGTATTTGACTGAAAATCTCCAAAACACCGGGATTGATCCCCATAAAACGATTTTTCCAATCGGCAGGTTCATCGCATAGCTCATGTAATCAAACAATCTGATGGTAAAAGCAGGTAAATAAGAAGCCTGATATTCCAGCTGAGATTGCTTCATTACAAAAGGATCTTTGATAAACGGGATTTTAATTGGGCTCATCAGTTTGGTTGAAATCCTGGCAGTCTCGCGGCTTCTGGCCCATTGATAATGAAAGTTTTTGGCAAAGGAATTTGCGATCACGTTGTTGATCACGGTGAAATGCAGCCACAGCGTTGCTACGTCCATATTAAATAATCCGTAAACACCTTCTGGGTTAGTCAGTGCCAGTAACACATAACCAAAGGCCAAGCTGTTCGCAGCGCTTTTTAATGTCTGAGTCATCCATGTGCCGTTGCTTTGCCAGTTTTTAAATGTCCCTACATAAGTTCCTACGCCAAATCCCCAAATCTGTGACAGAATTGCCGGAGTGAAATCCATATGGGGTATATAGCCTGCGCTGTACAGTGCTGCTGACATTGATGCCGCAATCACTGTTTGTGGGACTGATGAAATCACTCCTAAAAAAGCTGTGTCCCTGGTGGGTTTTTCGGCGATGGATTTCCAATACTGTTTCCAGAAAGCTAAAGAGTTTTTATCAGGTCGTGGCAGGTATTTGTGGTTTTGAGGATTTTTAAATTCAAATTCAGAAATGGACAATGTCGAATCAACCATTACAGTTTGTACATCACGGCCAGCTTGTTTGTCGGTTCTGGTTGAACCTGCCCAGATATGCTGACGAGCCACAAATTTAACAAAATGTGCGCCCTTGGTATCAAACTGATCGGCAGAATATAAAATGTAGGATTTTTGATTGGACTCAGTCACGATTCTGAAAATCGGCGAGCCATCTATAGTTGAAACCTGTCCTGTACCCACGCCTTTGATTTCTTCATGGATTTTGCCTTTATCGATGACGTTTTCTTTGAATTCTTTTGCGGAGCCTTGAAATTTTGATTTTTCAAGATTGTATTTTTTAAGAGTCAGTAAATAGATTTTGTAGGCTGCCTCAAGAGCTGGGTTTTCTGTCGCTGACCAGATATTGGTAGCCCAAAAACTCATTTTTTGGTCATCACTCATCTGATCAAAATGATTTAAGGCATCTTGAACAGTGGGTTCTGAGCCGTTGTTCGGGCTTTGGTTTAAAGACTTGATGACCTGCAGATTCACTGAATCAGGTACAGAATCAACAACCTGATCAAGAGCTTTATCGATTTTGTCAGATGTGGCTTTGTCAGAATTTGAGTCATCAGTAGATCTGGAATCTGAAGGATCGTTTTGTTTATCTGAGGTTTGTGCGAAACTGATTTTAGGCGAGATTATGAATAGCGCGCAGGCTACCAGCAGAAAAATCTGCACAGAAATATTTGTTCTTACCCTGTTCAAACAAATCGATTTCAACAACGGCCACGTCCCAAGATGGTGATGGTTTTGTAGTCAGTCCGGATATTAATGGGTACCGGATTGGAACTAAAGACTAATCTTAAAGTGCCAAAATCTCTGACAATTCCCTAAAGAATTAGGGAATTTATTTCACCATCTGCATGGTTATTAGACTGTTTCAGGTCAATAACACGCACCGATTTAGGTAAAACTTGGAAGGTAAACCGCAGGTATCTGTAGGCCAGCACCCCTTGGGTCAGGTTTGTCCAGGCTATCCTTTTGGATTTTGATTTTAGGTTTCGTTCTAAATTGCGAACCACAAATTCTTTGATTAAAGGCTTTTTTGAAAGTTGATTTAGAACGGTTTTTTGAATCACTACTTTTTTGGGTTTTGCCTGGGATTTTAACCAACCCATTTTGGCCTTTGGGAAAACATCAGAGGTCGTAACATAAGGCTTGATGTCTAAGACTGGGGTTCCATCTACGAAATCGTGGTTTTCTACCCATATTTCTGTCCCAGTGATTTTTAGCAAACGAACGGCCGAAATACCAATGGGGTTGGGGCGGTAGGGGGATCTGCTGGCAAAAACGCCGACCTTTTTGCCCTCGAGGGTTGGGGGACTTACCATGGGGTTCCAGTGATTGTTTTTGTGAAAACAAAAGATCACCCAAATATGTGAAAAGCCACTCAGATGTTCAGTGGCCTGCGGGATGTTGAGTTTTGGATCCAGTTTTATGATGGCTTTATTGTTTTTGCCGTAAACCCCCTGTCTGGCGACATCATATTTATTTTTGGCCAGGCATTTTACAAAACCTATGGGTTTAAAGGTTATTGTTGTTGTTTCAGCAGCCATTGGCGCCTCCACTCAAAACCAATCACACCAGCAGTCACAGCAACGTTCAGCGAATTTTTGAAACCATTCATATCAATCGACAGCAAGTGATCGCATTTTGCCAAGGTGTTTTTATTTAAACCAAAGCGCTCATTACCAAACACAAAGCAACAAGGTTTTTGAAACCGAAACTGATCCAGGTTTTTAGAGGCTCCCGTTGTTTCGACTCCGATCAATTCAAAATTTGTGGGCAGTTGCATTTGATCAATGTCAGCAATCTGCAGCCACGGGACATGATCGGCGGATCCCAGGGCAGAGGTTTGCACCTGTTTGCGATCTGGCAGTGGCGTGTATCCAGATAAAATTATTTTTTCGCAGCCAATAGCGTCCGCTGTTCGAAAGATCGAACCCACATTGAAAGCAGATCGAAGGTTTTCAAGGGCAAACCAAATCGGAAATTTTTGGGTTGATTTGATTTGATCAGCGGTTGTGATATTTAAGTCTTCGCAACTGCGATCCAGCAGTCGTTCGAAGGGGATCAGGATGTCTTCTAGGGTTTTTAAGCTTATGTTTGGTTTTAAATGCTTTTTCAGCTCTGCGAGCTTTAAAATCTTTGGATCATCTGATTGCTGGAGCTCTAAAAACAGTCGATTGATTTTGTCCATGCGGTCATGACTGAACGTAATTGCAGTAGGCAGATCAATCTGAGGGGTTTTAGAAAGTGTGGATCTGTTTTGAGGGCTTGGCGCGATGTCATGACTGTAGGCAACGGTAAAAGGTTGGCTTGCCTCAAGCTGTCTGAGCAATTTATAAAGTCTGTCGACCACAGTTATTGAATCCATTGAAAAGGTAAATACCAAGGGGGCATTTGATGTCTAGTAAAATTCCAAATACAGAAACAGCAGTGCTGGCAGGCGGGTGTTTTTGGGGGCTAGAAGAGTTGTTCCGTAATTTAAAGGGTGTAACTAATACCGAAGTTGGATACTGCGGCGGAAGGGCGCCCGAAGCCAAATATGAAATCGTCAAACAGGGTCGCAGTGGGCACGCCGAGGCTGTGCAGATTGAATTTGATCCAAAGGTTTTGTCATTTAATGATTTATTAAAATTCTTTTTTCGGGTTCACAATCCAACGACGGTCAATCGGCAGGGTAACGATGTGGGCAGTCAATATCGTTCAGTGATTTTTGCACTGGATGAAAATCAATTTGCAAAAGCCAAACAAGCGATTGCGGAAGAACAAAAATCCGGTTTTTGGCAAAAGCCCATAGTCACCGACGTGCAAATCGGCTTTCCATTTTTTTCTGCCGAAGATTACCATCAAGATTATCTAAAGAAAAACCCCAACGGCTATACTTGCCATTACTATCGGGAAGTCGCAGATTAGTAGATGAAAATAGATTTTAGTCTTGGCAAAGCTTAAAACATTATTGAAAATAAATGATATGATTTTAAGAGCTTTAAAACAGATAATAGTAACAACTTTTGGACTAATCATATCAATTAAAGTGCAAAAGTTAAAAGATTGCAGGCTTTCGGGTTGGATTATCGGAATAAAGGATAGCAAAGACTAAATTATGCAAGAGCACCATTTACTATCTGAAATAGGTTTTTCTATAATTGGTGCTGCCGCATTTGGCATACCGGCTTTTTTCTTACGAGTCCCGTTGATGCTGGCTTATCTTTTGGCAGGAATTGTTTTGGGCCCACACATGGGATTGGGTATTATCAAAAGCGCAGAGAGTATTTCAATACTTTCTGAAATCGGATTGATTCTGCTGATGTTTATCCTTGGGCTTGAAATTGATCTGCGAAAATTAAAGCAAGCCGGAAAAGCTGTTTTGGTCAACGGGATCACTCAGTTTTTAGGATGTTGTGTTTTAGCAATTATTTTTTTTAAAGCCTTTGGTTTTGCCAAGGATGATTTTACTTTGACCTATTTAGCTGTCGCTTGTTCTTTGTCTTCGACATTAATTGTTGTGAAGATCTTATCTGATCAAATGATTCTTGATTCTTTGACATCCAGAATTACTTTGGGAATTTTGGTTCTGCAGGACATTTGGGCGATAGGTTTTCTGGCCCTTCAACCCAGTTTAGCTAACCTAAATGGTTCAAATTTGGCGATTTCGCTTTCAAAAGTAGCAATACTTGTTTTTTGCGCGTGGACTTTAGCACGATATGTATTGCCGATTGTATTTTCAAGGACAGGAAAACATCCCGAACTACTATTGATTCTGGCGATGGCCTGGTGTTTTGGAATATGTGGTTTGGCAAATTATTTAAAATTGTCTCTTGAAATGGGGGCCTTGATCGCTGGAGTTTCTATTGCATCGTTTCCTTATCATCTAGATATTGCTGCAAAAATATCAAGCCTTCGAGATTTTTTTATTACCCTATTTTTTGTGTCTTTGGGAATGCAAGTTCCTGTACCTACTTTTGAAGTGATTTCTTTATCACTATTGATCACGTTTTTTGTTTACTTGAGTCGGACTTTAACAATTTTTCCAGTTTTATATTTTTTAAAATACGGGAACCGAGCCAGTTTTTTACCGGCTTTGAATTTGAGCCAGCTTTCTGAGTTTGCGATTGTGCTTGCGTCCCTGGGTGTCGCTTACAATCACATTCAGCCTTTTATTTTATCAGCATTTATTATTTCTATGGTTTTTACAGCGTTAATATCTTCTTTTGTGATACCTGGAGCCCATGGTATTTATTTAAAGCTAAATCCCATTTTAATTAAGATGGGATTTAAGGATCATATTAGCTCAATTGATACAGGTTCTGGAAAGTCGAAAACACAAATAGTATTTTTAGGATTTTACCGAGATGCCAGTTCATTAATTTATGAAATGCAAAAACGCTATGCTAAGAATGTCTTGGAAGAGATTTTGGTAGTGGATTTTAATCCTGAATCCCATGTTAAATTGAAAGAACTAGGGATCAGATGTGTTTACGGAGATATTGGAAATCGAGATACTCTTAGAAATTTAGATTTAACTGAAGCAGGCTTGATATTGTGTACAATTCCTGATCAATTTTTAAAAGGCACTACAAATTTAAAACTGGTTAGGATTTTAAAATCCATGGCACCCAGTGTCCCGTGTATTATGACTGCAGAAAAAATTGACCAAGCTCGAGAATTATACTCAGCAGGTGCCGATTACGTGCTTGTTCCGCGCATCGTAAACGCAAATTATTTAGCTGATGTTCTGGAAAGAGTTCAATCTCAAGGATCAAAAATTATTAAATCCAGTGCCGAAGAATATCTGAAGCTTCGGAGTGAAGTCATTTCTTAGTATTTAAGGAATTCTTGATGGCGTGTTGGAAGGGACTTTGACTAATAATGAAAGCTTGGTGATTGGTATTTATTTGAATGCGGTTAACATTACGGGTGTTGGGAATGGATATTTTTTAGATGGTCTGCCTGCTTCAATTTCAGCCTTATCCGGAGCTAATAACAATACTTTAATTTACTCTCCTCCTCCATTTTCTTGGATAAGTTCTAGGGCAGTAGTTATAACGGGTACGAGTGGCAAGGTATTGTCACAGACCATACCAAGTCCAGCAGCTGCTAATTCCGGGCATCGATGGCGAATATTAATGAGTTTTGGAAGATAAATAAATTTCTTACGAAAAATTCGACAGCAAGGCTATTTAACCTTGTCGCCGAGTTTGGCGCCGTTGTCTTAAGGTACTAAAGCTTAGCTTCGATTCACTTTCCCCGGGGTAGAGACTGTGCGTTGGAAGTGGTTGATGGATCTGATTCTCTGTTTATTTGTATACCTAATAATGGGACTTAAAAACAAACCGGACTCCGGACGGATAACTAGTAAATTTTAAATAAATATTTGCTTAATCAAATGAGGAATTTTAAAACAAGAATCGATGCAAAAGAAAAATATTTATATTTTAATAATAGTGATGCTGATTGGTGTTTTTTTGTGGTTTCAGATATCAAAAAATTCCGATGCCGCTAGGTCTGATAAAAATCGAAATGAAGTTTGGGATGATGTTGAAGCAAAAATTATGGAATTAAATATTTCGGAGGATATGAAGAAAGCTCTTTTTCAGTTAGCAATAGGCCTTCAAAAGTCTTGTAGTGAACCTAAAATGAATAAAGAAAGAGCTCTAGAATTAGTTAAAGAACATGATCTTGCTCTTGGATGTATTTATGCAATTGACACAGAAATGGCTTTGGATTTGGATTTAACTGGTAAGGTTGAAGGATGGGTAGCTAGTTCAATCGCAACCATTAGAAACTATGCAAGGTTTAATGGATTGTTGAGCGGAGGAATGTATCCATCCCCGCCTGAGACTCTAAAAAGCTGCAATTTTAAAGTAAGTGATTAAATGGTTTTTAATAGTTATTTTGTTCTCAAATATTTGTTTTGGCCGTACTAACCTGATTTTTTCATATTTAATTTAGCTTCGATTTTTTCAATGCGCTCAAGCAATGTAGCATCCTGATTCATAAGCTGCTTGAGCAGCGAGTTCATCAAAGTTTGGTAGGGAATGCCTAATTGTTTACCCTCTTTTACAAGCCATTCAAAAACATCTTCGTCTAGTCGAAATGTTTTTTGAACTTTACTGCCCTTTGGTAAAATGGGACCTTTGTGAGTTTTTGCTTTTGAAAAATCATATTCTTTCTTCATACATCAACCTTTCTTTTTTTGTAGCTTTGCGAGCAGAAATGATTCGAATCACATCGCTGAATCTGTAACAGTAAACCACAACCAATAGATTTAAATGTTTTGAAAATCCTAATGCGATAAACCTGACTTCATCGTGATCTTTGTCTTCAAGTATTAACTGCACTTCTGATTCAAGGACAGTTTGGGCTTCTTCAAACGAAATCTTGTGTTTTTTAAAATTAGCTTTGGCCTTATTTTGATCCCAAATAACAATCATACTGGCTGACATAATACACTACAATGTAGTTACATTGCAATAGAAAAGTGTGTGGACTTAAGGGGCAGTCATGAAACCGGCAAGTCGCTGATTAGTGGGGTAACTGCCGAGCCGCTTTCCCCGGGGTAGAGACAGTGCGTTGGAAGCGGTTGATGGATCTGATTTTCTGTTTATTTGTATACCTAATAGTGGGATTTAAAAACAAATCGGACTCCGGACGGATAACCAGTAAATTTTAAATAAATATTTGCTTAATCAAATGAGGAATTTTAAAACAAGAATCGATGCAAAAGAAAAATATTTATATTTTAATAATAGTGATGTTGATTGGTGTTTTTTCGTGGTTTCAGATATCAGAAAATTCCGATGTTATTGGGATTGATAAAAACCGAAATGAAGTTTGGGATGATGTTGAAGCAAAAATTATGGAATTAAATATTTCGGAGGATATGAAGAAAGCTCTTTTTCAGTTAGCAGTTTCATTTCAGAAGGCTGTTAGTGATATGAATATGAATAAAGAAAGTGCTTTGGTCATTAGTAAGGAGCAAGATCTTGCAATGGGATGTATGTATGCCATCGATAAATACGAAGCTTGGGAATTAGGTTTACTTAAAAAAGTAGAGGGGTGGGTGGCGAATACGGACGCGAAAATTAGAAACTATGTCCGGTTTAATTCTCTGTTAAGCGGAGGAGTATATGGTCGTCCACCAAGTGAAATCCAAAGTTGCAATTTTAAAGTAAATGATTAGATGGTTTTTAATAGTTATTTTGTTCTCAAATATTTGTTTTGGCTACTGTCGGCCAACAAATGTTGCGATTTATTTTGCCAATGGAATGTTTAATTCAAGGTCAGACGCTTTAGAGTCGTATGAAAAATTGATTGATAATTTGCCAGGACCGAATTCAAAAGATTACCGAGAAGTGACACTTATTTTTCCCGGTTTAGCTTACAATACTGATGAGGCTTTGCTTTTACAGCTTTATGAGGTTTTGGGTCAGAAACAAGGCGACCTAAAATTAAATTTTTGGATGTACCTTTCGGATTTAGTTTCTGCTCCTAAAGAGTTTATAGATTTATTTAGGTCGATTCAGGTAAATTTAGACTCTTTTGGCAATGTAGATTTAGGTATACAGATTGAAAACTATAAAAAAACATTAAATGAGCCCAATCATCACATTGTTACGATTGCTCATTCTCAGGGAAACTTTTTTACCAACCTAGCATTTTCGAAATTGGGTATATCAGATGAAATAAAGCAGCGTTTGGATATGGTCTCAGTAGCAA
This sequence comes from Pseudobdellovibrionaceae bacterium, assembly GCA_044359815.1. GTDB lineage: Bacteria > Bdellovibrionota > Bdellovibrionia > Bdellovibrionales > Bdellovibrionaceae > JBIKLL01. Next base: position 20,704 of record JBIKLL010000044.1, read on the forward strand.
ATCCTGCAGGATATGTTTTTGATTGGGGGTCCTATACAACTTTGGACAGTGATTGTGTTATTAGCGCTATCCCAGGGGCTTTAAAAGCAAATGTTACTAATGCAGGAAATGGTTATTGTGATCATTCATTAGAAGTTTATTTGAAGGGCACAGAGAGTCGACAAAAAATCATGGATGATATTGATTTCGCAATCCATGGGCCATCAATCCAGGATAGTGTGCCCCAGCCTGTCGAGTTAAAACGGATTGCCAGATGGTATAATCATTATAAGAAAACTGAAAAACAAGATGCTTTAAAAACTCATCAATGTTTTGGCGCAAGAGTTTATCGGAGCATGTTTAATCTATACTGGAAAAATAAATCTTGTGATGAGCTAGGCTACAATGGGGTAAAGCAAGTTTTTGAAGACTGTCTTGATATTAAAAATAATACGGTCAATATGAAGGCCCCTAATCACTGCCCAGTTTCGTTCGGAAGTGAAAATGTAGCTTTAAATTCTATGATCGCACAAGCTTTCACGGAAAATTATTTGTTTGGTGGAAAGCATCCAGAATGCGATTGGGATCGAAGAGAATTTATTAATTCTGTCTTGACCGAAGCTTTAAGCGAAGAAGCATTTAAATTTATTAAAAGCCCTTGGGATGAAATTAAGCCGTACTAACCTGATTTTTCCTATTTAGTTTGGCTTCGATTCACTTTCCCCGGGGTAGAGACAGTGCGTTGGGAACAATTGAAAAATCAGCCTATTTTGTTTTTTGCCAGCTGAACCAATCAAGGTTTAGACAATAAGCTTCGGTGGGGGATTCGGATGAAACTCGGTCGCCTAGCTTGTCAATAAGCTGTAAGCCAACTTTGTCAAAGTGAAAAAAAGATTTGCATTGAAATGGATTTCATAATGATTGTCTTAGCTTAGCTTAGCTTAGCTTAGCTAAGCTAAGCTTAGCTTAGCTTAGCTTAGCTTAGCTTAGCTTTAAGCAGAGTCAT
>JBIKLL010000109.1:0-6533 GCA_044359815.1 Pseudobdellovibrionaceae bacterium
TCCTTGCTTTGAGTGCGTTTATCTCCACCTACCAAGAGCAATAAAATTTTTTGCCCCTGGATTGAGAAATACACCCGAAAGCCTGGACCATAATCAATCCGAAACTCAAAGACATCATCACCAAGACCCTTGATGTCCCCTAAGTTCCCGAGCACGGCTCGGTCAATCCGAGACTGAATGATTTGCTTTGTCTTTTTATCTTTCAACGACAAGAGCCACTTTTCAAAAGGAGACTTGCTGTCATGTGGTTTGTAGACGATTAACTCGTAAATCATTATTTTCTACTATAGTAGAAAAACTTCAGAATGTCCAGACTTCTTTATTTAGGGAATCCAGAAGCCTTTGATTCGACATCCAAGCCTATGAATCTCATATTTCCCTATTAACATAAGTAACTAATTTTACTAGAAATTCGGCAAGCGCATGCGAATCAAGGCCGCCTCTCACTACCAATAAAAAAAGGGACCAAACAAGTCCCTTTTTCCTAATTAATTATAAAAACTAAATCTTAGTTCTCAGTTTTCTCTTTTTTCTCTTCTTTTTTGTTTGCCTGTTCTTTTCTTCTGACTTCACGCTCTTTCTTTGAAGCCTCAACTAGCTTAGCAGTCGCAGGATCTACTTGCTTATCAATCTCTTTCATAAGCTCAGCGACTCGGTTTAAATTTGAAACCCAATCAGTAAAAACAATTTGATTGGTATTAGCATTTACAGCCATTTCACCGTCCCTAGACATTAAAATGCGAAGATCTCGGTTGATATTGTCGGCTGGCAAATTTTTAACATTGTAAATCCAGGTATACATTCTTTCAGGTTTTAATGAAGGCCGCTCGGTGCTGACCTCAATAAAATCTCTTTGGATATTTCTGGCTGACTTAATCACCATGGTGTCGCCCTGCTTGCTGATCGCAAATCCGTTCACAGCCAAAGCTGAAGACAGTTGGTTAAAAGCTTCTGGGATTGCAACTGGTTCTTGTAAAAAAATTGAAATCTTGCCACGGACCGAAGGATCAACAACAAATTTTTGACCTGAAGCTTTCGAGTAAACTTCTATTACTTTGGTAAGTTCTTCGTTGTTATAATACATTTTTATTTTGTCCTCAGCCTGAGCCGTGACCATTGTGAAAACAGCTAATATCAAAGTTAAAAACTTCATTCTACCCCCTATTTTTTTCAGTTTGTTCAGCAGATCATAGCACGTGATTATTTGGAAACAATTTTAAGACTTTGCGATGGTGAATTTCTAGGGTCTTAAAGTTAGCAGACTGCTATTGCGGCACCTTGTCATTGGACTGAAGCTTTCCACAAAGACTTCAGCTCAGTGGAAATTAAAAAGTTTCCTATGATCTAAAAATCATTACCGCGATTGCTTTTAAGGCTATTTAAGGTGATTAGTTTGCCCATGCCGTTTAGATTCGGCGAGTTTGATTATTTAAAAAAAGGGAGAGGGAAATGACTCAGATTTTAGTTTTAGGTTTATCGTTGATTTTGTCGCAGGCGGCTTTTGCAAACGGAGACTACTACTATCCATCAGTGGGCAGAGACTGCGCCAATGGCTATGTGTGGACTGACCGCGATGATGTCTATCCGAATGCCCCCATTTGCATATTAAAAAGCTCACTGAATCAGTACTATCCCCGTGTTGACGGCGATTGTGCTGTGAATTTTATTTGGAGCTTTAATAAAAGAGCTTATCCCAAGTCGCCTATTTGCATCAGGGGAACATCCGTTGAGTCTTATTACCCATCGGTCGAACGCGATTGCGCCGTGAATTTTGCTTGGTCTAACAGAAAAGATGTTTACAAGATAACTCCGATTTGTATTAACAAGGCCTTGGTCAGAACCTACTACCCACCTTTGGATCGAGACTGTGCGCCGGGATATATCTATACCGACAGAAAAGACGTTTATAAAAACGCTCCTTTGTGCATTAGGTAAGATTTTAAAGAAAAAAATTAAGTTTGTAGCCACACCCGCGATACAATCTATACAATTTTTGTCGAACAAAAACTGGCCAACTAGGACTTTTTTACCTTTGGCTGGTCACCTTAGGTGAGTTATTATGACTTTCTTTTGCCTTTTATTCATCGATTATATTAACCTGTAAAAACTCTGAACTTTGCAATTGTCGCCGTGAATATCACAGCAATAAATTGTGCCAGTAGTTATGACTCAAAGCCTTATAAGATGAGGTAGGAAGATTATCTTTTTTAATATAAAAGAAAAAAGTGTCTCTGATTAAAAAGACAATAAACAGACTAACAGTTTCTTATTTTATGAAAAAAGGGGGGGCAGAAATCCTTACGCAAAAGTTTCAACTTGGATTTTATCAAGGCTGGTATCTTTTTTTAAACGATTATGAATACCGGTACCAACTTAATTTCTTTGGGTATTGGTGGGTTCTCTTAAAACCAGTAGCGACTATCTTACCAGTTATTTTTGCTGGACACCATTTTGGTTTTTCCAACAACATGTCGTTAGACAAATACCTGATTTACGCTGTTTCAGGTGTTATATTTTGGAATGCTTTCTGGGACTCAATTATTACCCCCATGTCTTTGATGCGCAGAACTCGAAAAGTGTTCAAAACTGTAGTCCTTCTTCCTTCTTCACTTCCTTGGGCATGTTTCTTTGTAGCACTAATTAATTTTTCTTTTTCAATAATAGTTTTAGTTTCTATTTATTTTTATTTTGACTTTTCTATCGGCCTAAGTTTCCTGAGTGTTTTTATTGCATTTTTAATTTGCTTCGCTGCTGGATTATCATTTGGCCTTCCCTTAGCTTCCTTTTCAAATATTTACCAAGACTTTTCAAATAGCGTTGGTTTTTTGGGAAGTGTTTTACTTTGGTTTACGCCTGTTTTTTATCAAACTTCTAACGATGGGACTCTGGGGCTGATAAATTTCTATAATCCAATCAATTATTTAATTTCCGCACCTAGGGCAATTCTATTAAACGAATCCTACCCACATTGGGTAATTTACTCAACTTGCATTTGTGTATTTGGCATGAATCATCTGATCGGATTTTGGTTTTATAAAAATACCGTTAGAAAAACTTTGGAGTACGTGGTTTAAAAAATGGATTACATTTCCAAGTTAGAAAGCGTTAATAAATATTTTATCAACGATATCGATATCGCCAGAAACCACTCTGTAAAAAACCTTTTTTTACGTAGATATGATTATGATGATGCACACACCTCACTTTGCCTGAAAAAAATTAATTTTACTTGGAATGAAGGTGAAAAGATTTTAGTTCTGTCTTGGCCAAAATCAGGAAAGAGCTCGTTTGTTGACGTCGTATCAGGAATAAAAAGTCCCGATACAGGCAAGGCCAGAACAAAAAAACACATTCTTGTTCTCCGTCCCAAAACCTTTGTTAAAAGACCTTTGTTAAAATTAAGGGACTATATTTTTAGCATCATTTATTTTTATTCAGCTGAAGTTAAAGACTATAAAAGTATTTTTGATAACGTCTTAACTTCGGCTAGTTGTGAAAATTTAATTGATAGACGATTAGAAAATATAGATGTATCAATTTTAAAAAAGGTCGAAGAAGCTTGTTTTATTAATTTGTCCACCAATGCTTTCATTTTTGACAATTGGATCACCCAACATTTTCAAGACAAGGTTTTAAACATCTGGAGTAGTTGCCTAAACCTAATGGTCGTTCAGGATAAAGTGCCTACTAATGTTAGAATTTTTAATCGAGGGATAATTCTTAAAGATGGCGCAATCATCTTTGATGGTGATGTTAAAAGCACCATTGAAATTTTCACAAGATACAATTCAGTATACAATATATCAGAAAAATTTAAGCCAAAATTTGAATTAGCAAAGCTGATTGAAAACCCCAATAGTAACCAGGAAAGCTCTAAACAACTAATAATTCACTCCAGAAAAGGCACTGGAAAACTCAGGATTATTGATTTTTCCTGTTACGGTCAAAGTGACACCTCCAATCAAATATTTAGCGGCGGTCCAGCAAACTTTATATTCAAAGTAAAATCCTACTCCGACTTGTCGCGCGATGGCATATTCATTGTAGTTTCGTTCGCTAGTAGCAACGGACAGAGAATATTTGGTACCCCCTTAAGAAGCCCATTTGAGTCAAACAGAATCAATTCAGAAGAATTCTCTTATAAATTGCATATTCCGAACCTGAATTTGCTGCCTGGAGATTATCAAATTGTTACTTCTATTTCACAAGGCAGTGACTTACTGGATAAAATCACTGCTGGACAAACTTTTAAGGTAGAATTTAGTGATTTTTTCAAGGACGGAAAATTACATCAATCGAATCTTGGATATTGCTTACTCAAATATGATTGGGATATAGAAATTTAGGAGACTTGGAATGAATCAATCACAGATTTCAAATGAAAAATCTGAGCTAAAAAGGAAAAGAATTGGTATTTTCTACAGATCTATTTACCATTTAGCCTACCATGTATCCACACTTGAATCTTTGTTAAAAATGAATGCACAATTATTTATATATTTCGATAGAAAATGGTCTGCAAATAAACCTAACGCGTTTTGCAATGAATGGTTATTAAAGAATAATCTCGGCGAGATTAAATGGTATCCCGTTAGAAAAGATGGTCTCAGCAAAAAAATACTTTTTGCTTTCCGAGAAATTAGATCTTACCGCAGTTATTTACTTCGCCCCGATCAGTCTACTTTTTATTTGGAACGATGGAGCAAGTATCTACCCGAGTTTTTTCAAGCTTTACGCCGAAAAAGATTTAGTCGATTTTTGCTAAATATGACCCTAAAGTTAACCCCTGATTTCATCTTTGAGTGTATTGAAAGACTTTTCCCCGCCGATAGAAGTATTATTAACTTTGTTCAAAAGCTAAATCTGGATGTAATCGTAGCTTCACCAGTAGACATGAGGTTTTCAGAAGAAATAGAATATGTAAAAGCAGGTAAAAAATTAGGTATTCCTGTCGCTGTACCCGTTCTGAGTTGGGATAACTTAACAACAAAAGGTCTTTTTCATTCCAAACCTAATCTTCTGCTAGCTTGGAATAAAGAACATATGATTGAAGCAAAGAAAATTCATAGAGTTCAACAGGATGCCATTGTAATTACTGGCTCACCCTATTTTGATAAATGGTTTGTAAAATCATCATTTTCAAAAGAACGAATTCAACAGTTTTATTCAGACGCTGGAATAAATAGCTCTAACCCTTTTGTGGTTTATTTTGGATCATCAGGAAATATCGCAACAGATGAATCACATCTTGTAAAAGAATTTTCAGAGTCTTTTTTAAGTGATCCCTCCTTTGCAAATTGGCAAATAGTGCTTAGGCCCCATCCTTCAAATATGTCTCATTTTGCAAAATTAAATTTAAAAAATGTAATTGTTTGGCCCAAATTAAATCTTTCTCAAAAAGAACGAGGCGTTCCTGAGAGCAAGTCTGATATTGATGATTTTTCCATTTGTTGCCAAGAATCAGTTGCTACAATTGGAATCAACACATCTGCAATGATTGAAAGCGTAATTTTACAAAAACCAACTATAGCTATTATTTCTAATCATTATTCAAAAACTCAAATGGACTCACTGCATTTTAAACACCTAATTTCAAGCAAAGTACTTTATTGTATAAAAAAAGCAGATGATTTAAAAAAATTGATCCAGTCTTTACCTGAAACTGAACAACAAATGCGCATTTCACGAGAAAAATTTATAATTGATTTTGTTAGACCCAATGGGATCGAATCTTCTGCTGGTCATCATCAAGCTAAATCAATATTGAGTTTAAAAAAAATAAACCAGGAGCAAGCAAGTGACAGAACAAGAAACTTTACAGAATTATAAAGATCAGACTAAGTGTCATGAGTCCTATGAGAAATATAAATACGTTCTCACTCAAGTAAATGACGTTTTGAAAAGTGTTCGGAGAAACTCTAAGTTAGTTCAGCCAAGCGAATATTGGCTAGAAGAACTTGCAGGATTTGATTACATGTTTGAGGCTGGCCCACTGCTCATTGAAAAACTCAGACAACACACTTTTCACATCACAGGTGTACGGCACTATGATTACCGATCTTCACAGGTAGCATCGAAAAGACATTTTGAAGATAAACTGAATCAACTTTCTAAAATAGATTCTAAAAAACACTTCCTACCAGAAAGTAAAAAACTAGGCGGCTTTGGACATTTAACTAAAGATGGCCTCGTAAACATTGATACTCTTAAATTTTATGAAAGCATATTGGCACTATACAAGCATGGCATCTTGGAAAAATTAGAAAAGTTAAATTCTCCGAGAATTCTTGAAATCGGTTCTGGATGGGGCGGATTTGCCTATCAGATGAAACATTTTTTACCAAAAAGCTGTTACATTTTAGTGGATTTTCCAGAACTATTTTTATTCTCTGCAACCTACCTATTATCGTTATTCCCTCAGTCTAAGGCCTATTTTGTTAAATCTTTAGTTTCTTCTGAAGAAATGAATCACCTAATGAATAGCCATGATTTTGTCTTTATACCTCAAGAATTGTTTTCTGAAATGGATCCTT
>JBIKLL010000045.1:0-21536 GCA_044359815.1 Pseudobdellovibrionaceae bacterium
TTTTCCTTTTTCTATCCATCCCAAAACCCTCTACATCCCATTTAAGGTTTTCCGTTAGGGGTTTGAATTTTTCGCCTTTATATTGATACAGGGACCTGAATTCGCCAAACTTTGAGGTCATCACAATAAATTCGTTTTTTGCGTTTCCGTAATAAACAGAATACTCTACTTTTTCATTTTGACCCAATATTGGGGTCAGCTTCTGCGAAGCCATGTCCCATTCATAAATTTCGCTGGCCAAATTAGTGATAGCTTTACTCAGCAGTAATTTGCTTTCTTTATAATCTGAAACACTCCAAATCCCATCCTCTGTAAAGACCTTTTCACTTTGGGCTGTTTCAATATTGTATCTGTGTATAGCAAAGGAATCCGGCTTGATATTATTAGCTCTAAAATAGATCCATTTACCATCTTCGGAAACAAACTCAAAACTGACTTGAACCTTAGATTCATGGATGATTTTTTTAAGCTCACCACCCGTGATTGGCTGCAGATAAAGCCCTGGAAATTCCTCGCCATTGCGATCCCTGGATAAAATTAAAAACTTACCATCAGGTGTGATTTCATTCAGATAGGTTTGATCCTCGCCACCCGTCATCTGAACCGGAAACCCCATAGGGCTATTGAGCTTCCAGACCTGATTGGTGCCTGTGACCCTCCAGCTAAAAAACAAAGACTTTTTATCCGGCGACAATATCCCCATCCCAGGTGAGCGCAAATCCAACATTGCTTGGATCTTTCGGGAAACTTCGGGTTTCAAGGGTGTAGGCGCGTATTTAGCAATGATTTTGGGATCCACAGAATCCTTACCAAAACCCTCGTAACTGGCCAAGGCATTTTTGGTAGCCACAATATTGATTGCTACTGATGCTAAAACTAAAAACACCTGTTTCATAAAGTCCCCCAAAGGCTTGTGAAAATTTTGAATGCTCAGTCAGATGGATATTTTTAAAGTTTAAGGGGACTTTGTCTACTGGATTAAAGTTGTATCATAATGAGACATCTGCCTGCCGCCAGCCACCGAATTTATAAAATCACTCACACTTTTGCTAAAAATGTTCGATAATAAGACAGTGTAGGGGTAACAATTGAAGACTATTAAGCATTTTATTCTGTTAATCAGTTTTGTCTCCATTTCAGCAAAGGCTGAGGATTTTTTAAAATTAGATCAACATCAATTGCAAAAACCGACCTTGATTGCCCAAGGTGATGTCGATGACACCTATGATCCCTTTGCGGATTACAGTGAATTTGATCAGGACTCAGACGAGGAATCAGACATTCACTTTTTCAGAAACGGTCGGTTTTTTACTATTGGTTTTGGATTTGGTCTACGGGGATTTACTGACAATTTAAACTCTTTGTATTCCAGCGGTCCAACTTACGGTTTATTTATGTCTTACTTTTTTGATTTGCGTCTGGCTTTGCAGTTTGGATTTAACACCGGTGATTATGCTTTCAATCTACAGATGCCCACTGAAACCATCACGGGCAACGTTTCATTGACCTTTATGCATATAAACCTAAAGTATTACTTTAACACTCAGAATGTGACTCGAGGTTTAGCTAATTTAAATCCTTATATGTTTGGTGGTTTCGCCCAGGTGTACAGAACCTATACTCTTAATAACGTGGACGGCTTTGGCCGTGACGCAACTACTGGGATTGATATCGGAGCTGGTCTGGAAATCCCACTGTTTCGCAAAAAATCATTTTTTGGCATTCAGGGCGCCTACAGATATTTTAGTTTCAAAGACGAGGGCGGTCCCATGACGATCAATCAGGTCCCTACCAATGCTGTCCCCAGTGGAGACTCCTTTGATTTCCTGGGAATCCTAGGAATGAATTTTTAAGCTATAAATTCGCGGCGATAATGGCCAGGATGAAAACTCCGGGCACCACCCATCTGATAAAAAACAACCAGTAGGGAAACAAGGTCACCGTTTCAATCCGGGTATCAACCACAAAATATTTTTTAATTTCGTTTTTATCCACACCCCAACCAACAGCCAGTCCCAATCCCAATGCCGTCAGAGGCAATAACCAATTAATCAGTAAGTTATCAAAACTTTGCAGAGAAAAATTATGAAATTCAGCTTTAGTCAGCAGCGTCGGAACTAGCGACAAGATAAAGGCACACCCACCGGTAAGCCACACAGCGGCCGGACGGCTCAGTTTAAATTTTTCCTGAGCATTTGAAACGATCATTTCAAAAAGCCCAATACTGGATCCCAATGCCGCTAAATACAAACACAGGAAAAACAGCAACCCAAAAAACATCCCACCATCAAGGCCTATAAAAAACTGTGGTACAGCCTTAAATAACAAAGAGGGTTCGTTTAATGAAATATTAGAAGCCGACAGCACGATTGGAAAAATCAATAACCCTGCAAACAACGAAATCAAAGTGTCTGTCAACGTAACCCGCAGACTGGCATCAGCAAGCTCGTCTTTATCACGTAAATAACTGCCAAAGGTCACCATGGATCCAAACCCCACACTCAGGGTAAAACACATATGCCCAATAGCCTGAATGGGTGACGACCACGTCAGCTGCGAAAAATTAGGGTAAAACAAAAACCTGAGGGCCTCATCCCGGTTTGGCAATGACAGACTTTTAAAAGCCAAGATCCCAACAAAAACAACAAACAGTGGCATCACCAGACTGATAAATTTCTCAAAACCGTTTTCAAGTCCTCTAAAAACCACAATCATAGCGATCAACAAATGACTGCTGGTCATCCCGCATTGAAGCCAAGGATTACTGAGCAGTAGATGCATTTGGTCAGCTGTTTTAAAGTTATTTGTTTGAATAATATTTTTTAAAAACTGAGCCAGGTAATGCAACACCCAACCACTAATAACAGCGTAGTAGGACAAAATTACTAAGGTCAAAATAACTGCGGCATATCCTATCCAAACTAAATTGATTTTTCCGATGATAATTTCTTTTGTCGCACCGATGACGCTTTTTCGAAATTTTTTTCCAATAACCAATTCGCCCGTCAACAGCGGCAAACCCAAAACCAGAGCAAACAGAGTGTACATTAAAACAAAGGCACCGCCGCCGTTTTCACCAACCACATAGGGAAACCTCCACAGATTTCCCAATCCGAAAGCGGATCCAATGGCCGCAAGATAAAAACCAAATCTGGAGCTCCAATAGCCCCGTTTAGTTGGCACGGTTTTCACCGCCACCACCGCTTTTCATCACGAAAATCCTGATAGGAATCCCTGACAAATGGTATTGATCCTTCAGTTTTTTGATCAAAAACCTTCTGTAGCTGTTATCGACTCCGTCTGGATGATTGGCAAAAGCAATAAAACTTGGCGGGCTTTGTTGAGTCTGTGTCAGGTAATAAAACTTCACATTATTATTGCCGTAAACAGGGGCCGGAGCCTGCCTGATCGCTGTGAAAAAGAAATCATTCAAAGCATTGGTCGATATTCTAAATTTTAATTTTTCCTGAATTTCCTGAATTTTATCCAACAATCTGTTGATCCCACGACCTGTCAAACTGGACGTCATCACATAAGGGATATCGATATAAAAATGAAAAACCTTTTCAATCTTTTCCATAATTTTGTTTCCAAAATCTTCAACCTCTTGTGGGGCAATATCGATTTTGTTGATCACTAAAATCACGGTCTTATGTTGTTCCAAGATTTTTTCTAAAATTTTAGCATCTTGCTCAGTGGGTCCAACCACACCATCGACGATCAGCAATACCAAATCAGAGCGTCTAATAGCTTCTTGAGTTTTAAACGACGCAATGATTTCAACATCCTCAGTCCGATTGGCTTTTTTACGAAGCCCCGCTGTATCGACCAAAATATATTTTTGATTATTCCAAACAAAAGGCGTGTCCACAGCATCCACTGTGGTCCCAGCGACTTCTGAAACCAACATTCGGTTTTCACCCAGCAGGCGATTAACAATTGAACTTTTACCCGCGTTCGGTTTACCCACAACTGAAATCCTCAGCCCAGTCGTCAGCTCCGTGGTTTTTTCGGGAAGCTCTTCATGAAGCCATTCCATAATCTGAGCCACACCTCTGCGCTGCTCAAAACTGCAAACCACAATCTTGTCTGTGAATTCATAAAAATCTGCTTTTTTAATTTCTTCATCCTGTGCGCTGTCGACCTTATTAACTACTAACAAATAGGGAATCCCCTGCTTTTGGGCAATCCTCATCAGTTCGCGGTCTTCTGGTATCACTCCAGTTTTTCCATCCATGACGACAATCAAATAATCAACAATTTTTAAAAATTCCAAAACACTTTCGCGGATCAATCCCGAAAACAAATCACTGGCTTCGGTCAAACCTCCGGTGTCGATCAAATCAAAATCCTTACCCCAAACATGGGCCGGGGCCAGGATGATATCCCTGGTGACTCCAGGTTGATTTTTAACGACGCTTTTTCGGGAATCAGTCAAAATATTAAACAAAGTGGATTTTCCCACGTTAGGTCTGCCGATAATGGCGACCTTTTTGTTTTTAGTTAAATCAGCTCCATCAAATTCAATTGCTGAGTTCATAACCGTACTCCTTTAATCCCGCAGGATTTTCTGTCCATTTTTCGTGAACTCTGACTTGCAAATCTAAAAACACTTTTGTTCCTAATAAATTTTCAATTTTCTTTCTGGAAGTCTCGCCGATTTTTTTAATCATCGAAGCTCCTCTGCCAACCACTATGGGTAAATGATTTCGTTTACCCACCACTATATCCATGGAAATCTTATGTAACTTACCCTGTTCTTGATAACTTCTGATCGATGTTGTCAGCAGATAAGGAACTTCTTCGTTTAAAAAATTAAAACAGGCTTCTCTGACGTATTCACAAGCCAAATCCCGCATCGACTGCAATGTTAAATCATGTTCTGGGTAAAGTTTGCTGGCAGAAGCTGGAAGCTCATTTAAAATCGTATTTAAAATTTCAGCTGAATAAACTTTTTTACCCACGCTGCAAAAATCAAAGTGTCCTTTAAATTGAGGATTGGTTTTAGATGAATCAATCAAATCCTGTTTGATTTCGGGGTCCATACCCAGATCAGCTTTATTGAACACAATAAACCATGGCTTTTTTTGAATTAAAAAGCTTTTTCGCATTTCAACAAAATGTTCTGATTTTGAATCTGTAGGTGCAATCACCCAAATCAAAACATCGCTTTCTGTTTGAATCTGGTAAAACTCTTGCAACAAAAACTGATCAAACTTTTTACTGCCGCTGACAAACCCTGGGCTATCAATAAAAATAATTTGCCCATCAGTTTGATTGTGAATCCCGTGCATTCGCTTTCTGGTGGTTTGAGCTTTGCTGGTTACAATAGACAAAGGCTCTGCCATGAGCGCATTAAATAGCGAGCTTTTCCCTGCATTGGGAAGCCCCAGCAGTCCTACAAATCCCGATCGAAGTTGATTCATTTTACACCACCTTTTAATTTTTGAAGAGCATTTTTTGCAGCCATTTGTTCAGCAACTTTTTTGCTGTTACCGCCGCCTTCGGAAATTTCTTTACCTTGCACATACAGTTTTACTTGAAATATTTTTTTGTGACTGGGGCCTTTTTCTGAAATCAGTCTGTATTCGGGCGGTGCCTTATACAGTCTTTGAGTTTCCTCTTGCAGCTGGGTTTTATAATCTTCATCAGCGTATTCTTGATTTTCAAACCTTGTGCTGAAATGTTTTTTAATCAAATTTCTAACAGCATCAAACCCTTGATCTAAATAAGCAGCACCGATCAGGGCTTCGTATCCTGACGCCAAGATCCTGGATTTTTCATGACCCATGGCCTTTTTTTCGCCTTTACCCAGCTTGATATGGTTGCCAATATTCAGATCTGCAGCCACAGCGGAAAGGCTTTTTTCATTCACAAGGCTTGCGCGTTTTTTAGAAAGCTTTCCCTCATCATCGCCAGGAAAAGTCTTCATCAATAAATCAGACAGCACCAAATCAATCACAGCATCACCTAAAAATTCTAATCTTTCATTGTGATTATTAGTTTTAGTTTCCTGGGTAAAACTGCGGTGGGACAGGGCTGTTTCCAATAATTTTTCGTTTTTAAATTCAAACGAAAAGTCTTTTACAAAGTTTTTTAATTCCATTTTTCGCTCCCAATAATTTCACCCAACAGCACTTCATCACGATAGGATTTTATCAACACATCGACTTCGGTTCCGTTTTGCAGTTCATCGTGATTGGGGACTAAAACCTTCCAGTAATCTCGACTTAACAATGAATCTTTCAGCACCAAACATTTTTTAACGTCACCAATTTGTTTAACCTGTTCTTGTAAAAATCTAAATTCCGACAGTTCCCGCAAAATTTTTGCGCGTTTTGATTTTGTAAAATCACTGACCACATTAGGGATTGTTAACGCTCTGGTTCCAGGCCTTTCGCTGTAAGGAAAAACGTGGATCTTGCTCCATGGCGAATTTTTTAAAACATTCAGAGTGTCTTCGAAACATTCATCAGTTTCGTTGGGAAAACCCACGATCACGTCCATCCCTACAAAAGGATTATGTAACGTCTTTTGAATTTTTTCAAAAACCTCGCTAACTTGTGCTTGAGTGTATTTGCGCTTCATCCCCGTCAGTACCTGATCATTGGCAGATTGAATGCTCAGATGAAAATGCGGACACATCCTGGGGTTTTTAAATTGCTCAAGCAGTCTGTCGGTGACTTCGACAGGTTCCAAACTGGTTAACCGGATTCTGGGAATACTAGTGTTTTTTAAAACACTTTCGATTAAATCATCCAGGCCCAAATCACCGTCTTGATAATCTGCTATATGAATGCCCGTCAATACGACTTCGTTGATGCCTTTTTGGTGCAATTCATTGATTCGCATTACCAAAGACCCAATATCCAGACTGCGACTTTTACCACGGGCATAAGGGATCACACAGTAAGTGCAAAAACTGTTACAGCCATCTTGGATTTTTAAAAACACACGAGTGTGACTGTCTTTTTCACCAAAACCTGGATCCAGTTCGTCTTTCTTAAAAATATTTGATTTAAAAACTTTCTCGGTCAGCTTGTTTTTAAAAAAATCATCGATGATTTGTGGCAATTGGTTTTTATGGGAATTGGCCACAATCAAATCAACTGCAGGCATATCGGTAAATGCCCCCGTGTCCACTTGCGAAGCACAGCCAGTGATCACCACTAATGAAAACGGATCCATGGATTTAATTTTACGGGCCAACCGCTTTGCTTGTTTCACAGCTTCATCTGTGACGGCACAAGTGTTTAAAATATGAATTTTAGCGTTAGAATTTTTTTGCAATTCATTAAACTGAGGTTGAAACACAAAACCAACATTTGAAAGACTTTTTTCAATAAGACTGGAATCGTAGGTGTTCACTTTGCAACCAAAAGTATGCACGATAAAATTTTGTTTTAATGTTAATAAATCCAACTGCCCCCCACTAACTGATTGTTTCTGTAAAATACGGCTGCTTGGCCGGGAGTCACAGCCCTTTGGGGTTCTTGGAATTCAAAATCAAATCCATCTTTGGTTTTTAAAACTTTTGCCAGTGCGCCTTTTTGCGAATACCTGATTTTTACCGACAGGATTTCACCATCTTGAACGGGGCCCAGCAAATGAGGATCTTTAGTTGATACTTTGTTTTTAAATAAATACTTTTCGTCACCCAACCACACATCAAAGTTTTCGGTATCAATTTTTAATACAAACAATTTTTCATGATGGGTTAAACCTAAGCCCTTTGACTGACCATAAGTAAAATTATGAATCCCTGTATGCCTTCCCATAACCTCACCAGATGGATATCGCTTTAAAAAGCCTGATTTTTTCAGCAGAATCTTTTCGTCCACTTGGGTTTTTAAAAATTCGCCGTAGCCTTGATTTCCGACAAAGCAAATCCCAGTAGAGTCCTTTTTATTAAACACGGGCAGTTTTTTTGCCTCTGCAATTTTACGGACTTCGGTTTTATTCAGATGGCCAATGGGGAACATTAATCGACTGACGATATTGGGATCAATGGTAAACAGAAAATAGGTTTGATCCTTCCAGCTGTCAGAGCTGGTATGAATGGCATTATCAACCACCTGAGCATAATGCCCCGTCGCTAAAAAATCGCATTCAAGCATCTTCATTTTCTGAATCAAATGATCAAATTTTAAAAAGGTATTGCAGTTCACACAGGGTAGTGGAGTTTTACCCGCCATGTAGTCCTTAACAAAAGGATCAATCACAGCTGTTTTAAATTGTTCTTCGCAATTTAAAACATAAAACGGAATTTGCAACAAATCAGCAACAGCCCTAGCGTCTTCAACGTCAATACTTGAACAACATGTCCCCTGCCCCTCTGAAACATCACAAGACGAATAATCCCAAACCTGCATAGTGGCTCCAATGACCTCATGCCCTTGCTCTTTTAACAGGGCTGCTGCCACTGAACTGTCTACCCCACCACTCATTGCTACTAAAACTTTTGCCATACTGTCTTCCTACAAATTAAAATTTAAATCTTCTTTAACACTGTTTTTTTCAACAAAGCTTTCGTTCATTATTTTTCTAAGCCTTGCTACCGATTGTTGAAGCTCAATTAAAAACTGATCCACCTCAGTAACTGTGTTACCGATACCAAAACTAATTCTGAGACTGGTTTGAGCCTTGCTGCGATCCAAACCCATTGCCAGCAAAACGTGACTGGGCTCGGGATTTCCGCTACTGCAAGCAGCCCCCGTACTGACCGCGTAACCTTTCAGATCCAAGGACATCAGCATGGTTTCACCATCAATGCCGTCGATCAATAAACTGGATGTGTGAGGCAGCCTGGAAGCCACTTTGTGATTAATGGAAACAGCTGAGATTATTAAACACACTTGAGTTTCAAAATAGTCCCTGAGCTTTTGGATTTCTTGGTACTGGGCCAGATATTGCGATTCATACTCAAGACTTTTACCCAATGCCCAAATTGCCAAGGTGTTTTCAGTGCCACCACGACGTGAGCGTTCTTGCCCCCCACCGTAAATCAAAGGAAACAGCGGAGAAGATTTTTTAACGTACAATACTCCGCAGCCCTTCAAAGCATAAATTTTGTGGGCAGAAAAACTGGCAAAATCAATTTCAAGATTCTGCAAATCAATGGGCATTTTGCCAATGGCTTGCACACAATCAGAATGCATCCACGCTCCGGCAATATGCGTGGCTTTTGCGATATCCGAAACTGGCAAAATCAATCCGGTTTCATTATTTGCCAGCATCACTGACACTAAAGCAGTTTTGGGACCTAAAACTTTGTTAAAATGATCCCAATCAAAATTTCCTTTAGCATCGACTGAAATATAGTGAACGGTAACCCCCTGTGACTGCAGATTTTCACAAGCTCGCAGCACGCTGGGATGTTCGATTTTTGTAGTGATTATTTCGTTGCGTGTTTGATTTTTTATTAATGTGTGAAAACTGGCAAACACAGTCGAATTGCTTTCCGAAGCTCCGCTGGTAAAAATAATCTCAAGCGGATTTGCGTGCAGGGCTTTTGCCACTTTGTTGCGGGCTTCGCGTATTAAACGTTTAGGCTCCCTGCTGGACCAATGTATGGAGCTGGGGTTTCCGAAGTACTGTGCAATCTGAGGTAATTCATTGAGAATTTCTGAATGCACCGGTGTGGTGGCGTTGTGATCAAAATAAACAGCCAATGAATGCGGCTGTTGTGTGGTAACAGAGGCAGAGGTAGTCACTTAAAAGCTCCTAAAATTAAGGCTCAAAAAGCACTAGACCTTTATCATAGTGGCTTTGCATAAGACAAGGCTTTGTTTCGATCAGGTATTAGAGCAAATATTCCGAAAAGCATTACATGAGTTTTGCGACTTTGGATGGCACATTCTTTAAACAAAAGCGCCCTGCAAAAAGCTTTTTCCTGAGGCATGCAGCCCTATATTCGTGGTCAGTCGATTGTTTGCCTGTTTATGAATGGGAGGGGTTATTGTTTGTGGCTTGCACAAACCCTGAAGATATTACCCCTGAACGCAATTGGGTCTTAGTAAAAGCACAGTCATCGGATTTAAAAACCTTGTGGAATGATTGGTCTGATAAAGCCTCAGAGGATCCCTCTGAATTATTTTTTAATGCGCAAGAAATTGTGACTGCAATACCAGAGCAACCTCACGCACCTGAAGGTCTTCATGGATTTGAGGAATCACTGTCCGTACCCCAAAACTCACAATCATTCAATGCAACTTCAACAGATCCGGAAACATTAGATTATCAGTCAAAAAAAGACCTGCCCACTGCTGCCGCTTTGCCTGAAGTCTTAAAATCTGATTTTTCAGCAATCAATCAACAAAAAACTAATGATAAAAATCAAAAAACAAAAAACACCCTGGAAAAATCTTTTGAAGAAATTGATGAAATCTTCAGTGCGCTATCAAAAAATTATTCAAAAATCATGGTGCTGATCAAAGAAAAAGACACCTTGTCACCCTGGCGTTGGAGTCAAACGTTTCATCATACATCGTTGAATGATTCTGTTTATGATCTGTCGATGCCTAGTCCCTTTAGGATTGTCAGTCGCACATCACTGCCCTTTCATGGCACTCCTCAAAAAAGCGACATCTTGGATCAGTTTGTACAAAATTGGAATTCAGGCAAATACCCAGGCAATCTGACGATCGCACCTGTGATGATGAATGATCAGGTGATTGCCATGCTGTTGTGTTTTGGCGAACCATCGACTTTTACAAAATCACATTTACTGAACGTAAATAAAAAGTCCGAAGAAATCGCCACGATCTTTCAAAAGATCCCACCCATCCAAGCCGCTTCGTAAAAAGCCACCGAAAAGTGACCGCGAAAAGAGACCGTACGACTTTTTCTGTCTATGACCGCGAAAAGAGACCGTACGACTTTTTCTGTCTACACCGCAGGATAAAGAGCTAAAACCTCAATCAATCCCTGTAGCCATTTAGAAAAATAATCCAAATTCGTATCCTTCAAAACTCAAACAGCGGGCGTCAAGCTGCTCGCATTATTTGTAATCAAAGAATGTAAATCATCCGCGCAGCTTAACGTCCGAACTCGTTTTTAAGGACACGAATTTGGATTATTTTTCTAAATGGCAACAGGGATTTTCTGCTTAATAGCGCATCTTATCCTGCGGTGTAGACAGAAAAAGTCATACGGTCACTTTTCGGTGGCTTTTCTGCGGTGTAGACAGAAAAAGTCGTACGGTCTCTTTTTACTGTTTTTTGCAGAGGCTTTTGTATTTGTCGGTGACTTGGTCAAGCTGACGCAAATCCACTGAGCCGTCGCGGTCCTTGAATACTTTGAAGTCACTCATGCAAGTGCCCGGTGTTTGGAAGGCATACAGAATGTTTGAAAGCGATGACTGCAAGCTGGCATTGGCTCTGGACATCGCCTCAAAACCAGGAGTTGTGGTGCAGATTTTGTCTTTGTTTTTTCTGTAGTTATCAAGCTCAGCCAGATTTTTGCCGTTTTCGCGTTTGAATTTATCAGAAGCAATTGATGAATCGTAAAGCACCAGCTCGGCATTGGCAGCCTGCACATCAAGCTCGTCAGAAGTTTTAATGATCCGTCTTTCCATTTCAGCAAACAATTCTGATTTGGCCCTGTTGATTTCGCTAATTGAAGCTGATCGCTTAAGCTCATTTAGTTTTTTGTACTGAGGCGCATTGGCATCGATAAAAAATGTTCGTTCCATATTTTTGCGGCTTTTCAGCGTGATGTAAGCTGCAACCAGCCCCTGATCGATAAAATTTGAAATGTCCTCTGAGCTCATGACCTTGCTGTCTTTACCTACGATTTGACAGTTCAAGCTTTCTTTCCCCGATCTGATGGTGCAATAAATTTCCATTGCATCAGCAAAAGCAAATTGGAAAGACAATAGAGTGATCAAAGCCGCCAGTGATTTTATCATGATGATCTCCTTAACTGACTCTTATGATGACAAACAAGCTATTGAACACTCAAATAAATTTAAAAGTCTTAGGCCTATTGGTGGGTAAATACCTACAAAGGTCCAGTTTCTGCGGGGGCAAAGAAGCTTTTCAATTATAAATTCAAACATTTAGTGATTAAAATATCCTTAAGTCACAGCAAAAGGAAATCATCAGCATGAATGGCTTAAAACTTTTATATCTAGTAGACGTAATGTTAATTGTTGGTTTATTTGCAGGACCACAGGCTGTTGCCCAAAATAATCAGCCTGACAACCCACCTCCGATGAAATTTAAAACAGACTACGTTCCAAAAAAGACTCAAGAATTTAATGCCCCACTGAAATTTAAAATCCCCGATAAAGACGCGTCCTCTGCTGAAAAAAAAGAAGATTACAAATCAGAACCTATCCCATCAACAGTGGCTCCTACTGACGAACCCTTCAAATTATACCCAGGCTACCCCAAGGTGCGATTGCAAATCGCTTCTCAGCCAACAGTTGTGTCATCAACATTTACCTATGGAACGACGGGATTTAATTACAACAACACAAATACATCGGGTTTTGGATCCTCAATTATTTTTCAAGGCACACCGGCCTTTAAAGCAAAGCTTTTTTATTCTACCTACACGGCTGAAGTTTATGATGCTACGGTGAATGCACTGAGCATTACCAAATCAACAATTGCCACGCCCTCTTATGGTGCCAGCTTTAGTTATTGCAATATCAGTGACGGAAATTTTTTAACCCAGTTGTGTGGAGTGTTTGAATTAGGTAACGACGGCTACCCACTGTTGGATTTTGCCAGCAGCTCGACACTGTCGATGACTCAGGTGCGTGACAATTACTACGGAATCGGGATCGGTTATCAGTGGCCTATACTGACAAATTTCTTATTTCATGTTTTGGGCGGTGTGAATATCGGCACAGGCACTGGAAATTCAGGCGCCTTAACATCAAAAACTAATAGCAGTATTTATTTTGATGGCAGCATTGAATGGATTATTAATGAAAACCACAGTGCCACTGTGGGCGTTAACGCCAAACAAAGAGCCGCCAAGGTCGCAGGCCGTCGCGGTACAAATGATGACACCTGGGAAACCAAGCTGACGTCAAACGTTTTTGCCTTGGGATATATTTATACGTTTTAGACTTGTTTCAAACTATCGATTCAATCCATCTAGGTTCTTCATGGCGGGCTCATAGTTGGGGTTCGCTTTAAGACTTCTTTTGAAAAATTCTATCGCCCAATCTCTTCTACTGTTTTCCAATGCAATCACTCCGAGCTCATTCAAAGCTTCAAAATGATTATCATTTAGCTCCACAGCTTTTTGAAATTGCTTAACCGCTTCGGGATATTTTTTTAGTTTGTGTTGAACTAAGCCCTGCAGATAAAAAATTTCGGACTCATTGCTGATTTTCTGTAAAACAGGAATTAACTTAGCCTCTGCCTTTTCGTATTGCCCTATTTTATAAAGACCTAAGGCTTGCTCATAGCTTATTGCCAATTGAACACTGGGACGAACTTCGCTGAGTTTATCTTCCGCCGTACTTAAAGCCGCTAGAGCTTCGGTGACTTGATTCAAATCGGACAGCGCCAAAGCCAAATTATACATTAGTAAAGGATGCTCTGGATAAAACTGAAGTCCTGCATTAATAATCTCAATAGCCTGGCCAGTTTTTTTCAAATTAATAAGTGCAAAAGCCCTGTTCCCAAAATCTTCTGGTTGAGTTAAGCACGTAGGATCAATATTGAGTACTTTTTCAAAGGCTCCTATCTTTGCATACGCAGCCATTACCGAACACTGGGCTTTTTTGGAATTAGGTTCTCTTTCAGCAAAAACTTCCCACATAGTCGCAGGATCTTTCCAGATAAAAAGTTGATTTCTTAGCATCACCATCCAAGAAATTAGTGCTAAAAATACAAAACCCCAGTTTATTTTTTTGGCGGTTTGATTTTTCCAAACCAACTCATCAAAAATGACCGGGAAAAAAGAAAGACATAGCCCAACAAGGGGTAAGTACATATATCTGTCATTCACCAAATTATCGTCACCAAATTGTTGAATTTTTAAATAAGGAAATAGGAATATTAAAAATAAAGTCCAGCCTAATGCTAAATTTCTTCTGTGGTTTTGAAATTTGCTAAAAATCCAAACTGAGATGATAATAAAAAAACCAAAGGCCACTGCTCCAAGAGAGTTCCATCCCAAAGATTTAATGTCATAAATAATTCTAAGATCTTCAGGAAAAAGTGTTTTTTGAAAATAAAACTGCAATTGCAGTAGCAGTTTTCCTAAATCAATAGAAAACAATTGAACATGGGATGGATTTAATTTTGCTTGCTCTTGAGCATTCCAAATCGCAATAGGAGCTGCAAAAACAATCAGGATTATTGAAATCCAGAAATCTTGCCATTTCCACTTTTGTTCTTTCCACAAGTTTATTGCGATAAAACCCAATGGTAAAAACAAAATACCTGCTTTTGAAAGCATTCCTAGAATAAAAGCTGAAATACAAATGGAGAAACAGTACAACTTTCTTTGCTCTTCCCACTTTATATAAAAAAACAAACTGCTTAAAGCAAAAAAACCAGAAAGTACATCCTTGCGATCTGAAATCCACGCGACATTTTCAGCACGAAATGGGTGAAACCAAAACACAAATAAACTTGCTACAGCAACAAGGTTCTGTTTTGGAAACATTTTTCTAAAAATTAAAAAAACAAAAATGCCTGATAAAAAATGAAGCAAAATACTGGTTAAATGAAAAGCCCACGGAGCACCTTGGCCTATCCACCAATCTATCGCATAGGAAATTGTAGTGACTGGATGATACAGACCTATCATAGGTTTTGTCAGAATGGTTTCCCAGTCCCAATTCTGAATCACTAAGTTTTCTGTAACGTAAGAGGGGTCATCATGAATTACATAGTCGAAAGTAACTACAGGACTGTAGATAACCAAAAATATTAATATTAAAATAGTAAACAAAATATGTTGTCGAAAGTTTATTGAAATAAGAGCACTTTTCAATCTGGGTAGCATGAATTAATTGTAGTTTGAATTTTCTAAGATTCAACTGAAATAGAAAGCAAAAAACCCGCTTTAAAAAACGGGTTTTAAGATTTCACTTAAGCTAAGATTTAAGACTGATAAACAAATATTTATCGGTATGTTCCTGGTGCGGCTCTTGTGATAGTAAAACTCAAATAATCCAAGTCAAAGTTTCTTGCGGTACCTGCCGTGCCCCCAGTTTGCACATACAGCATTGGGCAAAGTGCGATGCTTGTTGGATTTGCAGTCCCCCCAGGAGCAATCGCGGTCCCAGTCAGCGCACCATTTTTAAAGAAACTAATGGTTCCTGCATTATAATAGATAGTAAATCTCTCATAAGTAGACGCGCTGGCGGAAATTGATGATGCAGTCCCTTGTGAAATCGCTGAAGCCCCATAACTGGTGGGAGTAAATACAGTGGTGCTTGCATTTGTTTGCAAGAAATAAACACCAGGAACTGTGGAAGCTGCCGCTGTAGCTGTGTATGTCAATACACCTCCACCCACCATACCTAATAAAACCATTTGATTTGCTGAAGTGGCAGAAACAGCTAGACGAGAATCAAATGTCCAAACATCACCAGATTGATAAGCTGTATTTCCTGTAAAGTTTCCGGCCGTTGCATTGCCACCGCAAAATCCCACACCGCCTTTTAAGCTTGTTGTCGTAGGTGTTGCCATTCTGAAAGCACCAGATGGAGCATTGGCTTGATAAATCGGAGCGCCAGTCACAGCCGTACCACTGGATGTGAACAGAGCCGTACCAACATGATAAGTTGCCGTTGCCGCATAGGCACTTAGTACAGAAGTAAAATCCTCAAAAAGAGAAGTTCTAAGCCTGGACGGGATACCAGGAGCATTGACCAAACCACCAGCTATAGCCCCAGTCACTGTCATTACTGTTGCTGGTGTGTTGTCAGCAGATCCAGTGGTTCCTCTTGGACTTGAAACTTGAAAGCTTACATTCGATCCCGCATTTCCAGTCGAGGTCCCAGCAGAAATCGTTGCATCACCACCCGCTAGATCGGTACCAGCTAATACTGCGCCACCCGCATTTACTGTAAGACCATTACCTGCAGTTGCTGCCGTGGTATGTCTTTCCATCCCAATTCTTTGTGCTACTTGACCGCTAAATCCCAGTGAAAAAGCGTTCGTTAAAGTCGCATTCGATCCTGCTGTTGGCGGACCAGATATATTAACAGTTGATGCATTGGTAACCGTCGAAGCGCCTACGAAAGCATAAGTTGGAGCTTGGACTCTGACGGCACGTTGATTAGTGATGGCACCCGTTGCAAAAGTTCTGGTGCTGGCTAAATTTAAATCCACATCCACCGCTTCAGCCGAGGCAGTCAAAGTAGTGTCTGTCGGAGAAGTCACTGTTAACAATGAAGGCGTCATTGAAGCTCGTGCGCTGGGTGCTATCGTCAACCCACCACCCACTGTCGGTGAGGTAGTCCCGATGCCCACATTACCTGACGCCACTAACAATCCATAATTGTTGGTCGCACCACTGGCTGAAAAATATCCAGCTACGTTGGTTGAAGTGGTCCCTGTAGCTGTCACATCAGAATACGTTCCGTACCTGGTAACAGAGGCCGAAGCGTTAGCGCCTGAAGCCGCAATATTTAAAATTTTATTTGATGTCGATCCAGCAGTTGAAGACGAGCTTAAATTTAAAACATTTCCAGTGGTCAATCCATTGGCAGTGATTTGTAAGGCATCAGCCGTGGTCACACTGTTTGCTGTTATTGAGGCTGCATCTGTCGTAGTTCCAGTACTTGTTAAATTAATTCCACCAGATCCTGCTCGGATATCAGTTTGTGCGGCACCCGTATTATCGCCCAAAGTTAAAGTGTTTCCCGCACCCGGAGAAACAGTAGCAGCCGGAATCGTAGTTGAGAAACTAGGCACACCCGAACTGTCTGTCACCAACACTGAACTGTTTGCAGATGTTAATCCACCAACAACATTGTTTGCGCTGGAATATAATAATTGATTACCAGTGGTCGTAGCAGGGAAAGTTGCAGTCGTAAACGCAGCTCCACCAGCTTGATACTGCAGCAATTGCCCATTAGATCCAGTCAATGCAGAAAGCGCACCACCAGCACCAGAAGTTAACACCGCTAAAGTTCCAAGCGAAGTTGCACCAGTACCACCATTACCAATGGGCAAGGTTCCAGTGATAGCTGCAGCCTGACCCAGATCAACAGATCCAAACGCTGGAGTTCCGCCAGAACCGGCTCTTAAAACCTGATGTTCTGTGCCTGCAGCTGTGGCTTGAATTGCGCTCGTGCCATTACCAAACAAAGCGCCATTAGCAGTGAATGTGGTTGCACCCGTACCACCATTGGCAACACTGTTTGCAGCCCAAGTCACAGCACCTGATCCATTTGTTGACAAGAAATACCCTGCAGTTCCATCAGTGGCTGGCAGAGTGTAAGCACCGATTCTTACGGCACCGTTAACATGCAAAGGCGCACTCGGCGAAGTCGTTCCGATACCCACATTGCCAGAACCTAAAATAGTCATAGCAGTACCTGGAGTGCCATCAGTTGTGCCTGAGCCACCAGCTGCGTGAGTTACAAAATACATATTTGATGAACCAGATCCAGTTGATGTTCCTGAATACAAATACAAATCACCACCGTTTTTATCAGTAGCACCTGTGGTCGCTGCACCAGCTCGCACAGTCAGATTGTTTCCAGCTGTGTCCGCAGTTGAATGTCGCTCCATCCCTACTGTTCTGGCAGCATCACCATTTAATGACAGCATAAATGACGGAGTCGTTGTCTGTGCGCCGATTGAAATATTTCCGGCAGCATCAACACTTAATCTGTTTGCACCATTTGATACAAATCTAAGTGAGTTATTGTCTGTAGTTCCAAAAGTTGCAGTACCGCCAAAAGCATTACCACCATTAACAACTGCAGTTGTAGGCAACATATTAGCTGCCATTTTTCCAGCAGCATCCAACAATACAACCTTACCCGAATCACCTGCTCCGGCAGAAGTATTGACAGCATCAATTCTGGCTGTAGGAATTGTTCCTGTAGTCAGCAATGCAGCACTGTGATTAGGCAACATATTTGTGTTTATTAATCCCGAAGCATCCAATAAAACTAATTTTCCCGCATCACCAGCACCTGCTGATGTGTTTGTTTTTGAAGCCGTTGCGATCCCCGCAGTCGTTACACTCAGTGCTTGAACACTTTGAGCAATGCTGGCAACAAAAGCTGTCGGCACAGCATTGATTGTTACGTCAAACTGAGGATTTGATCCATCAATCGTTGATACAGCGTAAATTCTGACTACGATTCCACCGTTACCCGATGACTGCAACAGAGCTGGATTCAAAGTGTCGCCAGTAAAATCATTATTCATGCTGGTACCAGCTGGCAGAGCTGATAAATCACTTCCAGCTCCAGACATATCAAAAGTAAATAAACCGTTTGTGATTACAACCGAATCTTGCTTACCCCAGATCACCGCACCGTTTTGCAAAACACCAAATGCTAGGGTGTATGTTCCATCGGTGACAGCTGTTCCGCTGAGTTTTTTCATGTAACCTTGCACGGTGATCGTATTGATCGTTGGTGCCGCATGTGTTGTCAGTGACAACAATGCGATGGCTAGCATCAGATAACGTCCAATTGTTTTCATTGGGCCCTCACTTGGTTTACTATATTATTTATTCCAGTTTCTAAGCGATAACTTGTCCCGCCATCTGTCACATAGCTGGGAACAAAGTAACTTGAAAAATCCCCACTGTAGCTGGTACCGCCATCGGTGACTTTCCCACCTGGGAAAGCTCCGGCTAAATACAACAACACATTAGGACTCCAAGTAATTGTCAGTGTGTCACCGGCAGATTGATTGCCGGCTAAATCAAATGCATAATATGTCCATGCGGTCGTCGCACCTTCGGTCATGGTTATACCGTTTGAAAACGCATTACTGGATGGAGTCACCGTGACGCCACCAGGACCTGTCATTGTGTGAGTGTCATTGGAAACAGTTCCAGAAATTGTGATCGCGCCAGAATTTCCTGAATGATTGTAGGTTGGAACCCCTGTTGGTGCAGAGATTACCGGTGCTGCTGGCGCTGTGTTGTCTATCCTTACTGTCAACGATGCTGTTGCATCAGAAATCACATTGTCTGCAATTGTGTAAGCTGTCAGAGTCAGGGCCTTGTCGCCCTCTTCTGCAGAAATAAATGTCCGTGACCAAGCATAGGTACCATCTGCCCCACAATATGCGACTTCAGAATAAGTTGTGCTGCCATCAGAAACTTTAACATTATTAATACCGCGACCACATTCGCCCTCGATAGTCAGCTTTAATCCCTTAATGTAGTATCTGCTGGAAGCCGTGATCGGAGTCCAGCTGGATCCAGAATCAGTTGGATAAACTGATGTGATATTTAAACTGCCAGAACCAATGGTGCCACCCGCTCCACCCGATGAGGAAACTGAACCAACGCCGCCTTGCTGAGCACAGGCCGCAGTCATTAACAGAGCGATAAAATATCTGGGCACGACCATAGTGGTTTTCAAGGTTTAATTTCCTTCCCTTTTAATGCAGTACTTTTCGATAAATCCATCTGCACCATTTGGAGCTTGTACTTTTATCCAATTTTCTTTTTCTGAAACCTGTCCTAAAACAGATTTGCCAGATTCAAACTGACCAATAATTTTGTATTCGCTGGCAGGTTTTCTGTGAATGTTGCAATCCTTCACTACAATATAAGGACGAGCTCCCTCTAACACCTGAGCAGCTTCTGCTGCTGAAGCCAATCCACGAACCTGCGCTGTGCTTTTTTCTCGTCTAGAAGCAATGATATTAGACTTAGCTTCTTCTTGGCTTTTTTCTGCCTTGGCAGTTTCAAGCTCAACAGCTGATCTGATAACAAAAGTCGAAGCCTCTGATGATTCTTCAGTTGCTTTATCACGAGCTTCTTTTAATTTTGCAGCGTGAGTTTTCCATTTTTCAGTTTCAGCTTCGATACGAACACGGTCTTCTTCGGCTTTGTCTTTTGATCGCTTAGAAGATTCGATTTCTTTTTCGTATTTAGCAATTTCGCCTTGTACTTTTGCTAACAATTGATTTTTATCTTTTTCAGAATTTGACAAATCATTTTTAGCTGATTGCAGACTTGCATTCGCTTTTTCGTATTTTTTGCGAGCTTCATCAAGCTGTGCCATAATGGCCTTTTTTTCATTCATTTTGTCTTCGATTTGTTTTTTAACAATTAACCAATCAGCGCGGGCCTTCATCTCGTCAGCTTCGACAGCTGTTTTGCGAGCATCGGCTCTGGCGATATCAGTTTCTAATCCAGAAATTTCAGTGCGCATTCTTTGGATTTCAACCTGACGTCGGGCATAGGCTCTTTCAGCCTTTTCTTTTTGTTGCTTCAGATTTTCCAATGTTTCTTGCAGTTTTGTACGAGTGCCTTCCAACTGACCATGAATTGTTTGGTATTGACTTTCTGTGGCCTTTGAATCTTGCTCGACTGCTTGCAATTGTTTTTCAGTCGTGTCCAATCTGTCTTGAGTGTATTTTAAATCTGTGTTCAAGATTCTGATTTGAGCTTCAGCGTCTTTTTGTCTGAGCTTGTAGCCTTCGATTTGATATTTTTTGCGAGCGATTTGAATTTCTGCGTCCTTTTTTTCTTGCTCATATTTGTCAGAAATTTCAACTTGCTTGCGCTCGATTTCTTCTGTGCGTTTGTAATTATCAAGCTCCTCATCTCTTAATTGATTTAAAGCACCGTAGGGATAAAGTTGCTTTTTCTCAAGCTCAGTGATTTCGGTTTTTGAAGGCGCAGGGGTATACGCTTCTTCAGCATCGATGATGGCTTGATTGGTTTTTGAATCCGAAACAGCCGTCACTTTATCCTCTTCTTTTTTCTCAGCTGATGCCGGAGCTCTCTCCGCTTCACCGCCGACTTTCTTTTTGGGCAATGCTTGATTCACATTGCCTTTGTCTGCTTTTTTGCTTCTGGCAAACAAAGCGTCTTGTGCTGTCATCGTTGTGATCAATATGGCTAACGCCATTTTGATAATTTTTTTGCTTCCCATATGTTGCTCCAACCCCAAAGTTGAGTATTTTTCTAGTATGCGTTTCGGTGAAACTTAGCTAAAGCTTAAGGAAATCCACCATGAGGACAGTTTATGGTTCAAAACTGGACGTTGGTTTTTAATCCAAAACACAGATTTTTGTTCAGCAAACCACTTGCTCCAGATAGGGACAAGATTGAGATTTAAAAATGACTTATTCTGGAACGGTCGACTTTGGTTTGATCTAGGACAACTAGTTTTTAGTCGATTTAATTTCAATGTCCCTGGTATCGGGATTTTGATTATTTTTTGATATATTTAATTGAAAAACTGGTGCAAATCTTTGCAGATCAGAAATATTTAATAAATTTCCCCACTCAATAAACACCCAACCTTGGCTTGCCGCCAAAATATCAAACACACCTATGGATTCCATCTCTGCTGGATTTTCAAAAATTCGGTACAAATCCAAATGATGAATCTCAAACCCTGATTC
>JBIKLL010000002.1:0-143493 GCA_044359815.1 Pseudobdellovibrionaceae bacterium
GAGAAGCAGGAGCTGTGACCTATTTTAACAAAATCATACATTCAATTTTCCAAAAAATTTGTTTTGCTGAATCCGTGAAGATTGGTTTTTAATACAGAATTCAAGACCCATCTTTGGTCGGTGATCCACACACTGAATTTCTTGTGTTTGGTCTAGAGGCGGCCGGTGGAAAGCTGATCGATGACCGATTGATGCTGATCACGCAACGCCAGTTGCAGGTCCTTGGTACCCAATGATGGGCGATTGGCCAAGATATCGTGGTAGGATTTTTTGACTGTTTTGACGACAGCGCCTTCTAAAAAAACTCGGGTAATCACAATCTGATTGTCAGTGCCCCAGTCCTCGGTTTGGACATGGTATTTGAAACCCTTGATATTGACGTCTGAATTAAATCCCCTCTGCATACAGAAACTACGGTAGCAAAAACAAAAATCCGTGGCAAAAAATTTTTGAATTGTGATTTAAAAATAGTCTTTGCTGATTGAACAACCAGTGTCTTGGGGAATCTGACAGTCCTGGTCCTTTGCAGAAACTGATTTTTTGCAGGGAAAATATGCCGACAAACAATAATCACATTTGCGATCACAGTATCGAAATATCAGAATGATATGTTTCATACTAAATCGCATTTTCAGTTTGGTATGACGAACCCGACCTTGGTGTTACAAATAATCTAACACCTGTCAAAAGGCTGACCAGCAAAATCCATCACGTTGGGGTCTAACCTGGCAAAATCATTGCATATTCTAATGGTATACGGGGCGGGGGAATATCAAAATGAGACAGCTTTTAGCAGTGGTTATAGTGTTGTTTTCGGTATCAGCAATAGCTGCTGAAGGCGAAACAGTTAAAAAATCACGTTCAAAACTGGATACTAAAAAAGAAGACAAGCTTTTAAAACGTCTTGATAAATTTCAAAATAAATTTTGCACTCAGGCTGATGAGTCCAACGCTGCAAACTGCGCACAATTGCGTGGTGAAATTGCTCATACAAAAGACATTGTTCAACATTTTAAAGAAGGCGCTGCTGAACGCGCAGACATCGCCGCAAAAGT
Organism: Pseudobdellovibrionaceae bacterium; assembly: GCA_044359815.1. GTDB lineage: Bacteria > Bdellovibrionota > Bdellovibrionia > Bdellovibrionales > Bdellovibrionaceae > JBIKLL01. The sequence continues at coordinate 1,056 of JBIKLL010000002.1, forward strand.
AAAATCCATGCGAAAATTAGCCAAGGAAATCAGAAAAAACCATAAACTGGCAAAAAACAATCGCATCGGTGCAAAACAAAAACGTGTGGCCCGCAATCAGGAAATTAAGAAGATGCAAAGCGATGTTTCCAGCGAAAATTTTATTAAGGCCCATGGTACTAGGACTGAAGTCGTAAAACGCGATCCAAGCAGTGTTGATGATGGAGCTCGTATTCAACTTAAAGTAGACTGGGATGTAAACCGAATCCGCCCTGCCTTTCCTGCTCAACAAAGCAGTTCAGGCGTGAATTAGGAGAATATATTATGAAAAATATTTTTGCTTTGTTTTTAATTGTGGGAGTTTCGATACATGGCTTGTTAGCGAGGGCGGCGGATGGCAACCAATTCCCCACCAGCGGTATGACTCAAGCACAAATTGATTTAATAATGAACAGATGTGATATCACAAAACAAACAACGCCTCCTTATACAAAAGTTCAAAAGGATTGTTTAGACAAGTTTTTACCCATCGGCAATCCAACAGGTACTTGCACTGAGTTTGCTAGAGAATATAAAAAATATGCTGAAGCCTGTGCGGGTAACAAAGTTTCATTGGCAGAATGTGCTGATAAGCTGAATGAATGCCAGGACGAACTTTCTGGCACTGGTGGTGATTCTGCTGGATCCATTGGAATCCAAATGATGAGCATGTTTGGTATTAACGCCGATTCAGTCGGTCAGTTCAGTTCAAGCTCATGTTCAACCATCACTTCCAAGGACTATCATGCTGAACTTCGCAATATGGAATCTGATACCAGAAATATGGAAGAACAGCTGGAAAGAGCCAACGAAGAATTAGCCAGAAATCAAAAAGACACCTTGGACGAGCGCAAAAAAATTGCCCGTGAAGCCGTAGAATTGGACGAACAAAAAGCAAAAGATAAAGTCGAGCGCCAAAAGCAAGAAATGGAAGACGGCGTAGCTGCCCAAGAATCCTTTGCACGGATGGTTGAAAATATCGATAAATTGCAGGCTGACACCATCGAAGCCACCAGACAGCGCGATCAATTGATGATGCAAAAAACCAAGGTTCTGTCTGCGCTGAATAATAACTACGTCAAAGTCGTCTGCACTGTTGAAGCTAAAAAGAAATTTTCAGAACAGGGACAACAACGTGCTGGTACAATTTCGTCACTGTCTGGCAAAGCCGGCAATGTGAAATTGGCTGTAAAAACAATCTTTCAGGCCTGTGTGGATAAAATGATCCTTGAGCGCGAGGGCGAACGCAAATCATTGGAATCACAAATTCAAGCAGCTGATGCCCGCATTACAGGTTTGAACCGTCAATTACAGCTTTCAAAAGAGTCCTTAAAGTTAATGGAAGCTAATGTGGCCAAGGCCCAACAGATGAGAGCCGAAGAAACCGCCAACGCTGAACAATCTTATCTGGCAAAAAAGAAAAATTTTCTGCAGGACTTGATTGATCTACAGGCTAACTTTCAGACAGCTCAAAGAAATCATTCACAAAAGGTTTCCAGGTTGAACAAGGGCATCATGGCTGCCAAAACTAATTTTTACAGCTCGTTTTCAAAACCAGTTTCTGGCGCGACAAAAACCATCGCAGATATTCAAGCAGAAGCTGAAAACATCAGAGCTTTTGCCAGCTCAACCAATAATTGTGGATTTGATCCTAAGACAATGCAGTTAAGAGACACATCTTCTGATAAACCGGCACCTGGAGTCAATTAAAGGGACTAACCAATAAAAACCCTTGGCGGCGGATCAAACTAAAATCCGCCCCACAGCAATAAAAAATTAAGCCCTAATAATCCTTCAGTCCTGAGCTCAGTCTCAGGACCTACTGTCTGGATGCAATCAATCAATTTTTCCTGGCCCCAAAAAATACTTCTTATACAACTATTGAAAAACAATTATTTGCACTTTCCCTTTTAAGGGATCTCCGCGGAGTCTGGATGACGGGGGCTTGGCCCGAGCGGAGAAGCAGGAGCTGTATCCCTTAAAAGGGAAAGTGCAAATAATTGTTTTTCAATAGTTGATTATAGGTTTTATTCTGGGCCAAAAAAATTGATTGATTGCATCTAGTCTGTAGGTACTAAAACATAATTATCTGCCACAAGGGCTAAATCCCCGACAAACACGTAGCCGCTACAGCAATTTACCGGCACAATCTAAGCTATGTCACAACTTAAAAAAAAGCTTTTAATCGCCGGTCTGATTGGTTTTGTCGTTTGTGGATTTACAGCGTGGGGTGGATATATTTATCTGAAATACACCCTGCCCAAATTATTTTCTGTCGAGGACTACGATCCCTTGTTGGTCACAAAGGTTTACGACAGAACAGGTAAAGTTTTGGGACAGTTTTTTAAAGAACGCAGAACACTGATGCCTTACAGTGAATTTCCTAAAGACCTTGTCTATGCTTTTTTAGCAGCCGAAGACGATCAGTTTTTTCAGCATAAGGGGATTAATTATATTGCCATTTTTCGTGCAACTATAGCTAACATACTGGCAGGTCACACTGTGCAGGGTGGATCCACTATAACCCAACAGGTTGCTAAAACATTTTTTCTGTCGTCTGAAAAAAAGCTTATCCGTAAAATCCGCGAAGCCCTGCTGGCCACCGAAATGGAAAAGCATTTATCCAAAGAAGACATTTTGTATTTGTACCTGAACCAAATTTATTTTGGTCAAGGCGCTTACGGGATTGCTACAGCTTCTGAAACCTATTTCAGAAAACCTGTAAAGGACCTAAACCTGGGTGAAATGGCAATTTTAGCAGGATTGCCAAAAGCCCCCAGCGAATATTCGCCTATCAAAAACCCCTCGCGCGCCAAGGAACGACAGGTCTATGTGTTGAACCGAATGGCCGACGTGGGATTTATCACCAAGGACCAAGCCACAAAAGCCGCCGAACAACCTGTGAATGTTTATTTTCGCGAGAAGTTCGAAGACCAAGCCCCCTTTGCTCTGGAAACTATCAGACAAATTTTAGTTCAGAAAATCGGCGAAGATTTGATCCTGGAAAAGGGCGTCAAGGTCTACACCAGCATTGATTTAAAAGCTCAGTTATCGGCACAGGATTCGTTAAGCAAAGGTTTAAAAGAAGTCGACAAACGACAGGGGTTCCGTGGACCCAAGGATAATTTTACTGACCCCCAAAAGGTCGGTGATTTTTTGCTGAAAACCCGCAACGAGCTGATTGCCAACAAAATCCCCGAGCGCACGATCATGCCCGATGGTAAATTCAAAGACTACGGTCCACTGGATTTAAATTATGATTTAAAAACTGCAGGGCTTCCGTTTTATCTGACCCTTGAACAAGAAGCCGAAGCCATAGTTTCAAAAGTCGATGATCAATTAGGATTGGTATTTGTCAGAGTCGCAGAAATCGAAGGTCTGATCGATCTGGAAACCATGGATTGGGCACGCAAACCCAACACCAACAAAAGATATGATTTAGACACCATCAAAAAACCCAGCGAGGCTTTGAAAGTTGGGGACATTATTTCAGTTAAAATCGTCAGCGGAAAATTTGCACCCACATCCAGAATCCAAAAAATAATGTTTGCCAAAACTCCCAAGGGAAAACCGGCACAGATTGTTGGACCCGAAATTAATTGGGAAAAATACGCCGAAGTCGAACTTGAACAAGAGCCTTTGCTGGAATCAGGATTAATTTCATTTGATCAGCAATCACAACAGGTCATCGCCATGGTTGGTGGTTATGATTTTAATCGAAATAAATTTAATCATGCCATACAAGCAGCCAGACAAACCGGATCATCCTTTAAATCCATTGTTTATTCTGCAGCTTTGGACAAAGGCTACCACGCCAGCACTCCGATTATGGATGCCCCTATTGTTTACGAAGAAGAAGCCAAAGAAGACAACGAAGGCCAAGAAACAAACACAAAAGTCAGCAAAGACAACAAAGACCAAAAGGACACAAAGGTCTGGAAGCCCGACAATCACGGTAAAAGTTTTGGTGGCGATATTATTTTCAGAAACGCTATCGTAAAATCCCTTAATATCCCAACGGTAAAAATAATCGAGGACATCAAGGTTCCCTATGTGGCCGACTATGCAAAACGCTTGGGGATTTTTAGTACTTTAAATTTAGATTTCACATTGGCGCTGGGATCCAGCAGCTTAACCCTGTATGAAATGACAAAAGCATTTTCGGTTTTTGGACGTCAGGGTAAGCGGATCAGACCATTGATCATTCAGAAAGTCCTTGGCCGTACAGGCACAAAATTGTCAGACGAAATTGGACTGGATGTCAGATTTGAAAAAGAAATTTCAACCATTGATACGGATTTTGAAACCCGCAGATTGGCTTATCTGGAGGATTTGAAAAAAAATGTCAAAACCCCCGAAGAACAAGAAAAGCTTAAGAAAACTTCTATCGATCCCAATATATTTTTTGAAAACCCTGATCAGCTGATCAAGCCCACCACAGCCTATTTGACGACGTCGATGTTAAAAGCCGTCGTTGAAGACCGCAATGGTACAGGCCAAAGAGCTAAAGCCTTGGGACGAGAAGTCGCAGGCAAGACAGGCACCACAAATGGCTATATTGACGCATGGTTTATAGGCTATACACAACAGGTTGCGACGGGTGTTTGGGTTGGCTTTGACCAAGAGAAATCCATCGGCAAGGGCGAAGTTGGCGGCCGAGCGGCACTTCCGATCTGGCTTGAGTATATGAAAACGGTGCACGAAGATTTGCCTCAGGTTAATTTTTCTGTGCCGCCTGGGATTGTGTTTGCAAATATTGATGCCGAAACTGGCGAGCTGGCCAGCGGTGGATCAAAAAACATTGTTCGACAAGCCTACTTGGAAGGAACTGAACCCTCAACAAAGCGTGATAAAAAAGAAGAGGACACAGACTTTTACAAGCAGGATTTAACTGAATGAGGGAAATACACCTTTGGGGTGTAAAGCAAAATAATCTTAAAAATATCGAAGTCAAAGTGCCCATCGGCAGTATGACCGTCGTTTGTGGACCCAGTGGGTCTGGCAAATCTTCTTTGGCTTTTGAAACTTTGTTTGCCGAGGGTCAACGTCGATTTATCGAAAGCATGTCCAATTACGCCAGACAGTTTTTAAACAAGGCTCCCAAGCCTGACATCGAAGGCATCAACAACATCCCGCCAGCGATTTCGATCGAGCAAAAGAATTCTGTTAAAAGCTCTCGCTCGACCGTCGGTACATCCACAGAAATCATAGATTACCTGCGCTTGCTGTACGAAAAAATCGGTAAACCCTATTGCCCCACACACAAAATTCCTACCGAGCGACAAAGTGTCACCGAAGCCACTGATAAAATTTTAGCAAATTTTAATGATCAGCGTGGTTACATATTGATCGAAATTGGTTCGCAAAACCGATTGGCCGAGGGCAAAAAATTATTGTCTCTGATTTTACAAGACGGATTTGCCAGAATCATTCAAGTCAAAAAATCTTCTAAGGCTAAATCCAAAGATATCACTTACACCCTGGGTGATCTGATTGATCTGAAAGATCCCAAAGTTTTAAAAAAGGGTTTACCCAAAGAAGACTTTTGTTTGGTCATTGATCGCTTGGCGTTTAATGATTCCGAAAAAGGCCGCATAGCTGATTCAATCACTCAGGCTTACGAATACAGTCTTAAATATTTATCCAATGTCACTGTCAGAAATTGTTTGGTGATTACGACAGAAGGCAAGGCCTTGAAATTAACCGAGGAAAGCTGTTGTCCAATCTGTGGGTACAATCCTCCGACTGTTTCATCCAGATTGTTTAGTTTCAACAGTCCGGTTGGCGCCTGCCCAACCTGCAAAGGATTTGGTAATATCCTAAAGCTTGATGAAGCCAAGGTTGTCCCCAATCCAAAATTATCCATCAAAGACAACGCATTGAACCCTTTTGGCATGCCCAGTGCCCAGAGCGACAAAAAAGATCTGATGAGTTTCTGCAAAAAATATCGCATCAAAACTAATGTTGCTTGGGAAGATCTAAAACCAGAGCAAAAAAAATTAATCTGGGATGGCAACAAAGATTTTTATGGCGTGGTGGGATTGTTTAAATATCTGGAAGACATTAAATACAAAATGCATGTTAGGGTTTTTATTTCCAGATACAGAAGCCCATCGGTCTGTCCTGATTGCGAAGGCTCCAGACTGTGCAAAGATGCTCACAATGTTTTTATCCAAAAATACAACATCGTTGATTTTGGCAAAATGAACATCGCAAAACTGCAAAAAGTTTTTCAAGAAATCAAACTGACCCCTTCTGAAACCGAAGTCGCCATCGAGGTCTACAAACAAATCGGCTCAAGACTGGATTATCTGATGCGTGTTGGAGTTCACTACCTGACCTTGGATCGCGAAACCAGGACATTAAGCGGTGGCGAATACCAGCGAATCATGCTGGCTAATCAATTGGGTATGGGTTTATCGCAATCGCTGTATGTGTTGGATGAGCCCACTGTGGGATTGCACCCCAGGGATAATGACAGATTGATTTCGATTCTGAAGGATTTAAAAAATTTGGGAAATACACTGGTGGTTGTTGAACACGATCATGATGTTATTAAAAATAGCGATTATGTGATTGAAATGGGTCCAGGCAGTGGATATCTGGGTGGAAAAGTCGTTTACAGCGGTGCTACCAAGGATTTTTATGACTGCAAAGAATCCAATACCAGCTATTATTTAAAACCCAAAAAAAACTGGGTGCCCATGAAGGCAGTCAGACCAGTTGATATTGAATCTTATAAATACAAAATCGAACTGCAGGGAGCCTCAGGAAATAATCTTAAGGAAGTGGATTTACAAATTCCGTTAAACCGACTGGTTTCAATCACAGGTGTTAGCGGCAGTGGCAAATCCACACTGATCACCCACACATTGTATCCTGCATTGGCTCGCGAACTATCCATTGATTTTATGACAGCCAAACCATTTCAGAAAATTTACGGCAGTGATCAAATCAAATCCGTATTGCTGATTGACCAGTCATCCATTGGTAAAACAGTTCGTAGTACACCAATCACATATCTGAAAGCCTTTGATTCAATCCGCGAACTGTATGCCTCGATACCCGAAGCCAAAGCCCGCGGATACACTCCTGGAACCTTTAGTTTGAATGTGGATGGCGGCAGATGCCCGTCCTGTCGTGGCACTGGGGTTGAGGAAATCGACATGATGTTTATGGATAACATGATCATCCCCTGTGATGTGTGTGACGGCAAAAAATACCGAAACGAAATTTTGGAAATTCAATACAAGGGTAAAAACATAAACGAAGTTTTAAGCATGACGGTTTTTGAAGCCATGAATTTTTTTGTGGCCTATCCTAATATCAGAAAGCCATTGAGTGTGTTAAAAGAAGTCGGTTTAGATTATCTGAAACTGGGACAATCAGCCGCAACCCTAAGCGGTGGTGAATCCCAAAGACTTAAAATCGCCAAAGAAATTTCTCAGGTTCAGCAAAAATCAACGCTTTATATTTTGGACGAACCAACCACAGGACTGCATTTTAAAGAAATAGAATTATTAATGAAGGTTTTAAATAAACTGATTGAGGCCGGCGGATCCGTGATCGTGGTTGAACACAATTTGGATGTGATACTGGGTTCTGATTACATCATAGATTTAGGACCAGATGCTGGTGATAAAGGCGGTCAAATTGTTGCCACAGGAACTCCAGAACAGATAATGGAAAATAAAAAAAGCCTAACAGGACAGTATTTAAAAAAATATGCTCTCAATCATTAGAAAAATCATACCCATTGAAATCAGACGGATCCTACGGGAACTGACGGCATTTAAAAAGGCCCTGTGGATTGTTGCTATCAGCGGTATTTTGAATTCTCTGTTTATGAGCGCCAATGTGGGATTGATCAGATCCCTGATGAACGAAGCCTCCAGTGATTTTCGCAGGGTCTTGGACATTGCGGGACTAATGCTGGGTTTTGCTTTGTTTGCTGGGATTTCCAGATATTTTCATATTTTTACTATGAACTACACTGGTGAAAAGGTCGTTCAAGGTTTACGACAACAATTGCAAAATAAATTTATGAATCTGAATCTGACCTTTTATAATAAATTTGAATCTGGTTCCGGCGGAATGATTTCCAGAATTTTAAACGACATGGTCGTGGTTCAAAACGGCCTTAGGATGTTTGCAGATTTTTTCAGGGAACCCTTAACTCTGTTTTTTATGATTGGATGGTTATTTTATATTAATGCCAGACTGACGTTTGCGGCATTGATCGTGTTGCCAATAATTTTAATATTTTTAAAACAGATTTCTAAAACTATAAAAGATTTTTCTGAGCGGGGCCAACAGCAATTGGAAAGAATCACAGCAACCATCAAAGAAACTCTGGATGGAGTCAGGATTATCCAGTCATTCAATCTGGAATCAGAAATGTCTGAAAAATTTAAATCTGAAGGCAGAAATTATTTGGAATCACGCAGAAAGGTTCATTCACGCATCGAGGTAGCCAGTCCTGTGAATGAATTTATCGTCACATTTGTTGTTTTGTGCATAGTGGTTTATTTAAGCTACGAACAATCCATTGGTAGGGCCTCCATAGGTGATTTTGTTGGTTACATTGCCGCTCTGTTAGGATTAAGTCCTCCGATTAAGAAATTGCAAGAAAGCTATGTACGGATTCAAGAAACAATTGTGTCAGCCAGAAGGATTTTTCAAATCTTGGACGATGAAAACGAAGTACCTGGTGGCACTTCAAACGAACCCTTTCCTAAAAACTGGGACAGCATCGTTTATAAAAATGTTTGGTTTAGTTATCAAAACAATCCCGTACTGAAAAATTTCAATCTGACAATTAAACGGGGCCAGATGATCGCCATCGTTGGAGCCAGCGGCAGCGGTAAATCCACAGTCGTGAATTTGCTGGAAAGATTTTTTGATGCGACTGAGGGTAAAATCTTAGTCGGCGGTAAAGACATCACTCAGATTAATCTAAAGGAACTGCGTTCAAACATTGGATTGGTTTCACAAGACGTATTTTTGTTTAGTGACTCGATCGAACGCAATATCTGGGCCGGTGATTTTTCAAAAGCACCGGATAAAATCACATCTGCTGCTCGCGCTGCGAACGCCACAAATTTTATTGAACGCATGCCTGATGGTTTTAAAAGTCGTGCCGGAGATCGGGGAAGCTTAATGTCGGGCGGTGAAAAACAGCGGGTATCCATTGCCAGGGCTATATTGAAAGACGCTCCGATTTTGATATTGGATGAAGCCACCAGCGCACTCGACACCAATAGCGAGCAAGAAGTCCAAAGGGGCTTGGATACGCTGATTGAGGGCAGAACCACAATCGTGATCGCTCACAGATTATCGACAGTCGCAAAGGCTGACATGATCATCGTTATGAAAAACGGCGAAATCATCGAGTCGGGTTCACACGAAGAACTAATTCAAAAGCGCGGCGAATATTCGCAGCTGCACGAAATCCAAACAGGCCACTAGATCCGTCTTAAGAAAACACATTAAAGAATTTTTCTATAAAATATTTTGTTCTTTTTTTATTTAAATAGGCCCTCCGCGGAGCCTGGATGGCGGGGGCTTGGCCCGAGCGATCTGAATAGAGATACGAAACAAAGAGCTGTGGCCTTTTTAAGTAAAAAAAGAACAAAATATTTTATAGAAAAATTCTTTAATGTGTTTTCTTAAGGCGGATCGCTGGACCTTTGGCTGATTTTGTTGGCTGCGGGCGGTGGGGGTGATGGGATTTTGCTGGACCTTGGTCGAAAAAATTATCGTGAAAGTGTCTGCGCACTTTAGATTGTCCAAACTTTTGACGACAAGAAAAGTGACAGTTTCGGTAAACAAAAGGAGAACATCATGATCAATTGGGATGAGTTTGAACATATACATGTGATCAAACGACTTAGACATATATTAAGCGCATGGTGGAATGTCGACGTTATCTTTACTGACGAGCGTGGACAGATCAAAGGCTTTGATTCTGGCAAAACCGTTTTTGCAAATCCAGCAAACGGATTTTTAATGTCAAAAGAATCTGCAGTGAACGCGCTTAGCGAAATGGTTGTAAAAACAATCGACGATCTGCGAGTTTCTGACAATCGATTTGCGATGAAGCGATGGGATATGGGTTCCTTTGATGTGGGGATCTTTCCAATCATGATCGACAATGATTTTATGGGAACAGTTGTTGCCATGGGATTTTTTAAGGAAGCAAATTTTTCTACAAGAGTTCCAGAGGTTCGCGATCGATTAGCAGCTTTTGGCGCCAGTGGCGAACTGGTTGAAAAAGCACTTTCTAAATTTAAGCATTTAGATGACAACGAAAGACAACACTTCTGTGAAATCTGTGATCTGGTTGCTCAAGAGGTCGTAACATTACATCTGGAAATCACCAGACGTGAAGACAGAATCCGCGAGCTAAACAAAGAACTGGGAAGCCGATATAAATACGACAACATGATTGGTAAATCTAAACCAATGCAGGCTTTGTATGCTTTATTGGATAAAATCAAACACGCTGATTCAACTGTGTTGATTCAAGGTGAAAACGGTACTGGTAAAGAACTAATTGCCAAAGCCATTCACTATAATTCGCACAGAAAAGATAAAACTTTTGTGATTCAGAACTGTTCTGCATTTAATGACAATTTATTAGAGTCAGAATTATTCGGTCACGTTAAAGGTTCGTTCACTGGCGCTTTAAAAGACAAAAAAGGTCTGTTTGAAATCGCTGATAAGGGAACATTTTTCCTGGATGAGATCGGTGATACTTCACCAACCATGCAGGTTAAATTATTACGTGTTCTGCAAGAGGGTACTTTTTTACCTGTAGGTTCGACTGAAGTTCGCAAAGTTGACGTGCGAATCATCGCAGCTACAAATAAGAATTTAAAAGAAATGGTTGAACAAGGCACCTTCAGGGAAGACTTGTACTACCGATTAAACGTGATCAATCTGCGCGTTCCACCACTGCGTGAACGTAAAGAAGACATTCCATTATTGGCAGAATTTTTCCTGCAGCGAGCGGCTGAAGCTCAAGGCGGCGCAAAACGCATGCTGACCAAGCGAGCTCTTGAAAAATTATATGATTATCCATGGCCAGGAAACGTCAGGGAATTACAAAACGAAATGGAAAGACTGGTAGTATTGGCTGGCGAAGAAACCAAGATTTTGCCAGAAATGCTGTCGCCAAAAATCTTAGAAGTTAGTGAAAAATCAAAAGTCCAAGGTGCTCGATTACAAGGTAAACTGAAAGACGCACTGGAAGAGCTTGAGCGAGATATGATTAAAGAGGGCCTTCGCCGAACTGGATGGAATAAATCCAAGCTGGCCAAGGAACTGGGGATATCTCGTGCTGGATTGATTATGAAAGTAGAAAAGTACGGCCTTGATAAACGAAAAGTGGCCAGAGCTACATAGTATTCAGTTTTGATTAACCGCTTTGATTAGCAACATTGTCTACATCTTGAAAAGCAGCATAACCCCGCCTAAACAGCGGGGTTTGTCTTTTTTTCTTGGCTGTCATTTTCGCGAACAGGGCGAAATTTTCAATCAAATCGCCATCTTAAATTAAAGCCCTCAGTAACCACAAAAGCATCAGGCATGCAGTTTGCCTTATGGATCCAATAAGCACTCGGCCGTGGGTATGGCCGATCAGGGATATGTGAAGGGACATGTATGATAAATGATGTTTTAAAAACATCATCAGTTTCACGATTGGTGGGTTTGATAAATAGCCGCTATGGCAAGGGGTTAAGTTTGTCTTTTTTGAACGATACCAGTTCAAAAGAGATTCTGTCGCAGTCGCCATCTTTGGTCGAAAGCGATTTGCGGATTCCGATTACTTACAATGATAAGTATTTGGCGACTGCAACAATATCTGAGGCTGGGGATCTTTCGCGCGAAGAACAGATTCAAATCTGTCACTTGGTGCGAATGATTCTGCAGCCGGTTTTGTACAATCAGTATTTACAGCAAAAACCAATGGTCCAAAATCAATCAACAGAAAAAGCCCCTAACGTTGTTAAGATGATCGGGACTGGCACAAATGTTTCAGAACATTTTAGCCCCAGAGTTTTTGAAACCAATATTATATTTTTACAAAGCTCCAGCGAACTGCTGTTACAAAAAGTCAGTAATATCGTGCATGAATTTTCATCACGATGGGCTTATTTACCAATTGATTCAATTGCCTCGACCGTAAAAACTTCGGCTGATCTGACCGCTGTGGGTGACGTTACGATTTGTGTAACAGTTGATAATTTACGAAATCCTGAAATCCAGAATCTAGTTTTGAATTATATTAAATCGACTGACAGAAACAGCGGCGGTCCTTTGATACTGATTCAATCTGCATTAGTGCCAAAAGATTTAGCTCATTCTATGGATTTGGATTCAGAGCTTTTGCAGTTTTTAAATAAAAATTTAATCGAGTGTCATCGCCTGCCTCAGGACCTAGACATGATGACAGAAGCCCTTGAGCTTTTGCTTGAGGTCAGAGGGTAATCCATCTACAATTTTAGGTGTATGGATTATCCGTTCAAGACTTTTCTACAGGACTATTTCAAAGCCCCAGGCTTTAAAGTCATTCAGTTAGCTGGTGATGCCTCTAACCGCCGTTATTACCGCGTGGTTAAGGATGAAACTTCAGTGGTGCTCATGCAATGGGAGCCCTTTGAACCCAAAGGTTACCCGTTTTTATCCGTTCAAGAACATTTTTTAAAACACAATGTCCACGTCCCAAGGGTCCTGGCAATGAATCCCATGCAGGGGTTTGTCTTGTTGGAAGACCTGGGCGATCTGACATTAGAACGAAAATTTTGGGAAAACCAAAATCCCGAAGTTTCAATGTCATTTTACAAACAAGCTATTGATGAATTGCTGAAAATTCACACCAAGGCCTCTGCAGATAAATCAGACTGCATAGCCTTTAAGATTGAATTCGATGTAGAAAAACTGCTGTGGGAAATGAACTATGGCCGAGACAATTTATTATTTGGCGTTTGTGGATTGAAGCTTGATGAAAAATCAAAAAACGAACTGTTGAATGTTTTTGTATCGATTTGCCAGTTGCTGCACAATCAACCAAAGTTTATCGCACACAGGGATTACCATTCGCGAAATCTAATGATTAAATACGATAAAATGCGTGTTATTGATTTTCAGGACGCCAGGCTGGGGCCTATCCAGTATGACCTGGTTAGTTTGCTGAAGGATTCTTATGTGCAGATTCCTGATTCAATGGCTAATGATTTGATTGGGTATTATCTGGATCAGGCAAGGCCCAATTTACCCAATAATTTTTCAAAACAAGAATTTGATAGAATCTATGAAATCCAAACCATTCAAAGATGCTTTAAGGCCTGCGGCAGTTTTTCAAGCTTCTTTCATCAACGACAGGACCGCCGGTATTTAAAATACATTTCTGGAACGCTGAAACGGGTGAAAAAGAGCTTAGACAGGTTTCCTGAATACAAGGTTTTTGAAACTGTGCTGAATGATTCGGGTGCCTTTGATAAGGACTATGCCTCGCTATGAAAAAATATAATTTATTTTTACTGTGTGCGGGTGAGGGCACTCGGCTGCGACCCTTTACCATGCAGCGGCCTAAACCATTGATACCTTTTTTAGGCGTCCCTCTGGTTGAGTGGGTCAGAAGATTATTCAACCCGTCTTATGTGGATAAAACTGTGGTTAATGTCTTTCATTTAGCTGATCACATAGAAAAATATTTTAAATCAGAAGGGGCGCAGGTGTCTGACGAAAGACATCGTTTATTGGGAAGCGGTGGTGGAGTTCACAAAGCCCTCAGCTTATTGTCCACCACTGAGAGCTTTTTTTATGCTAATGCAGACGAAATTATTTTGCCTACAAACAAAAGCTGCATCGATCGCTTGATTGAAAAACACGAGTCCACTCAGGCCATTGCAACCCTGCTGGTGACAAAGCATCCCCAGGTCGGTGAAAAATTTGGCGGAGCCTGGAGCAAGGATCATGAAACCGTTCAAATGTTTTCCAAAGAAAATCCAGGCAAAGGTTTTTATGGGTTTCATTTTGTCGGAATCATTTTGATTAATAGCCGTATCAAGAAATATTTTAAACCACAGGTCACAGACGAAAATATTTTATACGAGACCCTGTCCAAGGCCATCAACAATGGCGAAAAAGTCATCCTGCACGAAGAACCCATGGACTGGTTTGAGACGGGCAACCCCAAAGATTTTCAAAACTCAGAAAGCCAGATTCATTTTCATATACAAAATAATGACAGACCTTGGGTGAATGAAATCAAAGGATTTATACAGGGCAAGGGAACACAGGAAGTCATTGTGACGGATAATCGCAAAAAATCCGAGGACAGAATCAAAGACCTGCTGAGCTGAAGGCAAAAAGGTTTTCGTTCACAGAAAATCAACAATGTGTCTTTTAATTCCAGATGGCATCTTTTTCTGTGATTGATTTGAATTTTAGAAATTAGGTCTATAATTTTACACCTAGTGAATACTTGCTAACGGCCGCAAGCTCATCTCTCGTATCGAGTCATTTATTTGAATTAGGTTTATGATTAATAAATTACCATAAACCTAATTCAAATAAATGACTCGACACCAGATATGCCATGCGCGCTCGCAAATGTATTCACAAGATGTAAAATTATAGACCTAATTTCTAAAATTCAAATCAATCACAGCCTTGTGGGCCAGTTATTTCTTAACAAAACACATTGTTGATTTTCTGTGAACGAAGTTTTTTGGTTCAGCTCGACAGGTATTTGATTCTGTACCTTATGCGCTTAGGGGGAGGGTTTAATTAGAACTTTTTTTAGTGCTAGGACCAGTTTTTGAGGTGGTATTTTAGGCGGAAGATCAGAAATTTTTTGTCGGCGTGTGCACCGGCAAATTTTAGTTTTGGCACGGCGTTTTTACCCATGGCTTTTAGGATTTGCGTGGCATTAAATCTGGCAATCAGTTCCAGAACTGTTGCTGCCACATCAGTCATATTGTTTTTTGATAACTTTTCCAGAAAGCTTTCCATAAAATCTCGATCCATACTGACTGATTTATCAATGATAGCTGTGTCTAAAAATCTGCTGATAGCTTTCTGATCAGCGATACCCAGACTGGCGTGTTCGAAAGCTTCGATTTTGATATTAGCTAAATAATTTTGGCAAAACATTTCAAAGAGACGCAAGCCCAGTGGTGATTTAATCATTTTTGCAGTTTTGAGTTTTGGTTTTTTGATTTTAAAATTTATGGATTCATCCAAAAATATTTCAATAGTTGGTTTTGATATTTTTGCTTTTTGTTTCATGCAACTGATAAAAGTTTGCACGACGAAATTTATTTACACAACAATTAATAATTCCAAGATTCATTAGTATAAATAAATTTGTATCTTCGATTTTGGATTTTATAGATTGAATCCACTGCAACACCGATTTGTTCGCCGTTATACATAACTGATGATCCTTCTACCTGTGCGGGATCCCGATTAACACCAATCGATCCCTGTCCTGCACCGGCAATTCCAAAACCAATGCCACCTGATCCTGCTGTTGCAGATCTGCCACCTCCGCCACCGTCTCCACCCGAATAATCTCCCGTTGATTCAATAACGCTGGTATCGGTTGAGCTTCCATCAACGCCTTTTGCGGCTTTATTGATTTTCTCCATCACTTTACCAAAATCAGCAATCTGCGCACCGGAGAATCCCTTGGCTGCCATAGATTGCGGGGAATTAAAATCGCTAGCTGCAAAGGTTGACCCATCCGGCATCGTGAATTTGCCTTTTTTAAGATCTACTTTGATGCCCATGGATTTTAATTTATCAATGTCCCTCATGGCCTGTTGGTATTTAGGATTATTTTTTAAATCAATGCCTTTTGATCCCGTCTTTCCAGATCCTGGATCTCCAATATTTGATGTCACGTCGGCCACTGCAGCGCCGGAAGTTTTCGAGGCACCACTCATAGCCAGGGTAGCAACGCCAGCCATTGCGGCTCCGGCAACCCAGTATGGACACTGGGGATTGCCGGGTTTGGAGCAAGTTACAACAGCCATTGTTGTTGCCATAGCAGTTGCTGCTACACCCAACATAGTTCCCATGTTTTGAGAATCTTGCGCAGCTTGAGCCGTTTTTTTAACAGCTGGAGCTTCGAATTTCGAAGTACTGGTTGCTGTTGAAATATTTCCGTCAAGGCCTTTTGTCGGCGCAGGACCCACAGTAGACTGTCTGGCTTGCGCATGCACAGCAACACTAAAAAAAACTTGGCTTAGAACTAAAGTCAGTTTCATGATCAAATGCGATTTCATAAAACTTCCTATCTTCCGCCGTCGCGTACTAGCGACGAAGCTTTAATTAAATACGTGCTGTTTATTTTTTCAAAATTTGATTTGCCACTGCCGACAGTGATTCCAGCTGCAGTCATAGCTGCGACGTTTGATGGAACCCTGCCTGGATCGTTTTTGCCGTTTGGAGCATAGGCTGCCATTCGAGCTGCGTAGTCTGAATAGCTGCTGCTGCTGCCATAGCCTCCGCCACCGCCGCCACCACCACCACCGCCTTCACTGCCGCTCAGAATATTTGTATTGTATCCAGAACCTTTGCCAGCAGTTTTGGCCGGACTGCCTTTGCCACCCATGGGTAGCCCAACGCCGCCACCACCACCGCCATCAACACCTTTTTGGTTTGTTTTTGCGGCTGCAGTTCCAAAATGTTTCATAGCTGTATTGTCTGTTGTGATTGTGGTTCCCATTGAACCAATACCGCTGCCAGCACTGTCTGTGCCCGTGGCTGTTCGACCACCGCTGGAAGAACTGAATGATGCACCTGATGATCCCATCTTGTAGCTTCCGCAACCAGGAAGGGCTGGATTATTTAGACAGATACATTTTTCTTTGGATTTATTTTCGGGTTTAGAACAATCAACCTCTGCAGCAGCAACGCAAACTGGATCGGTTGGATTTAATCTGCAGTCACTGTTTGCTTGTTTTTGTTCGCAGCCTTTATGCGTGGTCATCAGTTGCGAAATAATTTTTGTTAACCCCAATCCAGCCGCACCCAGCTGAATATAGTAGTCATCGCATTTTGCTTTTCGCGCTTGGGATCTCATAACTGCTGGTTGAAGTTCAGCTATATCTGCAGTAATCGCTTTAATTTCCGCTTTTGCAACTCCAGTATCCATTCCAGTAGCAACTATTTTTTCAAGGGGAGGCAATGCTGCCTTTAGATCTGCTATTGCTTTCTCATAAGCGACCGTTAAGTTTGCGCATCTGTTGTTACAAGCCAGTCTGTAACCACCGCAAGTGGCATTGTATCCGGCCAAAGCCCCGCTTAAGAGCTTCATTAGATCGTTTGATTTTTCACAGGCCTGCTTACCACTAGAGCCTTCAAGCATTGGCAACAAAGCCCCTGCAGCCGCTGTTCCGTATTTTATATAAGGACTGGTTTGTTCCAGACAGATTGCATCTGCGGCTTCGGCATTCGATTTACATCTTGAAGCGGCTAAATCTAATGATGTTCTCAGCTGAGCTGAAGCCATTGATTTGAGAACTGGTGGACACACTAAAATTGGTGATGCCATACTTTCTACACCGACACCGGGCGGACCACTCCTAGCTAATTCTACCAGCAACTCTTCTGATTTAACTCCATCCATACAAGTCTGAGCGCTGGCGAAAGACGAAAATATCAAAAATGTCGCTATAAATGTCAGTGCAAAAACACATAGTTTCATAACAGACTTTTCGGCAGATTGAAGACCTTGATTAAAGCAATTTAATGATCTCAATTTCATCCCCCCGGATACTGATAAGGGATGCAATACAGCGGCTAGACCAAAGGCTATCTATTGGATTTGAGACACTTTTCCTGCTTAAAACCTGGCACTCTGTCGTAACTTTAGACAGCCTATTTCAGCATTATCCAATTCAGATTCCGCAGACCAGTGGGTTGCCTGCGATGTGAATGAAAATCTTTATCTGTAAATGTGTCTATGTCCAGGGTCAGGATTTGCGATCTCTGGATTCCACAATCAATGATTTGTCCAATCACGATCTCTTGTAAATTGACGTAAAATTTTTCGCCCTTTTTCACAGAAAATTTTCCTGTGGGATCTAATTTTTTTGCTACATCCAGATCAACCTGAAAACTGTTTTGCATTATATGGGGACCGATCCACACTATGGCGTTAGCTGGTTTGATTTTCTGCAGAGATTTTTTTGTGATCTGGTTTTCAACACCTCGCCACCCAGCATGGATGGCAGCCACAGTCATTGATGTTTCATCAAAAATCATTATCGGCAAACAATCAGCCGTGTTAATCAACAGGGCTTTATTTTTTATTTTACTAAAATGTGCATCTGCCACTGGTAACTGAAAATCTAAATTTCCGCTACCGACTGAGACAGTTGTTGGATCTGTGGTTCTTTCGGCCTGTTGGTTCGTGGACTTTTTATCCCATTCGAAAACCTGATCACCATGAACCTGTTTGATACGCAAACTATCAAAACCCAATTTGCCCAATCCTGCTTGATCCAATTGTCTGTGACCAAACAAGCCCATTACAAATTTATTTTCAAATTCATATCCCAAATCTGTTTTCGAAAACAAAATTATTCTCCGTCAGTATTTTTAATTCTTTAACCGGCCAAGACCTGAAAAACCTTTTTGTCTCGCCAGTGGATGGATGTACAAATCCCAAAACGCAAGCGTGCAGGGCAAGCCTGGGAAATTCAATTTTATTTTTTGATCCATTACCTGAAGCCACTCCGTAAATGGGATCAGCCAGCAGGGGACAACCCTGTTCGCGCATGTGCACCCTGATTTGGTGGGTTCTGCCTGTTTCCAGTCGCAATTCCAGTGAACACAGTCCATTGAGCCTTTGCAAAACCTTATAATTAGTCACGGCGATTTTTCCCAGGGCTGCGTTTTTAGTTGATGCATATTTTTTTCGATCGCTGGGATGCCTGGCCAACAATGATTGGATTTTACCTGTATCCAGTTTGGGCGCATTCACACTGACTGCCCAGTAGACTCTTTCGGTGGTTTTATTTTTAAACTGCGATGCAAGGCTTTCATGAGCATGATCATTTTTGGCAACCACAATCAATCCACTGGTATCCATATCCAGTCTGTGCACTATGCCCGGTCTGTTTTCACCAAACCTCATGGACAGTTTTTTTGTGTGCGCCAACAACATATTTACCAAGGTATCCTGTTCGTGGCCGGCCGCTGGATGAACTACCAATCCAGAAGGTTTATTGATCACAATTAATTCCTCGTCTTCAAAAACCACATCCAGATTTTGATGAAGCGGAACCAGATCCGTGGGTTTTGGCTCGGGTAAATTGATTTCAATACTGTCCTGTGCGCTGACCTTGTACGAAGATTTTTGAACTTTATTATTTACCTGCACACAATCATTATCAATCAGCCACTGTGCTTTGGTACGAGTTTGTATTTCAGGATGATTTCCCAATGCTTTATCTAACCGCTGTCCAATCCAATTTTCGGGGGCTTTAATGCTGATTCTGTTCAAGCTTCTGGCGCTGCAGGTTTTGCATTGTAATTATTCATGTAACCGTCTGCTACGATTTTTGTGTCTAAACCCAAAACTTTTGCAATCTGAGTGATATATCCCCTGACAAACACAGGTGCGGGCAGATTTTTTCGGTCTTCATTTTCCACTGCGTTCAGATAAAAGGAGCTGATTTTTGTGATTGCGCTCAATCGATCCAATGGAATGCCTTTATAATTTCTGACCTTTGCCAACATCTGACCATTCCATACAGTGCATTGCTTGATTTCTTTTTCAAAGCCTTCGTCGACTGTGTAGGCTATCGGTTTTGGTTTTGGCTGAGGTTTAGATAAATCCTGCACAGCCAGTTTGCTTTGCAATGCTAATTTATCGTAACTGATGTCTTCGGCCTTGATGCCTGTCTGAGAAATTTTTTCGTCATAAATTGTTCGCAAAGCTTTGTTTCCCAAAACCGAATAAGCTTCTTCGATTAATTTCAACATGTCTCTGGCTTCGCCTTCAGAAAATATTGTATAGATAGCCGAGTTTTCGCCAGAATAGGTCAGCTTGGCCCGCTTGTACGCAGAGGTGATTTCATGCTGTTGGCTGTGCGGGGAAACTTCCAATAAATCGTAATAATTAAACCGGCTCATATTTTATTAGTGTAAACTAAACAACATCCTTAAACAAATTCGTATTATGGTTAGGGCTTAACAGGGTTTTGCAAATAGTTAAAAACTGTCCAGCCAACGGGGTGAATGGTTTTTCAATCAACACGGGCTCACGGTTCTTAATCGACTGCCATACTGCATTATCGTATTCAATATGACCTTTATAATCCATAAGCAGCCCAAAATATTTATAAGCCACACTTCGGATAGAAAAACCCAGATCTTCGTCCTGGTTACTGCGGGTGCCATTAACTATTAATCTAATCGGGGATTCATCAAACTTGGCAAAAGTGTTTTCGTTTCTGCTAAATTTTTCCTCGATGATGTCTTTAAAGGTTTTAAAATCTTTGCCTTGGTTTTTTCTGAAGTCCCTCAAAAATGCCTGCGCCTCATGCAAATTGTTTTTGAAAATCGATTTCTGCAGTAAAAAGCACAGATAAGACTCTATAAATCTATAATTTTTCTCAACCGAGGTTGGCTCAGAACTGGTGATCAAAAATCTTTCATCTGCCAGATCAAACAGCTCCAACTGTGGCAACCATGCACCGGCTGTCGTATCAACAATAACAAAATCAAACTTTCCGCTGTTTTTTATCTGTTCGACAAACTTGTGAATTTGCTCTTTTGACAAATCTGTTTGCGACCATGTATCCCAAAATCCTTGGATAAAACTCAAGTGAGGAATTTTCGTTGGAACAGCTAGCTCAGACAGCTTTTGATTTTCGAAAAAATATTTTCTTAAGTTTTTATCAGTCAGTGGCAATCCGAAAACTGAATGCAAATTTCCGCCCGAGCTGTCTAAATCAACCAGGCAAACTTTCTGATTAAGTTTTGAAAGTGTAATCCCAAGGCTTGATACAACGAAGGTTTTCCCAACGCCGCCTTTACCTGCAGATACAACCCAAAGCTGTGTACTCATTCACTCTCCGAAGAATTTTCAGTTTCCTTAGTGGTCTTCGGCTTTTAAAGATCTTAAATAAATGGGGGAAATTGATTTCCAGTCTAAAGGCTTAAGAGTGGATTTATTTTTAAAAACATAATTTCCCATTCGAACTGCGCTGGGAAAATCATCAAATTCTGATTTTCCAGAATTTTCAGCAATCAGGCTTCTGCCGTCACCGATTACCTGAATGTCTGAACGAGTATCCAAAAACTGTTTTGCCTGTTCAATTGACCAGACTTCAGCGGCTTTTCCCAGACCTTGGCCTATATAAACTTTGTTATTAAAGGCATTTACTGCAGCAATCTGGTTAGTCACACCTGACTGAAACAATAAGTTATCCAATGATCCTAATGGATAAATTGGCTTATCCAAAACATAGCTGAAACTTTTTACGATATTGATTCCAACCCTGATACCGGTGAAGGAACCTGGACCAACACCGACAGCAAAGGCATCCAATGCTTTTAGATCAATGCCCTGAGTATTCAAAATTTTATCGATTTCAGAATTCAAAACTTCGGCTTGGGAAAAAGGCTGATCCAAACTGTACGTTTGCAGGCACTTAGCATCTTCAAACAATGCAACAGTTGCTTTTGGCGAACTGGTTTCAATCGCCAAAAGTCTCATTTACCACATTCCAAACAGCCTAGAAAAATCATTGAACAATGCCAGTACCATAAGACTCATCAAAACAACAAGACCTACCTGTTGAGCCACTTCGATTTTTCTCATGCTTAACGGTGCGCCCTTCAGTCCTTCAATGATAAAAAACAGTAAATGCCCACCATCCAATACAGGGATAGGCAACAGATTCAGAATAAATAAATTAACAGAAATAATGGCCATCATCTGCAAAAACTGCCGAATGCCAATTTTAAAAGTTTCGCTGGCGGCCTGACCTATTGAAATCACTCCACCAATATTTTTTGGCGAAATTTTTGCCTGAATCAGTCTTAAAAAGCTGATCACAGTCATCTGTGTGACTTCAGCAGTTTTGTCGTATCCCTTTACGATTCCTTCAAAAACTCCAGCTGATGGCAGTTTTTTGATTGCCGGCGGAGCCATTTGAATCCATGGCACTATCCCCACTGTAAATCGTTTTTCTTCGGCCCCTTGTGCCGTCATCTGATTGGTCAATTTTGGAGAGATTTGGTAATTTGTGATTTTACCTTCACGTTCGATATCAATCGATACCATTCCATTGCCATCGTAGGATTTTATAGAGCCCAAAACATCGTCCCATTTATAGGGGACGTCTTTACCGATTTTCACAATTCTGTCGCCGACCTGCAAACCTGCAGCACGGGCAGGGGATTGATCCACAACTTTATACAGATACAATTCCGCTGATTCCACACCAATGCTAATTAATGACGAATATTTCGCAGAAGGCATTTTCACAGTGATATTTTCAGTTTTTTCATTGAAGGTTCGCTTGATTTTAATTTCGATGGGCTGATTAATTTTAGTAATCAAAATATTTTCAAGTTCCCTAAAAAATGTCACCGGAGTTTCATTAACACTGACAACCAAATCCCCAGTGCGCATTCCTGCCGAATAGGCAATGCTGCCATATTTCACACCCAAAACCGGCGCCATTGATAAAAATCCCAGGCCATCAATATCCCCAACAAATTCTTTGGGGCTCAAAATATTTGAATTCGGTTTCAAGGCTGGTGTAACCGTCAATGCCGTTTTTAAAGTGGTGTTTTCCCTCTGCACATCAACAATCACTGATTGATTGTGCTTTTCATTAATGTATTCTTGAAACTCTTCCCATGAATTTACAGATTTTGAATCCACGCTAACAATCGAATCACCTGATCTGAATCCCTTGGTAAAAGCATCTGAGGCAGGATCCACGTCACCGATTTTAGGCGCGCGAACTTCCTCGCCCATCCAACCAATAATTGCAAAAATCAAAACTGCAAAAAAGAAATTCATCAAAGGACCGGCTAACACCACTGCAATTCTTTGCATTAACGGTTTATGGGTAAACGAAAACTTCTTTTCCTGTTCTGAAATGTCAGCGCCCAATTCATCGCCAAACATTTTCACATATCCACCCAGTGGAATAATGGACAAACAGTAGTTAGTGTCACCTTTTTTGTAGCTCAGGATTTTTTTGCCAAATCCCAAACTAAAAACTTCAACACGAACACCAAAATATTTGGCGACTAAAAAATGCCCTAATTCGTGGACAAAAATTAACAGACCCAACAGAATGATAAAGGGGACAATCGCCGAAAAGCCAGAATGCAGATAGTTCAATAAAATATCCATATTTTTACCTCAGGTAATCATTGTAATGACAAGGCTATTTCAGTTCCAGCGCATTTTAATCGGCCAGACCATTTGATTAAAACAATTGCGTCAAAGCAGTCGCAAATAACACAACAATGGGCGCTGCAAACAAAACCCCGTCTATTCGGTCCAGTATACCGCCATGTCCTGGCATAATAGAGCCCGAATCTTTGGCATTTGCCACCCTTTTTAAAAGGGATTCAAACATGTCGCCCAATTGGGCAATCAAACCGGCCGTTGCTCCCATAACTAGAAATGTCCAAATCGGAAAGGTAAACCACTGCGAACAATATGCGGCGGCAACCAAAGATCCAATTAATCCGCCCCAAGCACCTACCAAGGTTTTTTTAGGCGATATCCGCGGCAGAATTTTTTTATCGCCTAATAACATCCCTGCAATATAGGCAAAGGTATCCCCGATAAAAACAATAGCCAGCATTGTTAAAAACCAGCTCAAGCCATTTTCAAAATCCAAAGTTTGCGCAGCAAATCCAGGCAATGACCCCGCATAAAAAATCCCCAAGATTCCTTTGGCCTGAAAAGCTGATAGTTCTGATAGCTCCTTAAATTCTGACTCAAACAAAATCGATGAACATAAAAACAAAACTGCTAGGCTTGAAAAAGCCAAAAACTGAAACTGCTGATGATAAGCGGTCACCAAAAAATTCAACAAAACACTGACGGTAAATAAAATCCTCAGAAAAATTCTTTCCGATCCCAAAAAAAGCAATTTAGAGACTTCAATTGTCCCCAACAGACTGACCAGCAAACACAAAAACTTTAGGCCATCGTGTTTAAATACGAAATACACATAAAAAAATATGGCCAATGCAACTGCTGCAGAAAAAATTCTAGTTAGGATGGTTTTCATTATTTGTGATAGCGCCGAATCTGCGGTTACGTTGTTTAAAGTCCGAAATTGCTGCGTGCAGATCGTCTTTGCCAAAATCCGGCCACAAAATATCTGTAAAATAAAATTCTGAATAAGCCGCCTGCCACATCAGAAAGTTTGATAATCTGGATTCACCCGATGTCCTAATGATTAAATCAGGATCAGGAAAATTCTTAGTGTACAAATTTTTGGATATTGAATGCTCATCAACCTGATCAAAATCCATTTCGTCATTGGCAATTTTGGTTATTATTGATTTTGCAGCTTCAACAATTTCCTGTCTGGAACCATAGTTGATCGCAAAAACCAGATTCAAACCGTTGTTGATGCTGGTCTTAGAAACCGTCACATTAATTTGTTCCACAATTTCTGCAGGCAATCGGGACAAATCACCAATGGTAGTGAATTTGATGTTTTTTTTAACCAGATTGTCTGTTTCTTTTTTCAGATATCTTCTGAGCAATCTCATTAAAAAATTAACTTCGGCTTCAGGCCTTAACCAATTTTCAGTGCTGAATGCATACAATGTTAAATATTTGATCCCTAAATCAGAACATTCAGTGATGATTTTTTTAGCTACACGAGCGCCTTTAACATGACCAAAAATTCTTGGTTTGCCCCTAGCTTTGGCCCATCTGCCATTGCCATCCATAATAATTGCTAGATGTCTTGGTAACAAACTCAAGCCCCTTACACTAAATAGTCATTATGCTTTTTTCTTTTTCATCAGAAACTTGGTCGACCTTTTTGATATAATCATCAGTCAGTTTTTGAACTTCAGCTTCAGCTTTTTTCAGTTCGTCTTCGCTGATAGCTTTGTCTTTCTGCAATTTTTTAACTTCCTCATTGGCGTCTCTTCTGGCCAAGCGGATTGCGACCCTGGCGTCTTCAACAATTTTTTTTGTTTGTTTTACCAGTTCTTTACGTCGGTCTTCTGTCAAATCTGGAACTTTTAATCTGATCACTTTACCGTCGTTTATGGGCGACATGCCGATGTCACTTTTAACAATGGCTGATTCGATTTCTTTTAAAATTGAACTTTCCCAGGGCGAAATCAAAAATGATTTCGCATCCGGCGTGGTCACACTGGCGACCTGATTCAGTGGCGACATGTTTCCGTAGTAATTCACCTTCACATTGTCCAGCATGGAAACTTGCGCCCTGCCTGTACGAATTTTCTTAAGTTCGTTGATCAACCCCTGAAGGGATTTTTCCATTTTATCCTGACATTTTTTTTTGCTATCTGCGACCATCAGAACCTCATTAATTAATGAACAGTTGTTCCTATATCTTCACCCAAGACTGCTCTTAGGATGTTTCCCTTTTTTGTTAAATCAAAACTTAATATGGGCAGTTTATTGTCCATACACAAACTGACTGCCGTCAAATCCATAACCTTTAAATTTTTATTAAGCACATCGATGTAGCTGATTTTTTCAAACTTCACGGCATCTTTATGTTTCATCGGATCTTTATCATAGATTCCGTCCACCTTCGTGGCTTTCATTAAAATCTCGGCATTGATTTCCATAGCTCGCAAAGCGGCTGCAGTGTCGGTAGTAAAATAAGGATTTCCCGTGCCCGCACCAAAAATCACGACGCGATCTTTTTCCAAATGCCTGATAGCTCTTCTGCGGATATAGGGTTCGGCGATTTCTGCCATTTCAATTGCAGTCTGTACCCGAGTGGGAACATCTGCTTTTTCCAAAGCGTCTTGCAACGCCAAAGCATTGATAACCGTCGCCAACATTCCCATGTAATCGGAACTGGCGCGATCCATACCCTCAGCAGAGGCAGCCACACCCCGAAAAATATTTCCACCACCAATAACAATTCCGATTTGCACACCGGTTTTGTAGGCTTCGGCCACATCATTAGCGATTTGGGCAATCACTGTTGTGTTGATGCCCGTACCAGCTGTACCGCCCAGTGATTCACCACTGAGCTTTAACATTATTCTTTTATACTTTGCTTTTTTTGCCACTGGAATCAATGTCCCTTGGCTTGGGCTGCGACCTCTTCAGCAAAATTATTAGTTTTCTTCTGAAGACCTTCACCCAATTCAAATCTGATGAACTGTTTAATTGCGATGGGTTCGCCCGATTTTTTCTGCATTTCTTTTGTGTAATCGTTAACCTTTAGGTCAGGATTTTTAACAAAAGCTTGTTCCAACAGACAGCTTTCGCTCAAAAATTTGCGAATCTGTCCTTCAACAATCTTGTCGATCATTTCAGGTTTTTTACCCTGTTCGATATTTTTAGCTTTTAAAATGCTTTTTTCTTTGTCGACAATGTCTTTAGGAACTTGGTCTTGAGATAATGCCAACGGATTCATTGCTGCCACATGCAGACAGATATCATTTGCAAAAGTCTTGATATCATCAGTGACTTTACCTGTGTTGATTTCAACAATCACACCAATTTTGCCATCACCATGAACATAGGAATGCAAATATCCAGTAGTTTCAACTCTGTTGTATCTGCGAACTACAATGTTTTCACCGATTTTGGCGATCAGTTCTTTTAAATGATCACCGATTTTAGTACCGGGACTTTTGTAAAATGGCAGATCCAATAATTGAGTTGGCTCATTTGGAACATTCTTTGCCTGCAAAACCTGTTGAGCTACGTCCGAAATAAATTCTTTGAACTGTTCGTTTTTAGCAACAAAGTCAGTTTCAGAATTCACTTCAACGACCACAGCAGTTTTTCCACCCTGGCCTACAGTTGCCAATACTAAACCTTCAGAAGCCAATCGATCTGCTTTTTTAGCAGCGGAAGCCAGGCCTTTTTTACGAAGCCACTCTACAGCAGCTTCGAAATCGCCCTTTGTTTCTTCTAATGCTTTTTTACAGTCCATCATTCCTGCATTTGTACGTTCACGCAGGTCTCTTACCATAGTTGCTGATATGCTCATGTTTACTCCTTAGATCCCGTGTCTTCGTCTTTGGGCTCTTCTGGGCTTTCAAGCTCAGCTTGGATTTCAACAACTTCAGCCATTCCAGCCGCAACCAATTTTCTTTGCTTGCTGGCTTTAACAACTGAAGGACCTTCAGATTTTTTAGCTTCAGGTTTAGGAGCGCCACGAGTGCGTTTTTTCTCTTCAACTTCTTTAGGTTGCTGCTGTTGTTCAGCTTGCACATCAGAAGCTTTATCGGTTTGAGTTCGCAATTTCTGCTCCCAAACTTTTGCACCTTCGATGTAAGCATCTGCTACCAGATTTGAAAATAATTTGATTGATCTGATCGCATCGTCATTTCCAGGAATTGGATATTCAATAATTTCTGGATCAGAATTTGTATCAGCAATACCTACCACAGGAATGCCTAAACGTTTTGCTTCAGCAACAGCAATGTGTTCCTTGGGCAAATCAACGACAAACATAGCTCCGGGAGTGTCTTTCATGTCTTTGATACCATTTAAAAACTCAGACAGTCTGTTGTATTCTTTTTCGATGCGAGCGCGTTCTTTCTTGGAATAAAAATCCAATTCATTTTTTTCGCGCATTTGATCGATTCGTTTAAGCCTGTCGATTGAAGCTTTGATCGTTTCAAAATTGGTAAGCATTCCGCCCAGCCAACGTTTTGTAACGTGCAGCTGACCACATTTGCTGGCAGCTTCTAAAATAGGTTCTACCGCTTGCTTTTTAGTACCTACAAAAATCAGTCGCTTTCCGTTAGCTGCAACTTCTTTGATAAACTCTGCAGCTTTATTGGCTTTGCCAACTGTCTTTTGAAGGTCAATGATGTGAATCCCACCGCGAGCGGTGTAAACGTAAGGTTTCATCTTGGGATTCCATCTTTGGGTTTGGTGTCCAAAATGAACACCAGCGTCTAACATTTCTTTCATGGTTACTTGTGCCATGAGTATCTCCTTTTCTGGTTAAGCCTCCCAACGGTCAGGGACTGTGAACGTGGATATCGTTTTCAGTAGATTTTGTTTTAATCCCAATGATTTGACTCAACTGATTCATATGTTTCGTGCGATTCATCTGATTCAATTAAAAAACCATGAAATTAAACAAACACCAGCAATGACCGAAGGTGTGTAATTTAGTCTTAGGGGCTAACATAAAGCTTCACACCGAGCAATAGATATTTTAGTCCTTGTAGGCACTTATGGAATTTCGAATCGCTCAACTAACAGACTGTAAATTGCTTTCTGATTTTGTTAATCGCGCCTATCGCGGCGATGAAGCCAAATCAGGATGGACAACTGAAGCTGATATTTTGGATGGTATCCGAACAAACACTCAAGAATTGTCAGAACTGGTTGCCCAACCAAACAATATAATTTTAATGGCGTATTTGGATCAAAAGCTGGTGGGTTCTGTGCATTTAGCTAAAAATGGCGCACGGTGCTATTTAGGGATGCTTACCGTTGATCCCCATCAACAGAACAAGGGCATCGGCAAACAGCTTTTGGCCCGCGCAAAATCTGAAGCGCTGAACTGGGGTTGCCAATTGATTGAAATCACCGTGATCACTCTGCGGACTGAATTGATCAATTTTTATTTAAGACATGGCTTTCAGGCCACGGAAAAATTTATAGATTTTCCGTCTGATCCAAAATTTGGGGTTCCAAAGGTTGCTGATCTGCAGATGCAGTATTTTGAACTGCCGCTAAGATAAACTGCGCTTGTAACAAAGTTCCCAATAAACCCGGTTGTTCATTGGCAATGCCTGAACCAATCCAAAAATTATTAAAATCCTGCAAGGTCCCGTTGCCGTTTAGATTCCAAGATGAGCTTTTAAAAAGCGCTGGAGTTAAAATCAATTTTTCATGTTCAGCTGATTCAAACAATCCAGGGATGTGCTTTTTTAAGAGTTTCCTGAAATTCTGAACTGATTTTCCCAGCTGCTCAGTGTCCTCAGAAAACTGATCATCAACCAACGTGAACCACTGAGATTTAATCGTATCATTTGATTTATAAAAAAGCCCCATCGCAGACACAGCTTCATTCTTATTGCTGGAATTTAAAACAAACAAAGTTTCAAGGGGTAAATTATTGGGAATCTGTTTGTGAACCAGATCCACACTAATCTGAGTCCAAAAGGGCCCTTTCAGAAATTTAACGACATTTTTATGAGCCAGTTTGGTCTGAGGGACTATCAATTTAAATTCAGAGGGATCAGCACAATAAAAATAACGATTGCCTCGGATTATTTTTTTACTGGACAGTTCTAAAAAATCCACATGGCCAGCAAGTTCAGCGGCCTTGATTACACGCGAATTAAAAAGCGTTTTTTCAGATAATTCCTGTGAAATTTGTCTGACCCAGTTTTCAAATCCCAAGACGTCTTTTGCATAACCCTTGGTAAAGGGAAACAGATTTTCATAATATTCTGGAGCGAATTCACCAAAACCAACAAAAGGTAAAATTTCTTTGTTTTCAAAAGTCACGACATCCGAATTGATTTCAGCACTATAGTTCTGGCCAGAAATTTGATTAAAAAACCGCACTGCCATGGGTGTCAGCTCGGAAACAGGCAATAGCCTCAGACCACCGGTAAAAAAACTGCCACCCAATCTGTCGCTGGCTTCAAGAATCAAAAAATCCTGACCCGCATCCTTCAAGCCCTTTGCGATCAAAAGCCCACTGAGTCCACCACCGATAATAATATTTTCTGCATTTATTTTTTGTTCAGCTGTCATATTTTTACAGTGTCCACAAACAGACCGAGTCAAATCAAGATTTATTTTTATGTAACCAATTTGTTGCTAAAAAAAGCATCCATCGTACAGGTGGTTTCACAATGGGAATCAAATCCATAAATTGAGCAATCTTGGGTGAAATGCGATAGTACGCAGTCACAAACAATCTGCCTAGAGTTTGATTTTCTAGGGATTCGTCCCGGAAAGTCGAAAGCGCCAACACAATTGGGTGATGAGGGCTGTTGTAGGCAGAGGTCGCAATAAAACACCTACCCTTTGACTGATTAGCATTTTTCAGAAAATTCTTAATCACATTCTGATTGCGCGCAGTTTTGGCAAATATCTCGGCCTTTTTAATAATATCAGGATATATGGGTGTGAATTTCAAAAAAGCCGCCAGCTTGTCACAGGCTTTGTTCATGCGTTCCAGATATTTATCGCTGGTATCATAGATTCGAACCAAATCCCAAAACACAGAAACCACAACTGTCAGTTCTTGAGTTCGGGCAGAGTCTTTGAACATTTCGGGTGTCAGTTCACCAGGTTTACAATCATAAACTGTTTCCATGACCTTGATGTATTTTTCATAGGTCAAAGCCGCATCAGAAAACATTTTTTCGTTCATGTATTGTCTGGCTTTTTTAATTAAATTCACTCGTGATTTCCAAAGCATCAGTTTTTTTTGTTCTTTGGATTTTTCGCGCATCAAAAGCACAGATCCCCTGGCCACGCCACCAGCAACCTGCGTGTAACAAGCATTGCATACTTGTGGTGGAAGGTTTTCGGTATTTCCACCTTCTTTGATTTTTGCTAAAATTGCAGGCTCAATAGGAACCAAGCCAGCAGTTTTTGCTCCGCACCTGGGACAAACTACTTCAGACATATCTATTGATTTTGTTAAAGAAGATAAATGGGGTCAACATCAACCACTATGCGCACTCCGGCCAATACCCATTCTTCATCAGAAATAAGCATTTTCAGGACTTGGTGAATTTTGGATGAAGAATTTGTCTTTACCAAAGCCTGGTATCTGAACATTCCCCGCAGTTTTGAAATCGGTGCTTCAACAGGTCCCAGAAATTCAACATCACCAAATTGCTGAATGTATTTTGCCTGCAGATTTTTAAACCTTACAGACATAAGTCTGGAAGTTTCAATCACCTTATTCAATTGAGTGCTCTGAATCCTGATGCCGACCAATTTACCCAGCGGCGGGTAGCTTAGCATCGCGCGATTTTCAATTTCCTCGGCGGCGAAACCTTTAAAATCATTCGCAAGAGCATACTTCAACGCCGGATGATCAGGATTATAAGTTTGAATAATAACTTTACCACTGGATCCTTGTGACAAATCCCGGCCGGCTCTGCCTGCCATTTGTTGCATCAACTGAAAACTTCTTTCGGTGGCTCTGAAATCTGGCAGATGGAAACCAACGTCAGCCAAAATAATTCCAACCAAATTAAGTTTTGGGAAATCCAAACCCTTGGCAATCATTTGAGTGCCAACTAAAATTTGTGTTTGGCCTGATTCCATTTCTGAAATCAATTGCTCCAAGTCTTTGCGGTTTTGAATTTCATCGCGGTCAGCACGGGCGACTTTGATATCGGGAAACAAAGATTTTAAATCGGTTTCTACCAGCTCGGTACCAGCGCCAATGGGGCTGAGTTCACCATCACGGCAAGATCCGCATTCCAATTTATAGCGTTTTGAAAATCCACAATAATGGCACAACAATTCTGTACGGTGATGCAGGCTCAACGAAATATCACAATTGGGACATTCCTCGATATAACCGCAACCTTGGCACAATACAAACTGGGCACTGCCCCTGCGATTTAAAAACAAGGCTACCTGCAAATTATTTTCCAAAGTATTTTTAATCGCATCATACATAGGAATGCTTAGCCATTTTGGCAGATTTGGGTCCACATGAGCCTTGTTTTTAAAATCAACGATCGACACTTCGGGCGCTGGAATTTGATTTACCCTTGATGGCATTTCAGACAACAAATATTTTTTAGTAATTACATTGTTCCAAGATTCAAGGCTGGGAGTGGCTGAACCCAATACAATTGGAATATTAAAATTTCTGGCCAACATAACTGCGCAATCTCTGGCGTTGTATTTTAATTTTTCATCCTGCTTATAGGATTGCTCGTGCTCTTCGTCGACGATAATCAATCCCAAATCATTCATCGGACAAAATAATGCCGACCTGGCGCCGATTAAAATCTTTTTGTTGCCCTCGGTGACTTCCCACCAAAAATCTGTTTTTTCACGGGGAGTCAGCTGCGAATGTATCACTGCAATTTGATCACCGAATCGCGAATAAAACCTTTGCACCAGTTGTGGGGTCAATGAAATCTCTGGCACCAATACCAAGGCTTGTTTACCCCTGGCTAAGGTCTTTTCGATCATTCGCAAATAAACTTCGGTTTTGCCAGAACCAGTCACGCCAAACAGCATCTGCACAGCAAATTGTTCCAGTTTATCAAAATCTCTTAAGACGTTCTGTTGTTCGGAGGTCAATTCGGGTTTGGCTTTTACGGATTTATCAATTTCGGCTAAAACTTTTTCTGATGATTTAATTTTTTTAGTGCTTTTTTTGGCCGGAGGAA
Source organism: Pseudobdellovibrionaceae bacterium (assembly GCA_044359815.1). GTDB lineage: Bacteria > Bdellovibrionota > Bdellovibrionia > Bdellovibrionales > Bdellovibrionaceae > JBIKLL01. Next base: position 33,660 of record JBIKLL010000002.1, read on the forward strand.
AAAATCCACTAACAACCATACCCACCGGATAAAAATAATAATCAGCAATCCATTTTGCCCAGCTTAAATATTTTTCAGACAGTAAAATTCCATCCTGAAATGGTTCTTTGATTGATTTAATTTTTTCTTTGACCAGATCACTGGGGTTTGGTTCTTCCTCGATCAAAATTCCTGTGGCAGATCGTTTTCCCAATGGGACAACAACCCTTTGGCCTTTGACCAAAGGTTCGCTCAATAAAGATTCTTGGTAAGTTAATAACTCACCGATAGGTGCGTCGACCGCGACTTTCCAATATTTCATCTAAACTTTGAATAAAATTCTTCGATTTTTTTTCTTTGCTCGGATGCAACCAAAGGATCAATTTTGAAAGTCCCTTGTTTGATCAATCCAGCTATGTCTTTACCTTTGCCAAGCACATTCAGTGTTCTGATTCTGGTTGTATTGCTTTCCCATTTAATGACTCTTTCAGATGGGTAACTCATCCCTCTGGCAAATTGCGAATATTTACTGACGTTCAGCTCCAGACCATCACGGATTTTAATTTTGCGAACAAAATATGAATCTTGTTCAACCCACAGTCCACTGATGCCCGGGCTTTGACTGGGATCAAAATACAAAAACTGAGGCAACCCTGAAAGCTTTGAGTATCTAACAAAAGGTTCAAAATTTATTTCACCGGTTTTATTGTTTTTATAGGGACGCTTTTGCAGAACATTTTTGGGTAGCAGTCTAAAATCCTGACCCAATTTAACAAATTCCTCGGGACTTTTTGCATGAAAAAAGGGTTCAAAAAACACAGACTCAGAATCTTTTTTAAGTTCAGAATATCTAACGCCATTTCTGTAGATAAAATTAGCGTCGACTAAACCCTTAAGGTTTTTAGTTCCGGAAACATGCACAGACATGTTGTTGTTATCAATGATGTACCAAGTTTCCTTTAACGACACGGTTTCTGTTTCGGTTATTATTTCCACATCCAGATTGATTTCATAGGGTGGTTTTCCCGATTGTTCGGCAACCCTGCCTATTACGTAGCTGGCTCTGGGAATAAATGCTTGTGCAGAATTGATAATTACAAAAAATAGTCCAATAAAATTCATACCTAAATCCTTTTCAATAATTTCTTAATGTAATCCTCAAGAGGCTTTTTTAAATCGGGTCTCTTAAGTGCAATCTCGATATTGGCAATTAAATATCCTAGCTTATCACCAGCATCAAATCTGTTGGACTGCAATTGGGTGGCTATGACTGTGCCTTTATGTGCTTGTTGGTTAATGGCATCTGTCAGCTGAATTTCTTGATTTTTGCCTGGCTTAGTTTCCTTCAAGAGATTAAAAATCTGCGGGTTTAATACATAGCGCCCCGGCAATGCCCAACGGCTTTTTGTTTCATTGGCAGCAGGCTTTTCAATCAAATTTGTGACTTTAAAAAGCGAATCTTTCCATTCGGTAACCTCGGCAATACCGTATTTGCTCACGCTATCATCGTCTACGGTCATTAATGGGATGGTGGATTCTTGGTATTTATTAAATACTGAAATCAACTGAGCTGTCGCATTGGCCGATTGCCCATCGTTTTGAAAAATCTCATCCCCCAACAGCACCGCAAAAGGTTCCGAACCAATAATTTTTTCTGCGCACAAAACGGCATGACCTAATCCCAAAGGATTTTTTTGTCTGACACTTATGATGTTGACGTTATCCCTGATTTTTTTGAGCAAATTCAAAAGCTCTAGGCGGTTTTCAGATTCCAGCTTGCTTTCCAACTCAAATGAAACATCAAAAAAATCTTCGATGGCTGTTTTGCCGCGTCCTTGAATTAAAACAATGTCTTCAATCCCGGCTTTCAGGGCTTCTTCGACTACATAAAATATAATCGGGGCATCTACGATTGTGAGCATTTCTTTGGGAATGGTTTTAGTAGCTGGCAGAAACCTGGTTCCAAGTCCTGCTGCTGGGATGATTGCCTTACGAATTTTACTCATAGATTGGTTTTCCCAAAACCTAAGTCATGTGACAACCCTAAAACTGTCTCAAAATGAGATTTTTGGCCGCATTCAACAGTTCTTGTTTTGGTGTCGCAGATTGTTACGTGTTACACTCTAAGGATGGGGAAATTCAAAGTTTATTCGACCAGAGTTTTGTTACTTTTGATTTGCATTGTGTTGATTGTTCCTGTTTTTCAAAACTGCGGAAATCCTACTCTGGATGAAGAAGCCTCATTGGAAGTTGGAACAACCAGTGACCCCAAAATATTATCGACCGAAGCTAAACATTTTCCCTATGAATTGTCGATCAATCAAGTAGCCTATATGTCTTGCCCAAATACAGCAGGTTCCAGCGGAGTTCATTCTTCTACTTTTACCTTCAAGATTGGCGGCTATGATGTGACTGGCACCCCGACAACCGCGCTGGGGATGAAAGAAGGCGGATTGCGTATCAATCCCAGTTATTTCAGTGAACTCAATGCTCAGTTTGCAAATCTGCCTCAAAGCTCAAAGGATGGTAAATTTCTGGAAGCCCTGTCTTCTGGTGTTTACACTAAAACCACAGGACTAGAGGTCGCTCTCAGAAGCACTCAGTTGGGTTTGCGAACCATGGTTTATGCCAGAGGCAGCTCCCCTGAAGATCAAATTGGCAAGTTTTTACCCATACTCAGTGATTCGGGAGTAGCCAGCGCACTGATCGAAAAAGCAAAAACTAATTCAACAGGTTACACGAACTATTTTCCCAATGTTTCAGAGCAGATTCTAAAACATTTTGAAAGCGGGATTTCCATACCCGTTGGTGAAGGCTCTGATGAAAGTGTTTTCAGAAGCGAGCTTTCAAACACAATGTTAGTGACTGGATTTGCAGACACAGCTGTGGCCTCGGCAACCAGTTATGGTAACGAGCCTTTCACAAAAGACAAAACATCCAAAGATTCAATGCTTGGAACTGGATTTGGGTTTACGTTTTCAAGACCTGGCGGAGTGAATTTTTCTAATTATCCAGCCAGGACAATTTCAAATATTCAGGAATTCGATCTGTCACCTGCCAGACCCCAAGCTGTTGCTGCAAATTGGAATTGTTCATTGAAACTCAAAATTGTGCGCGAAACAGATCGGTTGATGCCAGTCTATGTTACCAGCTCTACCAAAAAAGAAGCTTGTCCCTTTGAACCAGTGGCAGCTCAAGCATCTTCTACTGCAAAAGCACAAATGCAAGTCCTAAGAAGATTTTTACCAGCTGAATACTGGGACATTAATTTGACTGACAAATGCGTGGTCCCCAGAAACGGAACCAATCTGTGTTACGCTGGAAATGTTGATCCCATTGTCTATGACAGTTATTTTTTCCCAACCGCGGTTCAAGCGGGGCAATACACTGGTTGCAGCGTCAGTGGCCAATATGAATGCGCGCATTATGTGACCGTCTGTTACAAGAACTAGTTGTCAATATCTGGAAATTTAGATTCAATTTATCTTATGAAATTTGCTGTCATCATTGGAATTTTTTTGTCGCAATCATTATCGGCTTATGAAGGCGCTGTCAGCCGAGCCAATGGCGGAGTCGGTGCCGCCGTGGTCGAGGCCGGGGAAACTCCATTTCAAAATCCTGCTGGAATTGCCCATTTAAGAGGTTACCGCTTTACCAGTGGGTATTCGGTTTTTAATGAATCAGAAGCAATCAAAAATTCGTCATGGGCGTTTTCTCTGACTGAAAACACGAAGGACACCGTAGTGCCCACATCGCTTTCGTATTACCAAACCAAACATGAGGAAATTGATCAGCTCCAAAACGAATACTTGATCCGCGAAATCCGATTAGGGTTTGCAAATTTTTTCAAAAGAAAATGGTCTTTTGGATTAGGGGTTAATTTTAACGAAAATCGATACCGTGAAAAGTCATGGACACAAACTAATTTGGTTGCAGGAATGCTGTTTGCCCCTTCACCAAAAATTGGATTTGGAATGTTTATTAACAATCTGGTTCCGCCAAAATCCGAGGTTCCAGAGGTTGTCAGACAGAAACAGATTTCAAGCTTTGGGACTACGGTGAATTATTTGAAATACATCCGCATAAAAGCCGATATCCGTTCTGCCGAAAACCTGAATTTTGGCAAGCCCACTATTGGGGGCGGAATTGAGACCTATATGAATGATTGGGTGATTTTTCGAATCGGAGCTCAAAAAAACTATCAGCTTAATCAGGAGTTTTATTCTACAGGTCTCAGTTTTGATGGCCCAAGGTTTGGACTTCATTATGGGTTTTTGATGTCACCCGAAGACACCAGGCTCACCAGCCATGCCATTGACTTAAGCTTGCCGCTTTGGTAGACCCTCTAAAAAACGGAGAGTGTCATGGCTTCTAAAACTAAAGCAACTGAACATAAAAGACTGAGAAGAGATAAAAATATGGGTAAAAAGCGTAAAGCAAAAGCCCGTAACAATGGAAGCACCAAAAGCGAAAAAGCTTTGTTTGGCGACTAGTTAGCTCCTACTTTTCTTCTGAGGGTGGTTGGCTTTTCTTGAACGCCGCCCTTTAGATCCCATTTAAATGGGATTTCAACCCAACCCTCTTGTCCTGGATAAAATCTCCATTCCTTTAATGCCGCTAACGTTTTGCTGTCCAATTCACGGTGACCAGTTGAATTCACTAATTCAAATTTTGCGGGAACTCCTGATTTTGTAATGTACGCTAAAAGTGTGATATCGCCCTGACGTTTTCTGAGTCTGTCATCAACCCCATACATTGGTTTTTTGTTTCCAGGCATTTGCCTTAGGTCTTCCAGTGCTCTGACATTGGATTTACCCTCGTAAGCATTTAGGCCATTGCCGCCTTCGCCCTCGAACTTCTGCTTTTTGGCATTCTGAGCAGCCAAGGCAGTCGCCATCTCAGAGTCTCTTTTGGCTTTTAAGGACTTAGCTTTATTATCCAAATCTTGATCATCTTCAACCACCAGCTGTTTCAAGGCATCAAATTCTTGATCAATATTTTTCATTTCTTTATCAGATTGTTCTGATAAATCCTGACTGGCCTTTAAGATTTTTGAATTTTCTTGGTGATCGACTTCATCAAAATCATTTTCGATTTCTTGAGCTTGCAGATTTTCAGGTACCAAGACCTTAGTTTCACCTAAATCATCATCTAACATGGGAACTTCTGATTCTGAGTCCAGATCATAAGTTTCAACAGGTTTTGATTTATAGTTTTTGTCTTTGATCAATTTAACCGCAGGTTCTGTGATTAATTTCGGGCTACTTCTGTGAACTCTTGTTGGCTTATTTTGAGCAATATTTTTGGCTTTTTTAACAATGACTTCTGATCGGTCATTAAGCCGAGTATTATTAGCAACAGGAACATCAGCGGTCGAATTGTCCACGGCAGACGATTCTGCTTTTTCAATCGGCTTTTCGCCTGGTGCTGCAATGGGTGCTGCTGTTGCCAATTTAAATTCGATTTCAATGATCTCTGGTTTTGGCTTTAGCAGAGTGTAGTAGGTCAGGCCAATTACAATTGCTACATGCAGAATTGCTGACAATCCTACGAATCCAATTGTACGTCCTTTGCCGGCACCTGCCGTGCGAGTCTGAATATGCATCTGTTACCTCGCATAAATGCATAACAAGAATTGGGCCTAAGTAAGCTGCGTCCCTTTAGCTTATTGACAGTCCAAGACTGTAGAATCTTCATTGGTGTAAGGATTGTGGTCACGTCAGTTGTTAAAAAGCGACGATTTTTGCTGTATAGACAGAACCAATTATTCTTGTAGCTTCTGAATCAAGTTTGCTGGCACTGAGCCTTTTTTAACAGCCTCAGAAAGCGCTTTGTGATCTGCATGCCCAACCATTTTCTGAGATTTCTCCCAAGACAAACCGGCATAGTCTTTCACATGGTGAACTCTGAATTCTAAATTTCTTTTGTATGTGGCTTCCAAATGCGCCGCTGACAGTTTGCCGTCTGAGACAGCTTTTTTTATAGCTTCGACAGCGATTTGTTGGCTTTCGGGTTCATTACAATACAACAACATGTCGGCCCCGGCTTGCAATGCTCTGACTGGGATAAAATCCTTGGCATAGTGTTTTGCCATGGCCTTCATATCCAGATCATCAGTGATGACCATTCCGTTAAATCGCAGTTCATCCCGTAAAATATTTTTCAGAAATTTTTCTGACAATGTAACTGGCCAGTCTGGATCGATATTTTTAAAGCGAATGTGTGCTGTCATTACAAAATTAGCCTTAGATTTAAAAGCTTTTTTAAATGGAATCATCTCGGTATTTCTGAGCCGTTCCAGGTCGGCCTCTTCAATGGGCAAATCCTCATGGGAATCAATCAAGGTATGACCGTGTCCTGGAAAATGCTTAATACATGGCAGTACTCCGGCTTTCAGCAAACCTCTGATCAATGCAGAACCGTGTTTTGCAACCAGCTCAGGATCTGAACCCACAGAACGATCACCAATGATTTGGTTTTGAGGGTTAGTAAAAATATCCAAGCAAGGAGCGAAATCCACATTGATTCCCACAGCCGCTAGCTCCAGACCCAAAGATTGATAAGCTAAAAAAGAAACTGTGGGAGAATCCAAATCCCCATAGGCTTTCAGCGCAGGCCATTCTGTGAATGGATTTTTTAGCCTAGCGACCCGGCCACCTTCCATATCTATGGCCACAATAAATGGAGCTTTAGATTTCATTTGATGTGACAACTGATGCAGTTCTTGAGTCAGCTCAAAAACTTGTCTGGGGTCTTTGACGTTTCTGGCAAATAAAGTCACTCCAGAAATATTGTTGTTTAAAATAAATTTCTTTTCATCTTCTGTTAACGACAGTCCCGAAATACCTATACAAATATGTCCGCCAATGGCTTCAGTGATGTCAGACAACATTACTTCCCCTTTTCCTTGTACGATTTAGAGACTGGATTTTCCTGCCCCAATGGTACGGCACCAAACAGTGAAGTCAAAGTATCTGTTGGAATCGGTAAATTCAAAGTTGCCTCAGATGATTGATGTACCAGCTCACTCTGCAAACTGAACGAAGGTGATTTGGTTGATATGACTTCGCCTTTTTCAGTAACATAGCTTATGAATTTTACATCCTTGAAATCATTAATCACTCGGTATGCTTGAATTGAATTAACGGCTTCCATTTTCTGAACCACTGCCAACCCCTGATAAATTTCTGCGTCTTCTTCAGCAATGGCCTTGTAATCAAATTTTGTTTCCGGTTTAAAGCCAGTTTTGCTTTTTAAAATCAAGTAGGTCAAAAACGTGCTCAAAAAACTGCCCTTAGGAAGATCCTTTGAAATCTTTTTGTCTTTACCGGATCCGTCCTTGATTGTGGCCGTCATTTTTTGATTTTTAAAACTGGCATCTATGGCTTTTGCTGATTTACCTACTAACGTTGTGTAGCTGTAGGAAACCGGAGATAACTTTTCATCAGCAATGGCCTTTAAGCTTTCAGCCACGTTGCCACCCAGTTCATTGGTTTTTAAAAAACTGGTAGCAATAAATTGCTTTTTTTTGGGATCAAACTCATAGCGATTTACCGAATATCCAACATGGGCACCACCAGAACTGATTTTGAAATACCCTTCAAACAAAACCTCTGCCCGCAGTTGAAAGCAACTTAAAAAGATTGGTAAAAACAATGTCCATCTGACCATAGTCTGGAACTCCCGCTGCGAGGTTGGTAGATAAAAGTCTGACTTTGTAAAGCTGAACTGTCAAAGACTCAGAAGTCGAGTTTTAATATAACAAGTGCCTATGAAAAATAAAAACCCCATCAATAAACAAAGTGGCCAAGTAGCGTTGTTTGTTGCTTTGATATTTCAAGTTCTGTTTGTCTTTTTTGCGATGATCATCAATATCGGATTACTTGTTCATCATAAAATTAATTTGCAAAATTCTGTCGATCTGGCTGCTTATTATGGTGCGATGAAACAGGCAGAAACTTTTAATGCTTTGTCACACATCAATTATCAAATCAGACAAGCATACAAATTATTGATGTTCAGGCATCACTCAATTGGAACTGCTGGCTATCAAGGCGACAAGACTCCCTTTGATTTTTCAACCAAAAGAATCAAAATCGAAACCGATGAAGAAATTAAATATCCAACTGTGTTTTGCATGGGATACGAACCCGTTAGTGGAATTGCCGACAACGAAAACTATTGCAAAGAAGCTTACGGCCAAAACAATATAACCCTGCCAGCAAAACCTGATTTACTGGGCGGAATTGCCAGATTTGGATTTTTAGGTTTTTACAATGTGATCCGAGGAACATCTATAGCCGCGAATTTGGCTGCCAAAAGAGGATGCGAAAGAATTTCTCAGATGAACTATTATGCGTTGGCCAGATTTATTGTTGCCTACAAGCAAGACATTGCAAATCGTAAAAAAGTTTTTTTGAAATTGGCGAACGAAATTTCCAAAGACAACCCCAGGGATATCGAAGGCACTAATATCAAAGAGGGTATGTTTCGCACACTGGTAAGTAATTTGACCTCTCAAAACGCTGGGCCATTAAAATCGGCCTATGGCGAAAAAGGCGACGGGGCCGGAGCAAGCAAAGTGAATTTTGAAATTCAGAATTCCTTGTCATTGGCCGACTGTGGATCAAAAGGCAGCGAATTTGAACCCCCCGGCTGGTTAACGGAACAGCTGTTCTGGAATCCATTTTGGTACGAAGATGCAAATTGCAGCGGCGAAACTGCAATTTCTTGGATTCCGCAGGTAATTAACTATCCGGCCAATGCGCCCAGAAATATCGGGGACATTGTTACCAGACAATTTGTGGAACAAGTTAACGACTATCTGATGGAGCCCCCACCAGATAATGCCGAACTGAGGCTTTATCATTCGTCCATGGGGTTTGAGAAAAATCCATGGTGCATGTCTTATATGGGAGTCACTGCTACTACAACCCCATCCATTCCGTTTTCGCCAGGTTTTACTGTCACACTGAAAGCCACGGCATATGCTAAACCCTTTGGCGGCAAACTGGGCACTTGGTACGGATCGACTTGGCCCAATGGTGCGCAGACCTCATCGATGACTCCTGAAATCACAGAAAAACCTGGGCCGGTTCGCCGAATCCCTGGCGAAGACATCGATCCCAATAGGTTCAGACAAAATAATTCCCATGTTGATCACAGTATTGCCAGATACCCTGGTGATGTCGCAGGAGTCAGATCAAATCTGACATTGGCATATCATCACCGTGCGATCTTCAGTAACGGAATCATAAAGCTTGGATGGTGGGATCATTTATTTTCAGAGGAAATCGGCAAATCTGGTTCCAGTAACGATCCTTTGGCGTGGGACGCAGATACAAATGCCGCTCCGTTTATGCGTGATATGGAAATCGAAGCCATCGCCCCGAACCTGTTTGATGTGGCCAATTACTCGATTGAAGCTGACTGGTACGATAATTACCTGGTCAAAATCAGAAGGGGATATGCTGCCGAAATCAACACTGTTGTCAGAGGGGATTTGGGTTACCGCGAAAATGCTAATGACAATTTAACTAAGAAATTTTCCATCAAAGATCAGCTTAATCACGTAGCTAACCCTAGCAAAACCAGAACTGACATCGCAAACAAACTGACTTACACTCTGACAAACTTGGGATCATTGTTGACCAGTTGGCAAGCACCTAGTCCCGACAATTACGTTCTGGATAGCGATCGCTTTGGTAAATGCCCAGAACCCGTCAAAGAAGAAGACGCACCTGATATGAACGCTCCTGGTAATTGCAAAAAGGGAGCAAGGGTCGGTTACAGTGTAAAGTTAGTTTCAGAAGATTATCTGAAAAATCAAAGTTCATTAGAGATCGGCGGATCCGGGGCATCTGGTATTATTAAAAACAAACCTACACTGAGCGCCAAATAAAATTATGGGGAATAAACAGAAGCGCCCTGCTGTACAAGAGCTGTGCAGCTTAGCTAGACCTTGGGCCAGATCAAAATTGCAAAGCTACAGCCTTAGCTGAAAAATCTTTAAGCTAACCAGAATGATAAAATATTTATTTCTGATAATGTTGGTTTCAAATAATGCTAGTGCATTCAAAGACGGTGCTTGGAATTTAGGTATTGGATACTTTGGCCAAAACCAATTTGGCAAAATCACAAAGGACATCACAGGTAAGGCATCATCTTCAGGAACATTCACGCTGCCCTTTATCGTGCGCTTTGATGGCGAAATTAAGGATGATTATTTTATGGCAGTACGACTTGAAGCTGGCTTGCTGGGACGCCAGATGACAGGCGGCGGAACAGTTAATATTTATCATTTATATTTTCCAGTGGGCGGCAATATCAGTCTGCCAAACAATCAAATTTTTGAATGGTATGGTGGACTGGGTATTATGACTTCTTACTTTAAAGGACCCGGTGGAACTCAGGTTTTGGATAACGGAAACTCTACCTCAACATTTGCTTTGCCTTCGTCAACAACCTCGAGCCGAATTTACACCATTGGCGCAGGATGCGGAGTTTATTTTGAAAAAACCGATCTAGGATTCACATTGGATTTATTATTAGAGGGCCCTTTGGGTGGCAAAAAAACTGCGATGGACACATTGATGTCTTTGGTGATTCAACTATGAAAATTATAACACTGCTTTTGTTTTTCTCTTTAAGTGCCGAAGCGTTTACCTTGATTGGGGCTGGGGGTAAAGGTTGGCGAAGAAATGATATCGCTTTCAGCTACGACATTTCAGAATGTCCTAATTTTAATATTGAACCAGTGCTCACACAGGCATTTGCCATTTGGAACAATATCCCTGGATCAAATTTGAAACTGAGTCTTGCTGGTGCAACCACCAATCGAATAAAGGATCCTCCAACAATTTTTTGTGAAACTGATTTTAGCACCTACGGCAGCATTAATAACATTCCAGGAGTTGCATTGGATCCTTCCGAGGATTCAGAAGGTTACATTGATGGTGGCTTTGTGGTTCTAAATGCATCTGCAGGACAAGCCAGTATAAATAATTTTGATCCAACCTTGCTGGCAGTGATTCTGGCCCACGAAATTGGACACGCAATTGGCTTAGGTCATACCAGTGATCAGAATGCCTTGATGTATTTTGATGCCAGCTACAAAACCTCATTGGGACTATCACAAGACGATATTGATGGAGTGACCTATCTGTATCCACGGGATGAATTGAGTGGTGACAAACCTTTTGGTTGCGCGCGAATTGAAAATATAAACAATAATAACAATTCACGAATGATTTTATTGTTACTGTTGTTACCATTATTGGCGGCAATAATTTTGCGAATGGCCCGTGCTAAGCGAAAACTTTTTGGACGCACTGTCAATATTTAGCGGCCGTTAGTGACTGAAATCATTCAATTTTAAAAAAACCTCTTAATTTTTTTTGCTCAAAACATTTGCTTATCATGCAATTCTCTCTTGAAATAATCAGATGGAAATTAATTTTACAAACTTTACGGGCACCCAAGTTGATTCAAAATTATGGCTATGCAAAGAGCTTGAAGCCACGATGTTGGACAAAACTCTTTTAAAAATTTGGATTTTAGGTTCTTCATACAGTTTATTGGCTCAACAGCTGTTAACCCGTGAAAGGATTTCTATCAGTTTGATCAGGTCTTTTGATTTGGATAAATCAGCTGTCGAGTTTTCAAACAAATTTTTGGAAACTTGGGTTTGGAAGGATTGGTCCTTCAGAGCTTTTCATTTGGATGCTAATAAATTGAAATTTAATGAGACTGCTTTTGGCGGGGAGCCTGATCTGGTCATTAATGCTAACGTTGAAAAATTCGCATCCAGAAATTGGTGGGATAATATACCTTCAGGAAAACTGGTGGTGTTGCAAGGTCGCTTGGAAGATAACAGTGACTACGTTTTCAAGAATCCAAATTTAACTGCTATAAAAAATGAATTTGCTCTGGAAAAAGTTCTATTTGAGGGAACAAAAACCTTTACCTTCGCCCAGTACAGTACAACTCGATGGATGTTGATCGGTACCAAGTACTAAGAATCTTAGTTTGAGTCGCAGATTTTTTATTCGATATTTGTGACCTAAACAGTGTTTTATGAGATATTTCCTCAAGTACTGATATCCTCTGATTTAAACCCTTTAAAAACCAGGTAAGCTATTGATATCTAGTATGTTTTCTGCATCCCTAAATCGGTGGGGGTAGCATGCAAACAAAGAATTTAGTCCTATTTTTGGTTTTCACTCAGATTAACCTGATGGCCTTCAATGCCACAGCTCAGGATCAGACTTCTGATACAAAATTTATTGAAGTCTCAGATGATTATGCTCCGCCGATGGGTTTTGCCTTTGGATTTCGGCAATTACAAATAACCCATCATCATGAGAAATCTTATACATTAGATTCCGATGGTCCTACTAGGTATTATGAAGGAACAAGCGCTCTTTATGGACTAAAATTTTCCTATGATTCATTACCATCAAGTGGATGGGGCTGGAACATAGGACTTTCTTTTTTAACATACTCTGAGTACGGATCAGGTGAAAGCACTGTCCCTGAGTTTAATATATTATATAGAGTTTCAGAGAAATTTAAGTTTTATGGCGGAGTAAATACTTGGTCTATGATCAAAGATGCAAAGACCAAGGGTGACTATTTTCTGGGTATGGGGCAACAGATAGGAGTTATATTTAATCCGACTCCTATAGTTTCTTTTTCGCTCGGATACACCAGACTGGTAACTACATATAGAAATATGGATCACTATCAACCTCCAATGACTCTAACAGAAGGCTCTACACCAAGTGATCCAAAGTACTTCGGAAGAAACACTGAAATTTCGGCAGGTGGAGTTTCAGGCGAAATCACTTTTTATTTTTAAAAAATTTTTGGACGGCTCTAATCAGAATTTCTGCAATAAAAGTTCAAAACTTCCCAACCTTGTTTGCGAAAAAAGCTGCTTTTAATTACAGAACTTCCAAGATTTACCAGATAGGTCTTATTAGTTTTTTGAACCAACTGCAGCAGCATTCTTGATTGTTTGTTTGGACTCAAAAAAAACTGGGTTTCGTAAAATCTTTGGATTGAATATTCATCATTTGAAAACCAATCAGCGCTAAGCAATTCTGATTCAATCTCTGCTTCTTTAAATTCCAAATAAGATCCTTGCGAGTCTTCCAATGATTTGGCCAAATCCTGCAGTTTTTTTTCAAAAAATCCAAGGTTTGAAAAACTGACCCTAACTTTATCTTGAAAAGCCGATTCAACCTGAAATGCCAAAACCCCTCTGGAATCATAGCAAAGCAAAGTTTCAGCATTCGTCGCTAAAGCCAAGTTTGAATAAATCGTCAATATCGATAAAATTATTCTTACCATCATCATACCCACTAAATAATAAAATTTTTTGAGGTTTATAATGAACAATCTTTCCGTTTACAACTTTTTTCCGCCACTCCCAAAATACACTCTAACGAGGCGAACAAGAACTTGCGACTGAGGCGAGGTTACTACCACGTCGCAAGGAAGCAAGTTTGCAGTTCAACAATGTTAGAGTGTATTTTCGGAGTGGCGGAGAGAGAGGGATTGACTCGGGCTCATGCCCTCGTCCCCTCGCTTCGCTCGGGGCTTACGCTCAAAATTAGCCTCCTGCTAATTTTGTCGAACCCAAGGGTACGAACCATCACCATATCCGCCACTCGAAAAAACCCCAAAGACAAGGCGCAGAGATAGTGAAAACCGAGGCAGTTCAAAGCGCCAGTGGCGCTTTGATTGATAAGTCGCAGGTTTGAGCTATCGAATGCAACGATGTATTTGGGGTTTTGTCGAGTGGCGGAGAGAGAGGGATTCGAACCCTCGAAGCCCGCGAAGGCTTGCCAGTTTTCAAGACTGGTGTATTCAACCGCTCTACCATCTCTCCGAGATCGGTTTTATGTGTTTTGCCCACTCGGATCAACGGAATTTTTGGTTTTTTTCTAGACGCGGATGCGCTTAAGACTTCTTAATCTCGGATTTTCCGCTCATATAAGGCCTTAAAACTTTGGGAACCTCAATGGAGCCATCTTCCTTTTGATAGTTTTCCAAAATAGCGATCAAAGTTCTGCCAACTGCCAAGCCACTGCCATTAATAGTGTGAACAAACTGTGGCTTTCCGCCACCACCGGGCCTGAATCTGATCATGGCTCTGCGGGCTTGAAAGTCTTCAAAATTCGAACACGAACTGATTTCACGGTAGGAATCTGTTCCTGGCAAATGAACTTCCAGATCAAAACATTTTGCAGCTCCAAAACCAATATCACGACTGCATAAGAGCATTCTTTTGTAGGGAAGCTCCAAATCCTCTAAACATTTCTCAGCATGCAAGGTCAGTTGTTCGTGCAATTGATAGGACTGTGATGGATGCGAATAAATCATCAGCTCAACTTTGTGAAACTGATGCTGTCTGATCAAACCTTTTGTGTCACGACCGTGCGATCCGGCTTCCGATCTAAAACAAGGTGAAAAAGCCGCAAATTTTTGTGGCAACATGGATTCTTCTAATATTTCATCACGGTAGTAATTTGTAACTGGAACTTCCGCAGTAGAAGCTAAAAAATAATCAGTTTTTTCCAAATGAAACACGTCTTCGACAAATTTTGGGAACTGTCCCGTTCCTATATACGAATTTGTATTAACCATGTAAGGGGGAATCATTTCCACGTAGCCATGTTTTTGGCTGTGTAAATCCATAAAATACTGAATCAGTGCTCGTTCTAACTGTGCTGCGCCACCTTTTAAAAACGCAAAACGTGTTCCGGTGACTTTCCCAGCTCTTTCAAAATCGATTATCCCCAGCTGCTCACCAATGTCCCAATGCTCTTTGGCCTTAAATGAAAATTTTCTGGGTTGGCCGATTTTTTTAATTTCAACATTGTCTTCTGCCCCTTTACCCTCGGGGACCTCGGCATTTAGTTGATTAGGAAGCGTTAGCAGAATTTTATTAACTTCTTGATCGACCTCAGAAGCCTTTGCTTCCAATTCTTTAACCTGCCCCGACAGCTTGCCCATTTCGCCTAACAAACTGCTGGCGTCTTTACCCTCACGCTTTAATTTCGCAATTTCACCACTGGCTTTATTTTGCGACGCCTTGGCTGTTTCAGCGGCGGTGATAAATTCTTTGCGCTTTTTATTTAAAGCAAGAACTTCATTCAATCCATCGGTGGGGTATCCACGCATTTGCAAAGTTTTTTTGTATGCCACCAGGGTTGGTGATTCTGAATCACCTTTATTTTCAAGCAGTTTGATATCAATCATTGAGTTGCCTTTTTAAGGAGCCATTAAGATGTACATTCTTAAAAGCAACCCAACCAAAACGCAAATTAAATCAAAAAGCAAAACCTGCAAAATAGACCAATTCCAAAGCAATCTCATAACCAGACTGGTTACCACTACCATTATGAAAACAAAGGCAAAGTTACCGAAAGTCATCATTTCTTGCATGATCAAGGCCACCGTGTAGGCCAGCATAAAAGAAGTGAAGGATTTTAATGAAACTCCAAAAATTGATGTTGTGGACCGCTTTACGCCATCTTGCATCTGCGATGCGATTCGCTCTACCTTATCAGTGATTCCCATAAATCCCCCTCTTTCAATAGACTGACACAAAAAAATTTACCTGCCAAGGGTCGTAATTTTTGATTCGATTTCGTTTTTGTCAGGAGCATTGGGTGACAATGCTAAATATTTATTAAATGCCGCCGCGGCTGCACGCCCATCACCTCTGGCTTCAAAAATATACCCCTGTTCTTTGTAAACTTCTGGCAAACCCGATTCTTGCGCGGCTGCTATATTGATCATGCTTTCGGCGATATCAGGACTTCCGGCAAATCGGTAACATCTGGCTATATTGACGTAAATCATCGCTCCTTGGGGTCTGATTTTAATGACCTGCTGATACTCCTCCGCACATTTTTGGTATTGCTTTTGAATAAAATAAATCTGTGCTGTCAGCAAATAGGGATCGGCCAAATTAGGATTATTTTTTTTCTCTTCCTTTGCAGCCGACAATGCCAGATTCAGATCACCGGCATCCATGGCGGCCTTACCAATATAATAATTTAACTTGGGATACATTGGATTAATTTTACCAGCTCGTTGAAACTGCATAATTGCTTGCTTGTATGAATTTGCTTCCAGATGAACCAATCCCGCTCTGATCAGACCTTCTGGATCCGAAGGATCAATTAATGTGGCTGATAAAAAATAACTCAAAGCTTTGTCCCTCAATCCTTGGGCGTTCAGGCTTTCACCAATGCCTAACAAAGCTTTTTTATTTCTGGCTTCGACCTGCAAAATTTGGCCATAAATTGTTTGAGCTTCTTTGTATTTAGATTGCTCACGATACATTTCAGCCAAAGCAATTCTGAATTCTATGGTGTAAGAAAATTTGTTAATTAAATCTTTCATGTAAACAACACCGGTTTCTAGCCCTTGAAACTGGGTCAGAATTTTTCCATAAACTACTTGAGCGTCTTGATTAGTGCTGTCTAATTCCAAGGCTCTGACAACATATCTTTGCGCCTGCGGAAACTCATTGTTTGCAGCATGAGCTTTTGCCAATAATACCAAGGTTTCGGTGTCATTTTCATAAAGCTTCAGTGATCTTTGCAAAAACCCAATGGCTGACTTTACGTTATTTCGACGAAATTCAATTAAGCCAAAACCTTTCAGCACTTCCGAATTATTCGGAAACAATCTGGCAGCTTTATTTAAAATCTGTACCGAGTTACCATAATCATATCTGGCGGATAAATAATCCGCCTGCAGAATATAGGCTTGGGTTAATTTAGGCTCAGCTTTTATTGCCAAATTCAACCATCTGATAGCTTCTTGCGATTGGCTTAACGTCCACAAACAACGGGCAGCCTTCATCGCCGCCACTCCGTTTTTTTTATTCATTTCATAAGCAGCCTTGTATTGCCCTTGCGCTGCCAAACAGTTTCCTGTTCTGGCAAACTGATCACCCAGAAAAATCAAATCATTGTTTGAACCGCTATATTCTTGATTCACATCCGCACCCAGCTTTGCCAAAATTTCTTTGTATTTTGGTTCGGCTGGATTTAATTCAAAGGCTCTTTTTGCTGACTGTTTTGCTTGTTCCAGGTTTTTTCTTTGAAACCAAATTTTAGCCAACTGATAATGCCCTCTGGCTTCTACCAAAGAAGGCACAGAGCTTTTTATACCCACAGCCGCTATCAAGGTTTTAAGGGCATCATCGTCTTTGTTAAAATGCTCAGACAACATCACGCCATATTCTAGCAATGCTCTTTTATGGGATGGATTGTAGTTTAAAGCTCTCATTAATGAATTTATTGCTTTTGACTTTTCATCGACCTTTGAAAAATAAATCCCGGTATCAACAATTGGTTTGATCCATTCTGGCCACAGCTCGCTGGCCTTTTGTGAATACAAAGCAGCAGTTCTAAAATCACCTTCCTGCGCTACCAGTTCCGCTTTCAGCCAATACAAAATCGGTGCTGTCGAAAATTTTCTGTCTTCCAATGTGTGCTCAACCACGCCCTTGGCTTCTTTAAATTTACCTAAAATCTCAAGCCTTATCACATCACAATAAGTTCCATTAACTCCCACAGGATCCAGATTTCGTGCAGTTTGCGTCACCGCTAAAACTAATTTTTGTTCTTCAGGCGATTGGGCAGAAAACTGCCAGAGTTCTTTGTAAACCAAACACAAAGTTCCAAACGCATCCAGATTATGATTAGTGCCTTCAATCACACTGATCAGCAGACTCTGTGCTTTTTCATAATTTTCTGTAGTGTCCTTAACAAAATACTGCACAGCTTTTCCAACCAAATCTTTAACCTGTTCAGGTTTTAGATGGGCTTTGCCAGGAAGCTTTGGCCCCAGCAGTCTAACGGTGTTTCGATTACCAGTTTTAATTTTTTTAGGAGTTGTAAAAACCGTCAGAATCACAGCTCCCAGAATCATAAATCCTGCCGCCATAAACAGTCTGCTCAGATCTGTTTTTTGTTTTCTTTTCGGTTTGGATTTTCTGGTTTCGACATAAGTTGCTGGTTGTTGTCTGGGTTTTGGTTGATGCTTGGGCTCAGGCGACATCGGAATTTCGGCTTCATCAATAAAAACTTCGGTGGCATTTCCTCCGGATGATTGCGATTGATCTTGAGTTGATATCTCAGAGTCAATTTTTGAAATCGAAACTTCCTGAGCCGTTGACTGATTAATTTCCTCATCAATTTTGTTAAGCAGAATTTCCGATTTGGTTTGGTTAATATTTTCGATGTTTTGTTCGATAACTTCAGATGGAAGGTCAGGTTGTTTAATTTCATTCAATGCATTTATAAGCGCATCGTAAAATTCAGATTTAGTCGAAATATCTATCCATTTGCCATCAGGAGAACGACGAACTTTCTCATCACCCTGCAAGGCCCCTTGATTAATCATCCTCAGGATTGCATCTGTTGGGTAAGGGCCCAGCAATTTTCCCTTTTTGGTGATAACATCCCAAACAATTGAAGTGTGTTTTGTATCGCTCATTGAGTCCTACTTTGGAACCACGCTGCCCTTATATTGGAACCACTGCGCTGAGTGTTAATGTCTTTATAATTAATATACCCAATCTAAATTGTGGCACCAAGATTGCTATACATCAAGTCGATCATGGGGGATCAAGAATGAAATCATCAAGAATTACATTTGGAAGTAAGAAAATAGATCGTTCAACGGTCAGAAATATTCTGATCGGGATTTATGTTTTGTGCGTTTTGGGGCTCTCAGCTACGGCTCGTGCTGATCAACAGTACATGCCAGTTAAGCCTTCAGATAAGTGGAAAGTCGCTGAATATCGCGGCACCGCTGCTTTAACAACAGATGGCAAGAGCTATCTGATTGTTTCTGAAAATGAAGCTTATTTGCTGAACTCAAATAAAGATCTTAGCCAGTACAATGGTTTACTGGTTAGGGTTGTTGGATTAGGAGCTAATGTCGAAGCAGGAAAACAGCAAGAAGAATCCTTGGTGCCCCTCACTGAGGACGAAATACAACCTGAAAAGCCTGTTTTGAATGTGTTAGAAATCTCAGAGGATCTTTACTGATTCTTTGAGAGTTGACGTTCCAGCCCAATCCCCTCCGGGCTGGGACATTAACTATAAAAATAACAAGCTTAGAAGCCTCGTCGATCTTCCCCTCCAAGACGAGGCTTTTTTTTTACCCAATTCGTTTTGTTTGAGCGCCTAATTTTTTAAGTTTTTCTTCAAGCTTTTCATATCCACGATCTAAATGATAAATCCTGCTGACTGTGGTTTCACCTTTTGCAGCCAATCCTGCCAATACTAAACTGGCGCTGGCTCTTAAATCTGTAGCCATAACAGGCGCGCCGACTAATCCACCGACTTTTCCACGTATGACTGCGACTCGGGATTTGGGTGTGATGTCGGCTCCCATTCTGCAAAGTTCTGGTACGTGCATAAAACGATTTTCAAAAACAGTTTCGGTAATCACACTGCTGCCTTCTGCAATGGTCATCATTGCCATATACTGAGCCTGCAGATCCGTAGGAAACAATGGAAATGGTTGAGTTGTAATATCAACGCCCTTCCAGCCCTTGTTTTTATGTACGATCACAGCGTTAGATTCCTCTGTGATTTTAATTCCAGCTTCTTTCATCTTAAGTGTTAAGGACTCAACATGATCTGGAATGGCGTTGATCACCCTGACCTCACCACCAGTCATTGCACCGGCTATCATCAAAGTTCCTGCCTCGATTCGATCTGGCATAATTTTGTGTTCAGCAGGATTTAATTTACTGACTCCTTCAATAACAATGATCGAAGTTCCATGGCCTTTAATCTTAGCGCCCATTTTTATTAGGCACTCTGCCAGATCTACGATTTCAGGTTCTTTAGCTGCATTTTCAATCACAGTGGTTCCCTGAGCTAGCGCTGCCGCCATCATCAGATTTTCGGTACCACCCACCGTGCAAGATTCGAAAACAAAGTTACTGCCTTTAAGTTTACCTTTTGCGTGCACGTAACCGTCTTTCAATTCGATTTCTGCGCCTAAGGCCTTCATAGCATCTAAATGCAAATCAATGGGACGGGTTCCAATGGCGCAGCCACCAGGCATGGAAACAACAGCTTCGCCATATTTTGCCAGTAAAGGACCTAAGCATAAAATACTGGCTCGCATTTTTCGAACCAAATCATAATGGGCTTCAAAATTTTTAGGCTTTTTAACTTCGACGATAAATTTATCAGAATCTCGACGACAATCGGTGCTGAGAGTTTTTAATAAATCGCTGGTTGATTCAATGTCCTTCAGATCAGGAACATTTGTAAATACATGTTTGCCTTCAGCCAATAATGTTGAAAACAAAATCGGTAGCGCTGCATTTTTGGCTCCACTGACTTGAATTTCACCATTCAAAGCCACTCCACCTTTGACAACTATTTTATCCATAAATTTGCCTTTTTAAAGAGATGCAAAAATAAATCTATCTTGACCAGAATAGTCTTTTTTTATCTGAATGGATCTAAAAAAATTTAAATTTTTAAAAAATTCTTTCACTTCTGGACCCTGCTTATAGCCGATTTCAAAAATCAAAAGCCCTTTAGGTTTCAATAATTTTGCAGATTCTGTTGCCCAAGTTTTTATAAGAGCCAATCCATTATCATCGGCAAACAGTGCAATGTGAGGTTCGTATTTTCTGACATGAGGGTCGACTTCGGGATCCGTGACTGCAATGTAAGGGGGATTAGCCAGAATCAAATCAAACATTTGATTAAATAAGCTGGCTTTAAATTCACTATTTAAAATTTTAACATTGGAAATCCCAATTATTTTCTGATTTTTTTGTGTCACTAAAAAAGCTTGTTCGGACTTTTCGATCAATATTCCCTGGCTGGCTTGAACCTGCTTAGCAACACTAAGTCCAATACAACCCGAGCCGGTACCGATATCCAAAAAACTGGGATTGAGTTTTGTTTTTAAAAACTCTATGGCTTCTTCAACCATGATTTCAGTTTCAGGTCGGGGAATTAAAACATGTTCGTTCACAACAAAAGAATTCTTATAAAAATATTTTTCACCCAAAATAACTGCTAAGGGTTTGCCCGTAAAACGTAGGTTCAAATATTCTGACAAAGTTTCTTGGTCACTGGCTGATAAGTTTTTATTAGGATTTAAAATAATCTGCGATTTCGAGAGCCCAGTGACCTTTTCTATCATCAAATAAATTTCAATTTCTTCTATAAATTTATACTCAGAAATCTGAGCCTTAGCCCATTGAATAAAGCTTGTAAGCTCCATTTATTAAACCGACTTGCTTTGATTTTTTAAAGCTTCTGCCTGGAAATGCGCGATCAACGGATCAATTATGATTTCAAAAGATCCGCCCATAACATCAGGTAGTTGATGAACAGTCAGTCCGATTCTGTGATCTGTGATACGAGTCTGAGGGAAATTGTAAGTTCGAATTCTTTCGGATCTGTCACCAGTTCCAATCTGCTCTAGTCGTACGTCAGAGGCTTCCTGACGAGCTTTTTCTTCCTCAAGTTTTAATAGTCTTGAGTACATAACCTTAAAGGCTTTTTCTTTGTTAGTCGTTTGGGATTTGCCCTCTTGGCAATGCACTATGATTCCAGTTGGCAGATGTGTCAGCCTGACTGCAGACTCGGTTCGGTTAACAGATTGGCCACCGGCTCCACTGGCTCGCATAACATCAATTCGAATTTCATTGGGGTTAATTTTGACATCGACTTCATCCGCTTCTGGAATGACTGCCACAGTAACCGTCGATGTATGAACTCTTCCAGCAGCTTCGGTCTTAGGGACTCTTTGAACCCTGTGAACACCGCTTTCGTATTTTAACTTGCTGTAAACCTTTTCCCCGGAAATTGCGGCTACAATTTCTTTATAACCACCGACATTGCCTGGCGAAACTGATAAAACTTCAACCTTCCACCCTAAGGTGCTGCTGAAATGAGAATAACCTCTGAACAATTCATCGGCAAACAAACTGGCTTCATCACCACCAGCTCCTGCGCGGACTTCCAGAATAATATTTTTGTCATCATTAGGATCTTTAGGCAGTAGCAAAATCTTGAGCTCGTCTTCGATAGTCGCGACACTTTTTTCAAGCTCGCGGTTTTCTTCCTTAGCCATTTCCCTCAGTTCATTATCGCTTTCGTCCTGAGTGATTGCCCAATTGTCTTGGATTTGCTTTTTTTTGTGTTTGTAGTCTCGATAAACAGTAACAACCTTTTCCAAATCAGAAAGCTCTTTCATTAGCTTTCTGTATTCAGATTGGTTTGAAGCTACGTCAGGTCTTTGTAATAATAAATTAACCTGTTCGTATCTGGATTCGACGCTGTTTAATTTATCAAATATGCTCACTTCTTAGCGTATTTTTTCTTGAATCTGTCGATGCGTCCTTCAGTATCTAGGACACGTTGTTTACCAGTAAAAAATGGATGTGAAGCGCTGGAAATCTCAACCTTGATCAGAGGATATTCTTTACCGTCTTCCCACTTTACTTTTTCTTTTGAGTCCATTGTTGATTGGCTTAAAAAAGAATAGTCACAAGAGACATCCTTAAAAACTACGTTTCGCACTTTTGGGTGAAGTTCTTTTTTCATATTATCCTCATCATCAAATTATTATGATTGTTCTAAATATTAAGCATGCATTGTTACCATAAGTATCGGAAATCTGTAAAGAATTATAAATTTACAGATTTCCTCAATTATTACAGCAAGTTAGCTGCCGCCACCGCTCATGCTGGTCAGAAAGGCTTGGTTGGTTTTTGCCTGTTGAATTTTATCAGTCAAAAATTCCATAGCATCAACGACATTCATTGGTGCTAATACTTTTCGTAAAATCCACAAACGATTCAGATCCGCTTTTTCGATCAACAAATCTTCTTTTCGAGTTCCGGATTTATTAATGTCCATACAAGGGAAGATTCTTTTTTCCATCAGCTTTCTGTCCAAATGAATTTCAGAATTACCTGTTCCTTTGAATTCTTCGAAAATCACTTCATCCATTCTGGATCCAGTGTCGATCAATGCAGTTGCGATAATCGTCAAGCTTCCGCCTTCTTCGATATTCCTAGCTGCACCAAAAAATCTTTTTGGTTTGTGTAAAGCATTTGAATCCACACCACCAGACAAGATCTTGCCGCTTGGTGGAACGACTGTGTTGTAGGCTCGAGCTAAACGAGTGATTGAATCTAACAAAATAACCACATCATGTTTGTGCTCAACCAGTCTCTTGGCTTTTTCCAATACCATTTCGGCAACCTGTACGTGGCGTGTAGGTGGCTCATCAAATGTTGAACTGATAACTTCGCCCTTCACAGATCTGAGCATGTCAGTAACTTCCTCTGGTCGCTCGTCGATTAATAAGACAATCAGTTTTACCTCGGGGTGATTGACCGAAATTGCATTGGCAATATTTTGCAATAAAACTGTTTTTCCCGTTCTGGGTGGAGCAACAATTAAAGCCCTTTGACCTTTACCCAGTGGGGCCATCAGATCCACAACTCGGGTCGTGAAGTCCGTTGGATTGTGTTCAAGCTTTAAACGTTCATTGGGATAAAGCGGTGTTAAGTTATCAAATAAAATTTTATCTTTAGCCGCTTCTGAACTTTCGAAATTTAGCGAGTCTACTCGGGTTAAAGCAAAATACCTTTCACCCTCTTTAGGTGGGCGAACTGTGCCCGTAATTGTATCACCTGTTCTGAGGCCAAATTTTCTGATCTGTGAAGGTGAAACGTAAATGTCATCTGGACCTGGCAGATAATTGTAATCAGGCGATCTCAGAAATCCGTAACCATCTGGCAGAATTTCTAAAACACCTGAGCCGTAAATATCACCCAATCTGGCAGCACGTTTTAGAATTTCAAATACCATGTCCTGTCTGCGAAGACCGGCTGCATTTTCAATTTTCAATTTAATGGCAAGCTCAGTAAGCTGTTGGATGTTTTTTGTTTTTAGATCCTTAGAGCTTAACCAAGTTTTTTCCTCTTCGCTCAGATTAATATCTGCTAAATCAACCTCTGGCTCGTTAGAAGCTTGTTGGACAGGTGGCATTGATTCAGATTCATCTTGATAATGCTTGTTGCGATCGTTTCTGTCGTTTCTGAAATCCCTTCGATTGTTATTGTTTCTGAAATCACGATTGTTGCGTTTATCAAAATAACGATGGCGGTTGTTAGTGCCTTCTCGATTATTAGTGTTGTTTTCTCGTCTGGGAGCTTCTTCACGAACTTCGGTTTTTTGTGCTGGAGGCACCGCTGCTGCTTGAGGTTTTGTAGTTTCAGCTGGTGTTGATGCTTCCACTTTGTGTTCTGGTGATTCTGATTTTTCGGATTTAGATTCTGAATCTTTTTTGGAAGTTTTGGTTTCTACAACTTTTTTAGGCTTCTTTTTTGAACCTTCGACTTCTTCTTTTGAGTCTGACAAGCTTTGCTCCTTGATATTTGTGTTAAAAATTTGTTTTAGGTAAGTTTAAAATTATAAAATCTGTTTTAAAAAATTTGTTTTCCGCTTAAAAATTAACTTTAAATTAAGTTTTGAATTGAAAAGAAAAACCCAATTAAGAGAAATTCTGATTAAGTAGAGTATGTTTGAGCACAGGACTTTTGTCAAACACATATAGATTTAAATGTGGGCAATTAAGAATGCATTTTAAGTATCAAGAAATGTTTCATTCTGAGACAGTTCGATGGAAGGTTTTTTGGTATGAGTTGGTTTCTGAAAATCATTATACTGTGGACCGCGACAATCGAGTGACTCAGAATGGGATAAGCTGTTGATATTTTTGGTATTTTTTTGATTTCATTGATATAAAGATCTAAGGGCAATTGCGGAATGTACACAGACTGCTCAAACAAACCCATATTCAGACTTTAAACGGTAAAGTTCCTAAATGCTTATACCGAATAAGGAATCTGAACAATTGGGAAAGGAGCATTTTGTGGAAACAACACAAACACCAGCACCAAGAACACCACTATTTATCGATGTTGAGTTTCGACGAAACTACGCACGTGAAAATGGTAAAGGGACCTTAAGAAATATCAGTATTACTGGTGCTTTTTTAGAGTTCACCAACGAAAACTTTAGAAACGGCGAGAAAGTATTTTTGAAGTTTCGCGTGGCAGGCCGAGAAAGAACCATTCAAGCAATGGTTGTTTGGTCTAACGAAAAAGGATCAGGAATTAAATTCTTACCTTCAAACAACAGAGATGTGCAGATTGTTGATGATTTAATTTATTTCGTTGAGTCCAAGCGTGGTGGCACCAAAGATATCTTGGATCAAATCTTTAAAAAAGTAGCTTAGATTTATTTTAAATTTCGAATCCAGATTTTTGGCCAGCTATAATTGCTGGCCATTTTTTTACATTCCGACTTGTGTATCGCTAAATGCTTGCGACATTTCTCGTTGCTGTTTACGTTTTCGGTACATCAAAATTCCTACTGCAAACAAGGCAATACCACCAGCGGCACCTAGGTAAACTAAGTCATCACCCATTCCCATGCCTTCGGTCTTTTTAGTTTTCTTAGCCATTGGCGGAGGTGGAGGTGGATTAAGTGCTTCAGCCGGAGGTGGCGGCGGAGGCAAATCGATCGGTGGAGGTGGAGGTGCTGAAGCTTCCATCGGTGGAGGAGGCGGCGGCATTTCTGGCATCGGAGGCGGAGGTGGCGGCATTGAATTAGCACCAGTCATTCCGGCAGCTGTGCCCATTGATGGATCAGCTGGCATAGAATTTTGTGCTATCTCTGTTGCTTGAGCTGGAGCTGCTTTCCAATATCTGAGCTCGGTACCAGCAGGGATTTTACCTTTTGATTCAACCATATTTGTTGCCCAGATTTCTTGCCAAGCATTGTCGTATCCCAAAAGATCCTTAGAGATATTTCTAATATTGTCTCCGTCTTTTGAAACATAGACTTCTGGAACCATTCCCAGATCTTCATAATAAGTCAGGATCTTGGTGCGATCATCTGCCCTGACGGGGGAATTATAATAAATTTTATTTCCAGGCTTTGGTTTTGAAATAGATGGGTTAGCTTTTTTAATGTCTCTCCATCTGTCTTCAGAGCCATAAATCATTTTTGAAATTGATTTGTAAGAATCACTGGGTCTGGCTACATAAACAGCATTCAGCAATTGTCCGCCACGTTCGAAGGGAGTTGATTCCACCTTCTTGAGCGAAGCTTTTGGTTTTGGAGGCTCATCAAACGAAGGAGCTGCTGCAACTTCGGGAGCTGGTTCAGATGGTGGAGTCAATTCAGGTGGAGCATCAGTTGCCGGTGATCCTGGATCGACAGCCGAGAAACTGTCAGCCGGTGGTGTATCAGCAATTAAAGGCGGAGCATCTGCAGGTGGAGTGTCCGTCAAAGGAGCTTCTGCAACCAGATCATTTGGTGGAGGCTCGGAATCAGTGGGTGGAGCTGGAGCTTCTTCAGCAGTTGGAGGAGCTGATTCGCCAAGTGTGTCTGAGAGTGTTGCACTGTCATTAGCTGCTTGGTCCGCTGCTGCCGTTGCATCATCGACCCCTTCAACCTGTTCTAGGTTTTCAGTGCCCTCAGTGAGAGCTACGTCCCCTTCTTCTACGACTTCAGTACCATCTTCTGCCGTTTCCGCAGATGTACAACTGATTGTTGTAACCAGTGCTGGTATGATTGCCAATAATAGGATTATTTTTTTCATGCCACTCTTCCTTGATGTTGCGTCTAGAACTTTCTGTTCCTTCTTTAAATTAGATCATAGTTGAATATTAATGCAAACCATTAAAGGTCCTGACTGATTTAGAGTTTGGGTATTTAGTCTAGCTATTTGTTAGTTTTGGTATCTGATTTTAGTATAGAAAAAGTCGTGCCCACCTTGATGCCATTATTTTTAAACCAATTTTTGTTCATTTCTAAAACGAACTGGGTGGGAAACTGGCTAGGGTAGCGAGGCACATCGACTTGCAATTCAGAAGTCACTGGAATCATTTCTAGAATTTCAGTCAGTTTTTTATTTTTATCAAAATATCCGATCGACAAAGGTATGAAAGTATTTTTCATCCAAAAAGTGTGAAAATCTTCTTTATCGAAAATAAAAAGCATTCCCGAATTGGCTTCAAGCTTTTGCCTGAACATCAATCCTTGCTGTTGGGCCTTGGGAGTATCTGCTATTTCAACAGTAATGATTTTATTTCCTAATTTAATTTCTCCTGTTTTAAATAAATTTTCGTTAGCTGTTGCTGACGTGCTGACTGCGATTAATAATATCCAATGCCAAACCATACCTAAGTCCTTTGGTTGAAACACTTAATTTCTGCTGTGCAAATTTATCTAATAAATAACTTAAAATAGTTGCTCCAGCAAAAATAATATCAGCTCGCCCTTTGTCTATACCAATTTCAATTGTTTGCTGTGGATTTAACAATTGCAACTGCTGAGTCTTGCTTTGAAGCCATTCAGCAGAAAACTGATATCCATTGATTTTATCAAAATCAAAAGTTCCAATTTCAGCTCTGGCTAATTCAGTGGGCGTGCCTGCAACCGCAATTAATTTTCGTTCTGATGTATCAGTGATCTTTTGGAATGCAGCTGAGAACAAACTATCTAATGTTGATCGTATTTTTATTGGATCCCTGTTTTTCAGATCTGCTAAATCTAATTTTTCAGTTAAATTCACAGCACCAATTGGAACGCTGATAGAAAATTCGATACTGGCGCCCTTGCCTAAAACAATTTCAGTTGATCCACCGCCAATATCAATGATTGCCAGTTTTCCATGGGACAGAAAATCCGCAGCAGCACCCAGATATGTTAGCCTGGCTTCCTCGGATCCAGAAATAATTTGTACCGGTATCTGTAATAGTTGGCAGATATTGATTAAAGGTGATGGATCTGAAACTTTTCTGGCGGCTGCGGTTGCTACCGCAGTAATAATATCAGGTTTAAATTTATCAATTTGGATTTTGAACCTAGCCAAGGTTTCTTGGGCGCGAATAAGGGCTTGCGGATCAAAGCTTTTTTGAGACTCTAGATTTTTACCCAGCCGAACAATTTCTACCTGATCACTCAGAGTCTTCAAGATTCCATTACTGTCTGTTTCAGCCACCAGACACAAAAATGAGTTTGATCCCAGGTCTAAAGCTGCCAGTTTCATTTGGAGCTAAGCTTTTGGATCAGGATTTTATTAACCAAATCAGGGTTGGCCTGTCCCTTGGATAGTTTCATCACAGCTCCAACAAAAAATCCTAAGACTTTTGTTTTTCCAGCTTTATATTCTGCGACCTGACCGGCGTTTTCGGATAAAACCTGATCTATGATTTTTTCGATAGCACCACTATCAGAAATCTGCATTAAAACCTTTTCAGAAATAATTTCTTGTGCTGATTTTCCGCTTTGCCACATTTCACTGAAAACAGTTTTGCCAATTTTTCCACTGATTTTACCGTCTTCGATGAGCTGAATCAGTTTTCCCAAGCTGCTGGCAGTTACGGGACTTGATTTAATCTGCAGATTTGAAGCTTTCAATTCACGAATCAACTCTGTCATTACCCAATTAGAAGCAGATTTTGCATTACCACATTCTTTAAAAACAGCTTCAAAATATTCTGACAAACCCAATTCAGAAGTCAAAATTTGGGCATCATATTCAGGTAAACCCAATTCACTGATAAATCTGTTTTGTTTTGCCTCGGGCAGTTCGGGAAGTTGGCTTTTTATTTTCTGAATATATGCTTCATCAATTACTATAGGCAATAAATCTGGATCCGGAAAATACCGATAGTCTTGAGCGTCTTCTTTGGTTCTCATGCTGAAAGTTCGATTTTTATCAGGATCCCAAAGCCTGGTTTCTTGAATTATTTTTTGACCTGACTCTATTAAATCAATCTGACGATCAATTTCGTATTCTATGGCTTTTTCAACAAACCGAAATGAATTTATATTTTTAAGTTCTACCTTTGTGCCAAATTTTTCGATACCTGTTTTTTTGACACT
Organism: Pseudobdellovibrionaceae bacterium; assembly: GCA_044359815.1. Classification (GTDB taxonomy): domain Bacteria; phylum Bdellovibrionota; class Bdellovibrionia; order Bdellovibrionales; family Bdellovibrionaceae; genus JBIKLL01. Next base: position 62,630 of record JBIKLL010000002.1, read on the forward strand.
GACGTTGCAATCACACCTGAGGGATCCTTCCTCAAGATTTCCATCGCAAACATCCAAATACTGCAAGATTTGTCTGATGGTTCTGGCATATTCGGCAGCTTCTTGAGGAGTTCTGATGTCAGGTTCAGATACAATTTCAAGTAACGGAATTCCGGCCCTATTATAATTTAACAAAGTGTATTCACCATGGTGAGTAGATTTACCCGCGTCTTCCTCCATGTGTGCTCTGGTGATACCTATGGTTTTTGATTTACCATCTAATTTAATATTAATTTTGCCGTTTTCACAGATAGGTAGCTCATACTGTGAAATCTGATACCCCTTAGGTAAATCAGGATAAAAATAATTCTTGCGGGCAAATACAGATTTTTTACGAATATTGCATCCTAGAGCTAATCCAGTTTTTACTGAATACTCAATTGCGCGCATATTCACCACAGGTAAAGTTCCTGGCATTCCCACAGTCACAGGAGAAATGTTTTCGTTATCGCCAGCATCAAAATTAGTCGGGTCAGAACAAAACATTTTAGATTTTGTTTTTAGCTGAGCATGAATCTCAAGTCCAATGACAGCGTCATATCCCCTAAAAGACATTTGGAGTCCTTTGGTTATTAAATGTTTTTTCAAACGAATACGCTATTTGCAAAAGCTTTTCCTCTTGAAAATGACCGCCCGTAAGCTGAATACCAATGGGCAATCCGGATTCAGAAAAACCGTATGGCAGGCTCATCCCAGGTAGGCCTGCTAAATTTGTTGAAGTCGTAAAAATGTCATTTAAAAACATTGCTAATGGGTTAGCGATTTTATCCCCGATTTTAAACGCTGGAGTTGTAGATACCGGGCTTAAAATCACATCGCATTCTTTTAATGCATCTACCATTTGATCCCTCAGAAGTCTTCTGACCCTGCAGGCTTTTAAATAATAAGCGTCAAAATATCCTGATGATAAGCAATAGGTCCCGATCATAATCCGTCTTTTAACCTCTTTGCCAAAGCCTTCAGCTCGAGTAGATCCATAGAAATTCTCAAGATCCAAATCAGCCAAGTTTTCAAAATGACTGCGGTGACCGTATTTTACACCATCATAACGGGCTAAATTACTGGAAGCTTCGCTGGCAGCAACCAGATAATAAATTGGCACTGCAAATTTGGTTAAAGGCACTGATAGTTCTTTGATCACAGCACCATTTTTCTGAGCCGTTGTGATCGCTGATTGAAATACCTTTTCAACATCTTTATCCACAGCACCTGATGTGTATTCTTTTATAATTCCAATTTTAAGTCCCTTAAAATTTTCTTTCAAATTTTTCGAAAATTGAGGAACGGGCTTTTGCGAAGTAGTTGAGTCCAATTCATCATGTCCACAAATGCTTTCCAGACAGAGTGCTGCATCGGTAACTGATGAAACCATCGGACCCGCTTGATCCAATGAAGAGGCATAAGCAATCACTCCGTACCTACTGACACGTCCGTAAGTTGGTTTGATTCCGACCACTCCACAAAAATTTGATGGCTGTCTGATGCTACCACCTGTGTCGGTACCAATGGATCCCGCAACCAATCGGGCGGCTTGAGCCGCAGCCGAACCACCGCTGGATCCACCAGGCACGTAGCCTGTGTTCCAAGGGTTTTTCACAATGCCAAAGGCAGAGGTCTCATTGCTGGATCCCATGGCAAATTCATCTTGATTTAGTTTTCCTAAAACTAATGCCCCTGATTTTTTCAATCTTGCCACTACAGTTGAATCATAGGGCGGTATAAAATTACCCAGCATTTTAGAGCCAGCAGTTGTTTTGATGCCCTTTGTGCAGAGCATGTCTTTGATGCCAAAAGGAAGACCCACTAAAATTCCAGGCTCTTTCCCGCTAGAAATTTCCTGATCCAGTTTTTTTGCCTGATCAATTAGTTTTTCGTTATAAGTTATGATGGAATTTAATTGCTTATCCAGTTTCTGAGCTCGATTCAGAAAAAACTCAGCCACTTCTTGGCAAGAAATTTTTTTGTTTCGAATTGCTGAGTTGATTTGTGAAAAATCGGATTTAAGCAGATCCATCATTTATCCTAAACAACAGGGGGAACAGTAAATAAATTGCCAGTTTTTTCAGGCGCGTTGGCCAACATTTCATCAGTCGAATAAGACTTTTTGTCTTCGTCGGGGCGCCAAAAGGCTTCAATGTCAGTTGGTGTCACAAGAGGTTCAATGTTGTCTGTTTTAATTTCAGAAACTTGTTCAAAATATTTTAAAATGCTAGATAATTGGTCGGCATATTGGCTGGATTCCTCATCGGTGATTTTGAGTCTGGCCAATTTTGCAATGTGTGAAACATCTTTTTTGTCGATCACAATTGTCCTCCGTGTTGATATGGAATTTTGCAAAATCTATGGATAAAGGCTTGATGAGTAAAAGTAAAGAGAAACCATCTGAAAAATCAATATCTTCAGATATCATAAATAAACACGAAGAATTAAAAAAACTTATTAGGGAACACGATTATAATTATCATGTCCTGGATAAGCCGATGATTTCTGATTATGCCTTTGATCAATTATTTCAAGAATTGCTGGAACTGGAAACCAATAATCCAGGATTAGGTTTAATGGATTCGCCTTCTCAAAGGATTGGTAGCCAACCATTGGAAGCCTTTAATAAGGTTGAACACCGCACCCCAATGTTGAGTCTGTCAAACAGCTATTCCCCAGAGGAAATTTTAAAGTTTGATGAAAGGGTGAAAGCTTTTTTGAAATCCGAAGAGCCCCTTCAGTATTATTGTGAACCCAAGTTTGATGGTTTAGCTTTGGAACTGGTTTACGAAGAAGGCTTGCTGGTCAGAGCCCTTACCAGAGGTGATGGCAATGTTGGTGAGGACGTCACTCTGAATGTAAAGACCATCAGAACTATCCCACTGGTACTGAATATGAAAACTGCACCGAAGCTTTTTGAAGTACGTGGTGAAGCTCTGATGTTCAAAGAAGATTTTAAAGAACTGAATGAGTCCCAAGAAGAGCTAGGTCTGCAAATATTTGCCAACCCCCGAAATGCAGCGGCTGGTACTATACGCCAATTAGATTCAGCCATCACTGCCAGCCGACCATTGAAGTTTTTTGCTTACGCTATTGGGGTTACTGATGATTTGAATTTTAAATCACAGATGGATTTAGGGGAATTTTTTCTGAAGGCTGGGCTTCCTGTTGTCGAGAAATTTAAAAATCAAAAGCTCAGAATGATTTGCAATGGGCCCACAGAAGTTATCGAATTCTATCACTCCATAGAAAAAATTCGTGAATCCCTGCCGTTTGAAATCGACGGAGTTGTTGTTAAGGTTAACAGTCTAAGGCTGCAAGACGACCTGGGGTTGGTAGCCAGAAGCCCCAGATGGGCAACAGCTGCAAAATACAAACCGGCTGAAGCCAGAACAGTGATTGAATCCATTGATGTTCAAGTCGGTCGTACAGGAACGCTAACACCCGTTGCCGTTATGAAGCCTGTGAAAGTTGGCGGGGTCACTATAACGAATGCGACTCTGCATAACCAAGAAGAAATTGATCGCAAAGATGTTAGGGTCGGGGACGCCGTTATTGTTCATCGAGCGGGTGATGTTATCCCAGAAGTTGTGTCTGTGATTTTGTCTGAACGTCCGAAAAATTCTACTCCCTTTAAGCTTCCCAACCATTGCCCGGTTTGCGGCGAAAAGGCGGTGCGGTTCGAGGAAGAAGTGGCTCTTAGGTGCGTGAATTCAACCTGTCCTGCGATTTTAAAAGAATCGTTGAAACATTTTGTGTCCAGAAGGGCCATGAACATAGACAAGGTTGGAGACAGATTGATTGAAACTTTGGTTGATCAAAAACTGGTGAAATGTTTTTCTGATTTATATAAATTAAAATCAGATCAACTGTTGGCCCTGGATCGTCAGGGTGAAAAATCCGTTCAGAATGTTTTGTCCAGCATCAAAAAAAGCCAGCAGACACAGTTATCACGGTTTATCCATGCACTAGGTATACGTTTTGTTGGCGAACAAACTGCAAAATTATTGGCTGCACATTATGGGACCATGGATGAGTTTTTAGGATCTACCGAGGAAGAATTATTGAAAGTTCCCGAGGTCGGACCAAAAGTTGCCAAGGCCATTTTGGATTGGATTAGAAATCCCAAAAATAAAAAAGAAGTTAACGAGCTTTTAATAAGCGGTGTTAAAATCATCACTGTTTCCAAAAAGCAGGATGGTCCTTTTAATGGAAAAAGTTTTTTGATCACTGGAACCTTACCCGTTAAACGAGATGAAGCTCAGGATTGGATTGAAAAAAATGGTGGAAAAATCTTGAGCTCTGTTTCATCAAAGCTAGATTTCTTAGTGGTCGGAGACGATCCGGGCTCTAAGTTAATTAAAGCCCAGTCTTTAGGTTTAAAAATTATTTCTTGGGATGAACTGAAAAAAATGATCTAGATATGATCAATATTGATATCGCGAGCCATAACGGTTTTACGTCCGTCTTCTTTGGCATTATCGATACCTTTTGAGCAAAGTGCTTCGATTGCTTTGCTGAGTACATCAATAGTCTCAGATGATGTATTCATTGAGCCTTTTTCTTTGATGTATTTCTTAACTTTACTTGTCACAACTAATACGTCAGCCATGTTTCCTCCTTATGTCCAGGCGCCTGATGGTTTTTAAAACCATTTCCACAAAAGGTTGTCACAACACGCTTATATTTACAATGGGATTCAATTTAACGGGTTTTGCGCTCTGAGCTAGACTTCTTTCTGGGCTTACCAAGAGACCCAAAAGACTTTTCTCCATCAAAAATTTGAAGCGACGCCCTGCGCTGATTGTTGTCGCCAGGCTCAATCCACACAAAAGTTTTTGAATCGATCATTTTTGTGCATTCAACGTCAGTAAAAGCCGGCGACCAAGTGCCGCTGTTCAAATGTTCAACTGCCCCAATCATTTCATGTCGTGATTTATGTGTGTGCCCGTAAACAATTCTGTTCACTTTTGTGATCGTGCCAGCCATTGATAATATTCGTTCATCGGGCTCTTTGTATGAAGACACCATCGACACTACAGATTTCGAATAAAACAGAAAAAACGGCAACAGTATAAACAATGGGATAAATGCCCAAAAAAATGGTAAATCAAAAAAATTCTGAGCAAAAAGCATCAACTGAAAGATCACAAAAAATCCAATAAAAATCAAAAAAGCCCTATCAAGCCACAACTCCCGAGCAATCATAAAAGGATTGTTGGTGGCCGGTTCAACAAAGAGTTCCTTAAGTTCCCTAACCATTCTGGGCTCTGCATTTGATTTGTGAGCAATATAATTAATTTTATCTTCGATCTTCAATGGATCACGAATAGGGGAATTCCATTTCTCGGTGAAGCCTTTCATTAGGGTGACCACGGCTCCAAAAAACCAATCCCATATTAACAATGGCTGAGCCCGCCAAATATATTTAATAAAGAATGCGACGTATTCGCCCAAACTCATAATGTAATTTGAATCCACATGGGGATTAAAAAATCCCATGCCGTTTAAAATATACCTGCAAGCCAAATTTCCAAAGGGCAGTCTGATAGATTTAAAATTATAGCCTCGTATAAAGGGATGCACTGGATCTTCGCAAATACAATAAGGGTCGTATTGATTGCCATGTTCAATCAAAGTGTCTTTGTTACTAATATAAAACCATTCGCAAAATCTGACTCTGGATTTTTCTTTCTCTTTCAAATCCAATGCATTGACTATGGATTCCTGAACTTCTGAATAATGTAGCTCAAGATCGTGATTGCCAAAAACAAAGACCAGTTTATGGCCTCGTTTTACAAAATCACTAAGAGCTTTAAACCAAATCGGATGATCTTTGATAATTGCATCAATCTTGTATTTTGAGCGCTCAGGGCGTGGATACAGTCCACGAATTTGTTCAAGCCATGTTACCCTAAAGGTCGGATGTTCCGGTATTGTGGTAATGGAATCAAAATCAAAAATGTCTCCATTTAATATTAGTTCGATGGGATCAGTGCCAGCGCGTTTTTCCAGATGAAATAAAAAATCGCTGAAGGCCTGATCAAAGAAAAAATCCGCGGATTTATATTTCTTCCACAATGGAAACTTAGGATTCAGAGGTTCTGCCTCACATAAATGCAGATCGCTGACTATTGCTGTGAAATCTGCCTTAAGAAATTCATTGTGGGCCATATCCTTCATTATATTTATGTTTGATGATAAATGAATACTTTTGTGATAATAATTTTCTATGCTCAAATTGAATTCAATACCAAGACCAATTGCCATAATAGGTATGGGCCTGTCGGGTGAAGCCAGTCTTAAATTTTTAATCGAATCTGGAGTTCCGAGGAATGAAATCATCACCTTTGATGATCGGGGAATTGGTGCAGATGTCTCGGATCGAAATCAAATGGCTGCAATTAAAATCGGATGCATAGTTTTATCCCCAGGCGTTGCAATAAAATCAGATTTTGTACAAGGCCTACTGAGTGCTGGTGCCAAACTACTGTCCGAAGTTCAACTAGCATATGATTTAATCACTTCAGAAAAACTGATTGCAGTTACTGGGTCGTTGGGAAAGAGCACGACCACCAGCATGATTGGACAGGCGGCCAAAACTCAGGACCCCAATTGTTTTGTGGGTGGAAACTTGGGCCTGCCATTTATAGAATATTTTCGTCATCTGATAAAACATCCAGATAAAAAGGCTCGGTTTATTGTACTGGAGCTTTCAAGCTTTCAGATCGAAGCTCTGCAAAACTTCAGAACCGATTGTTTGGTTTATACTTATTTGAGTAAAAATCACTTAGATCGCTACACTTCTGTGCAAGAATACTATGATTCCAAGTGGGCACTGACCCAATGGAACAAGGGCAAGATTTTTGTTAACCAAAAGGGTGGCGATCTGTTGGAGTACATAAAAAATAGACCCGAGGCAGTTTCAATAGTAAACATGGATTCTGCCGAAGGATTGCAAAAGTTTGGAATCTCTAAATTAAATGTTTTTGGAAAACACAATCTACAAAACGCAGCCCTGGCGTGCGAAGTCGCAAAATTTTTCGGTTGGAGCAATCAAGCATTCGAAGCCATTGCCAATTACAAGGGATTGAAGCACAGGCTGGAAACGGTCGCCGAAATTGGCGGAAAATTATTTATTAACGACAGTAAAGCCACTTCAATTGAATCAGTGCTGGCGGCGATTCACAGTCTGCGCGAAACATCCAGGCCACTACGAGTTTTAGTGGGTGGCAAGGACAAGGGTCTTGATTGGACCCTGCTGGCTCCATTTGCAAAAACGAAAATTCAGTTTTATTTTTTTGGAGCTGACGGTGAATTTGTGAAACAAAAGTCAGGACTGAATGGATTAGTTTATAAAAAACTTTCTGATTGCTTAAGCTCCATCAAACCCATGATTCAAAAAGGCGATGTGATATTACTGGCTCCCGGTGGGACCAGTTTAGACGAATTTAAATCATTTGAAGACCGGGGAGATTTTTTTAAATCTTGGGTTTTTACATTTCAAAATGAGCCTTGATGACATAAACTGTATTCACATCAACAATGGCTAATTGGGAATTTATAAATTCATTTTGGCTTGAAAGCATACTGACTGTATGCAGCCCGGTTGGAACATTGAACAAAATAAATCCACCACCAGGTACTGGCCGATCAACTGCCTCACCACTGGAGTCAAAGAACACAACATTATCCTGAATGTGCTCTTGCAATTGTGGTAAATAAAGTTCGTATTTATCCTGAGGTACAAATCCAACAATCACACCAGTTTGCGGTATCTGGTTGATACGTCGGCTGGTGATCATTTTTTGCAACCAAGAATCTTTGATCAATGGAATATTGAAGCTATCGTGATTTTCCAGGTACGACATTCGAATCACATTGTAGGTCGGATCTTGAGGCGTTATTTCAGCAACACTCCATCGATGCAGATCTGGGAAAAATTGTTCAGACAATCCCTCGACAATCACTGGTTCTATAAAATTCTGAAACGTTACTTCTGCCACCTGACCAGAACCTTCAAAAGCATCAAAAACCTTAATGCTCATTTTGTTTTTAGTCAGCGTTCCCTTAAGCTCAACGGGTGAAACCGTATCAGCTTGCACAGGAATGTTTGCGTGCGAAAAATAATTGCCTGCTGTTTTTGCTAACAACTGATAAACACCCTCAGGAAGATCTAAAACAGCAAAGTATCCTGAATCGCTAGTAGCTTTCAAAGTTGGATCCGGAAACAACATTTGATTAAAATAAATTATTTTTGCTGAAGGATGTCCCTCTACTTCCACACTGATTCCAGAAACGATTTTACCGTCTTGTTTTACCTGTCCCCAGATGACAGAGCCATTGGGTTCATATTCAGATTGATAGCCAAAATCGGTGGCTATCATTTTTAATGAATCAATCATTTTTTTGCGAAACATAGGAACGTCAGCGTGTTCACCACTGGCAAATATCGATAAGCTGGGTAAATAATCCGGTGCATTTTTACGCTTTACTTCATTAGCTTCAAAGTGTCCTACAGAAAAACTGTTGGGATGAATCCCAGGTAAATTGAAAGTACCTAATTCATCTGAAACATCTTTACTGCCAGTGGCAGAGTAATAATGATTTGCTTTAACTTTTCTGTTGGGATTATCAAACTGTGAAATGGTTGTTGAATAGTCATTTTTGGCTTTTTTGATTGTGATTTTGTATTGCCCCTGATTGGATTCCGACAATCGCAACGTTCCTTCACCGACAGGAAATCCATTTTCGTTCAAAAGTTTTGCCACCAAGAATCCACTTTTGTTGTCTACATTGATCACAAATTGATTTGTCTTTCGGTCCCAAGAACCTAATTCTTTATAGACGTCATCTTCCTTGTGCCTGACTTCGATCGTCGAACCTTTAACAAAGGGCAGTCCTTCAGTTACAACTATATTACCAGTCAATGTCTGCTTACCCCGCCCCTGATCGTACTGTGGCTTGATTTGCTGGGGCTGCACAACTAATTGTTGAGCCACTGCTTCAGAAGCAGCTTGCTGGACCGATTCGGGTTCTTCAGAGGAAATGGAAATCGATTTATTCATTCTTTGCAGTTCTTCGATTCTCATTTTCTGGGCTCTGTTCAGATTAAGGTCTGACAAATCGATTTGTCCTGCATTCACAATATCCCTAGTAGATTCATAGGAAATTTTGACTTCTGGAATTTCTATTTTTCTGGAACGGATGTCAGTCACTGTTAGAGTCTGGTCAGAAAAACTTTGTAAATCGATTTTTGATTCAGTGGATTTATCCAGATTTTCAAACTCTGGATTGATCGGTAAAGATTCTTTTTTTAAATGCTCAAACAATAGCCTTGGGGGATCATTTTTATTGGTCAAAATTTCCAGTGGTTTAGATATCCATTTGATTGTCAGATGGTTAGTCTTGGCTGGATAGGCTGCCGCCAACCCCAACAGACACAAGGCTAAGCCGTGACTATTAATATTATGATATTTGAACAAACGAATAACCATATGACTACCTTCCATGGTATTTAGAAGGGTCGAAAATCGTCAATTACGTTCTTTTCTTCGCGACTTTGGGCAAGAGCGGCTTTGAACTCATTTATTAGTTTTTTTGTGATGTTAGCGTCTTCTCCAACTTCAACATATTGCCCCTGAGATCTTCTTTCAACTATGGTGACTATGCGAACTTCGTAGGGGCGACGTTCACCCAGTATAGTAAATATCGAATACAATCTTTCTGCAGATTTCTCTGGATTAAAGTTCGGGTCTGGCTTTCTGGAAAAATAGGGTGAATAGAATTCGCGCTGATTATCAGACATTTTACGAGGCTCGCCCCCCGAAACAATGTTGATAGATTTCCGGATAACTCCCACCGATCGATTAATGTCAGAGACCTTCATCCCGGTGGCGCATCCAATGATACTTAAGAAACTTATTAATATTAAAAACCTAAAAATAATCTTCAAATGTATAAAGTCGCCCTGGCTTTTGCTCATGCAACCATTTTGCTACCTTTACTGCGCCTTTTGCAAATACCTGTCGATTTAATGCCGTATGTGAAAACTCAATTATTTCGCTTTCCGACATGGCGTAAACATTGTGAATGCCAAAAATGCCTCCACCTCTAACGCCAACAGGTTGTTTTGATTTAGAACTCTTAGGTAGGGCTTTTTGCAACATCAGTGCAGTTCCTGATGGATTATCCTTTTTTTGATTATGGTGAAATTCCACAATCTGAAAATCAAAATCGCTCAGGTAGTTAAAAACTTGCATGGCTTTTCTGAGTGCAGCGACACCCAAGCTCATGTTGGCTGAATAAAAAACCCGCTTGGTTTTTGCAGCAGCCGATATTTTCTTAAGTTGGGTTTCGTTAAAACCTGTGGTTCCAATTACCAGTCCCACGTCTAGATCTTTTGTCTTTTGCAACAGCTGCATAGTGAACTGGGGATTACTAAAATCAATGATCACATCAGCTTCAAACTGTCCCTTAAAAGTCTTTGCAAGATTAGTTCGTCCTATTTGATGGGTCACTTGAAACGAAAAATCTTTGGTTCTTGATATAACATCCAGCTCGCGCCCCATTTTACCAGACGCACCTGAAATTGCGATTTTGATTCTACTCATAACAGACCTCGCTTGTTCAGTTCTGCTTTAATTTTCATCGCAGAGGTTTCGGTTGATTCAACCAATGGTAATCGCAATTCAGCGCTACTGATGATTCCCATAAGCTGAAGCATTTTTTTAACTGGTATAGGATTCCCCTCGCTAAACATCATTTCGATTAATTCGCGATTAGTTCTGATGCGCTGATTTTTGATTTCTTTAGGAATCACATGAGAAGCGACGCTGATACAGCCGTGTCCGCCAACTTGCATGAATTCCTCGTAAGTTAAATCATCACCTGACAGCAGAATAAAACTTTCTCCACATTGGGCAGAAATCTGTTTTGCAAATTCAATATTTCCACTGGCTTCTTTGATTCCGATTATCTGAGGGTGCTCAGACAGTTTTTTGATTGTTTCAATTTCCAAGGCAGTGATTGTCCGACCAGGTACGTTGTAAAGTATGGATGGGATATTAACTGAACTGGCGATTGTTTTAAAATGTTCAAACAAGCCTCTTTGTGGTGGCTTATTGTAATAGGGAACCACTAACAGCAAAGCATCCGCCCCCCAGGCTTCGCATTCCTTAGAAAACAACACAGTATTTGCTGTGGAATTAGATCCTGATCCTAAAATTAAGGGAAAATTTTTGGGAACTTTTCCTTTGATAAAATCAAAAATTTCTTTAACTTCACGCTTATCCAAATTGGGACTTTCAGCAGTTGTTCCATTGACGACAAATCCATCGATTGAATTTTTAAGCTGAAAATCGATCAATTTTTCTAGCGATTGAAAATCAATTTTATTGTTTTTGAATGGCGTTATTAAGGCTGTAAAGACACCTTTAAATTTATTTAAATCCATAATTTAAGCTTTTAACTATCCGCGCGGGTCCCTTCAAAACGGGTATATCACCTTTGCCAGTAAAGTGAACTGCTAAATTTCCGCCGGGCATTTGGATTTTAATTTTTCGTTTCTGAGGATTTTTTAATTTGCAGGCGAACGCTGCTGCTATGGCTCCAGTCCCACAAGCTTGGGTAAAATCTTCAACCCCTCGTTCAAAAGTTACAGCAAAAACTTTTTTGCCCCTTACAGATATAAAAGTCACGTTTGCGTTCTCAGTCTTTCGAAGCTTTGCTGCCATTTTTTTATCTGGTTTAGCCCAAACCACACAATGGGGAACCCCTGAATTAATTTTCGCAAATAGATCGGTAGTTTTGATAAGCTTAACTGAATAAGGCATTTTGACCTTTGGATTGCGCTCATCTGATAGATTTGCCTGAACTAGCCCCAGTTGACTTCTGAATGTGATCTTTTGTTTTTTCTTTATTTTTTTGCTGAACAGGTGGGTTACCGCCCGCGAAGCATTTCCACACATTTCAGCCTTGGACCCATCAGAATTATAAAAGTCCCATTTGAAATCCGCAGTTTTGTCTGCCAACAGAAAAACGCAACCATCAGTCTTAAGTTTTTTGCAAATACTGATGATAAATTTCTGTTTGTTAAATTTCGGTATAAGGTTTTTTTCAAAAAAAGGTATTACTGAAAACGTATTGCCACAAGCATCTGTTTTAAAAACCTCAATCTTCATTTTCTTCGTCATTATTTTCTTCAGCCTCCCAATCCTTGTTTTTATTCAAGGACCGCCTTTGTTCGGCTGGCTTTGCCAAGCTGGGTTTGCCTCGGCCAATAGTGGGTGGCTCCAATGGAGGTAAAGGATTGCCCTTAACCCCACAGGATAAATTTAATAACATGTACAGAGCTAAAAAAATTTGTATCAGCTTAATCATTTTTTAATATTGTTATATTTTTTTAAAAAGGATTCAACCTCTGATACCCTCGTACACAAAAAGGGTTCGCTCAGATATTTTCTGAAATTCCTGGGTGTCATGGACTTGCAAAGCGAGACATATTTGAGAGCAGATCCTTCTGAAGGATCCTTTTTATCCAGTTGAGCCCGCCATTTCCAATAATGCACTTCGGGAAATCCGGGATCTAATTTAATGGCTAAGTCTGTGGTTTCAATGGCTTTGGAGAATGAGGAAGACTTAAACAAATACTCAGTTTCCGCAGTCAGCCAAAATAAAGCCAGTTCAGATTTTTTATGATCGATGGGTTTTGACATCAAGTATTTATTAAAGTTGCCCATACACAGGGCTACCTGCCCAACCAGCAGATTTACTTGGTCAGAAAAAACAGCATATTCAGATATTTTTTCAAGCTTTTCGTTGGCCCTGTCACATTCTGACATCAGAATCAATGTTCTGGCCCATTGGATTTCAATGTCTAAATTATCAATTTCGGTTTTTTGAGACTCTGCGATTTTTTCAAGTGCACCTCGGGGGTCTGTCGCAATCAAAGCCAATCCAATTTCAAACTGTGACTGAGACTTATCGCTTAAAAAATGGGAAGCTATTTGTTGAAAAACTGTCTGCAGCTCTTTGTGCGCCCCAGATTTTTTGCCTTCCTTTTTTTGCGCCATCAACAAAATCCTAAGCGCTTGCCCACGAGCCCCCTGCAAAAACAGATTCTGAGCTTTTTCTATGACGTCTTTGTAGGTTTCAGTTTTGACTTCGCTATTAGCCCAAGCTGCATTGATCAGGATGTGATTTGCAAAGCCGGCTTGAGCTAAACTGCAGAAAATAAAAAGGGCCACAATAAATGTGACCCTTTTAAAATTATTCAAATGACTGAAACGCATCCTACTTTTTAACAAAAGATTTTAATTGCGCAACTACTTGTCCAATTTGTGAAGGAATAACTGATTTAACCATGCCGCCAACAGGAATCAATTTAGGATTAATCCATTGTTCAACAATTGAATTATCAGATTTTTGCTTAACTTTGAAATAGATTGTCTGAAAGGTTCCCGCTGGAACTGTTACCGAAGCTTCTTTTGATTCGATAACTTCAATTTCGCCGCCCTCAGGTGGTTTTTGTTCTTGTCCATTGCAAACCATTTTTTTAATGGCACCTGTGTTGGGATCCATAGAAACATCACAGCTTTGCTCCTGGCCTAAAATGTTTACTGTTTGGTTCAACACAACCTCTGCCGCAGTGACAGATTTAATCGACATCACCATAGTTGCAGGTATAAATCCCGCAATCGTCATGTCATAAGTTGCTGATTCGCCTTCCTTGAACATAGGCTCGCCAGCAGCAAGCGTTGATGAAAACTGTTGTGCAACAGCATCAACGACAGCCATTGATTCAAAGTTTGCATTTGCGGTCATTCCTATCACTAACGCTATAAGCGCAGTTGCTAATTTAGAAAACATATTCCCTCCTGTTTTGGTCCACTGAATGTGGTATTAGGGGAACATCATTTCATTGATAAAAAAAGTGTCAAAGAAAAAATTTATTCCATCAGACGTGACAGATCATTAACCAAAACTTGACGCGGTTTGCTTCCGTTAGCCGGTCCAACCACACCCTCGCGTTCAAAAGTCTCTATCAGCCTGGCTGCGCGGGGATACCCTAGGCTAAATCGCCTTTGTATTAGGGAAGCGCTGATTTCCCGTTGGCTTGCTGCCCATTGTAAGATCTCATCATATCTTTCATCGTATTCTTCCTCGGATGAGTCACCATCAAAACCCAGAGAATCAGATCCTGAGCTGCCTTGCTCCATTGCCTTGATTGCAGTCAGATCAAATTGCGGCTCGGCCTGATCTGACCAGAATTCAGTCACAGCTTTAATATCAGAGTCTTTTAAAAATGGTCCGTGGTGCCTGACTAACTGAGAATTTCCCGGGCTCTTATAAAGCATATCCCCTTGGGCCAACAGTCTTTCCCCACCTGTTTCATCCAAAATAATTCTGGAATCCATACCCGAGTTAACTTTGAAACTGATCCTTCCAGGTATGTTGGTTTTGATCAATCCTGTTACGACTTCTTTACGAGGACTCTGCATAGCTAGTATCAAGTGTATGCCGCAAGCTCGAGCCATTTGGGCCAATCGGACAACTGCAGATTCAACATTAGCTTTATCCACCGCCATCAGATCGCCAAATTCCTCAACCACAATCACTATGTAAGGCAATTGATTGAAATAATATTGTTCGCCTTTTTTGCCAGGAGTGTTTTCAAATTCTTCATTAGTAGCTTCGTGCTGTTTCAGTTCATCAGCAGTCAGTTTGGACACAGATTCATTAAAAGCTTCCAGACCGCGAGCCGAAAATCGACTCATAGATCGATAGCGTTTTTCCATTTCCTTAACGGCCCACTTAAGCGCAATAACAGCTTGTTTTGGATCTATCACAATAGGCATGGCTAAATGGGGAACTTCTTCAAATGCCGCTAGGTCTACCTGTTTAGGGTCTACCAAAATTAATTTTAAGGTTTTTGGAGAATGCTTAAACAACAAACCTGTTATTGCAGACACAGTGAACACTGATTTGCCAGAACCCGTAGTGCCCGCAACCATCAGATGAGGGATTTTTCTGAGATCAACAATTTTTGGATCACCGTTAGCCTGTTTGCCCAAAGCCAACGGCAGCTTCATTTCGTCTTTCCAAAATTCTTCCTCTGCCAATAGGTCCTTCAGATAAACTGTTTCACGTTGCAGGTTAGAAGTTTCAATTCCAACCACGTCACGACCTGGGATCGGAGCAATTATTCTGAGCGATTCACTGCTTAGCGCCAGTGCTAAATCATCCTCAAGTTCAGTGATTTTGCTGACCCGAACATTGGCTTCTGGTTTGAATTCAAACATCGTCACTGCGGGACCTGGTTTTGCCGCAACGACTTCACCCATCACGGAAAACTGTGACAACTTGTCGGTTAACAGATCGGCTTTTTTGCGAATCTCGCGCTCGTCTAGCTTAATTCTGCTTGCGGGCGGGTCTTCGATCAAACCAAGCTTTGGCAGTTCCCAGTTTTCAATCTTAGTCTGTATTTTGGTTTTCAGAGTCACTTTGCGCCGCTGATTGGGTTCAATATTTATTGGCTCGACAAACTGTTCTTGAATATTTGGCTTAACGGTTTTCACTTCACTCAATGGAAAGTCTGGCTGTTTTTCCAGAGGTCTTTCGATCGGTTTAACTTGAGGGATATTGACGATTGATTTAGCAGATTTTGGTTTTTGAATTTTTATAAATTTTATCGATTTAAATTTCCCAAAAACAGAGGCTAATAATCCAGAGAATGAACCCTCAAAAATCATTAGCAAACATACTGAAAAAACGCCCCAAACAAATATTTGTGCTCCGATTTTATTTAAGAATAACACCAGAATCTTTGCAACAGCCCACCCAGTGACTCCACCAATTAAAATATGATCTTGCAGAATTCTTTGTTCAGGCAAATAAATCGAACTGGCTGTGCTGATTAAAACCGTGAATACCACAGTCCATCCCAGCTTGTTGCCAAGGTTTTCATTTTTGCTTTTCAATAATCCAATGACTCCAATCCAAAAAAACACACACACCGAGATCCAGGCAGAGGCACCAAAAAGCTGCAACAGGGCATCACTTAAAAAGCTTCCCACATAGCCACAAAGGTTTTTGGGTGAGCTCATAATATTACCAATTGAGTTGATGGAAGGATCCTTGGGGTTGTAACTGATCAATGAAGCTGAAACAAAAATAGTCGAAGCAATAATTACTAGGCTAAAAATATCGGACTTTACTCGGTTGAAAAGCTTACTCATCGTGTAATAGTTTATTAAGAATCCTAGGCGGTTGAGTAGCCCAGATCCTGCCCATGCTTGACTTTGGTCGTTAGATATCAAAAAACCAGGCCTCTGTAGGTGTGTAAGGTGAGTGGGTGCGTTCAATTATGAAAATAAACGAAATGTTTTATTCAATTCAGGGCGAAAGCAGTTTTGTTGGCTACCCAACCTTTTTTGTCCGCACGACAGGCTGCAATCTCAGGTGCACTTATTGCGACACCCAGTACGCTTATTATGAAGGTTCAGATTTAGAAATCGACGCAATTGTTGATTCAGCCGTAAAGTCTGGCGCAAAACATGTGTGCTTAACGGGCGGCGAACCTTTGTTACAAAAAGATATTTATCAGCTGATGAAAGCTTTGTTGCAAAAGCAATTTGTGGTTTCACTAGAAACTTCGGGGTCAAAATCAATTGCTGAGGTTCCAGAAGATATAAAAATTATTTTGGATGTCAAAACTCCAGATAGTGGTGCCGCAGATTCTTTCTGGGCAGAGAACTTGAAGTTCATTCGGCCCAGTACCGAATTCAAATTTGTCGTCTGCAGTGAGAGGGATCTTGAATGGTCAGAAAACTTCTGTCGTCAACATCAAATCTTCGGCAAAAACATGGTTTTATACAGCCCATCATACGGAAAAATGGACGCAAGGTGGTTGGCAGAAAAAATTTTGCAGCAAAAATCAGAAGCACGCTTGCAATTACAGCTACATAAATATATCTGGTGTTCTGAAACGCGCGGAGTTTGAAATAGTGTCGCGTGAATCAAAACCAAAAATATAAACAATCTGAAGCAGGAGAGCCATGACACCAAATCTAAACCACTCTGAAAATCTTTTCGTAGCAAATCTTCAATCGGTCAGCTTGGAAAAGCTGGTAAAGAGTAAGTTAGAGGTTTTATTTCAACAACAACAAGAAGCTCAGGTTGAGCTTAATGGTTTGTACAACATAGTTCTTGAACAGGTTGAGCGCCCATTGCTGGAAATCGCTTTACGGGCTTACAATGGCAATCAGGTTAAGACAGCTCAAATGCTTGGTATCAATCGCAACACACTTAAGAAGAAAATTGACAACTACAAGATCCGCGTAAAGAAAATGAATTAATTTATTAAGCGACTCCGGTTTTTACATCGGCGGGTGCTCCATGTGTTTTCAACTTGATTTGTCCCGCAAAAATTTGATTTTTGTTGCTATTGATTAGAGGGGAAAATGGCACAAAGGGTACCTCCACACAATCACGAGGCTGAACAAGCAATCTTGGGAAGCCTTCTCATTGAACAAAACGCTTGGGATCAAGTCTCTGACAGCATCACTGCTGAAGATTTTTATCGTCCTGGTCACAACAAATTATACGCCACAATCAAAGAGCTTCATAACAAAGGTGAACCTGTTGATTTAATCACGCTGACTAACCATTTGCAGTCTAAGGGTGAGTTGGATTCTGTGGGTGGGGCCGGTTATTTGGTTGAATTGGTCAACAAGACTATTTCATCAGCTAACATCATGTACTATGCAAAAATCGTCAAAAACAAATCCACTTTGCGAAGATTGATTTTCGAAAGCTCCAAATTGATCGAGAGGGCCTACAGCGAAGAGTTTGATGAAATCGATGTCTTCCTGGATGAAGCTGAAATGGCTTACTATAAGCTCAATGAGGGGCAACAAACACAGGGCCTAGTTGGCTCGATGGAAATCGTTAAAGCCAGTATCGTAAAAATCGAAGAACTTTATAAAAACAGATCCGAGATCACTGGAGTCCCAACGGGATTCGCTCAATTGGATCGAATGACTTCAGGATTACAGGCTGGAGATTTTGTGATCGTAGCAGCCAGACCTTCCATGGGAAAAACCGCGTTCAGTTTGAATCTGGTGCAAAATATAATTGCCAATCCCAAGATGACGGCAGCTTACTTTTCATTGGAAATGAGTCGTGAGGCCGTGATGATGAGGCTTCTGGCCGCTGAAGCCAATATTAATTTAAAAGACATTCGTTCAGGCAAGCTTAACGATTCTGCATGGCCAAAACTGATAGCTGGTGCCAGCAAGCTGAGCGAAGCAAAATTATTTATTGATGAATCGGCCGCGATCAGCCCTTTTGAAGTCCGATCAAAATGCCGCAGACTAAAGGCTCAACACGGTTTGGATATTATCATCATAGATTATTTGCAGATGATGGATTTGAAACAACGGGTGGAAAGCCGCGAAAGAGCAGTGTCTGAGATTTCCAGAACCCTGAAGGGCCTTGCTAAAGAACTTAAGATTCCTGTGGTGGCATTAGCCCAGCTTAATCGGGGAGTTGAAGGCCGTTCAGATCGCAGACCTATGCTTTCAGATTTACGGGAATCAGGATCGATTGAACAAGATGCTGACGTTATCATGATGCTCTATCGAGAAGATTATTACGATAAAGAATCGGCAGAAAAACAAGGTTTAGCAGAAGTCATCATTGGCAAACAAAGAAACGGTCCTACCGGCACCGTGAAATTAAAATGGGAAGCTGAGTTTGGTCGATTCAGAGATGCTGACCCTGAGGGTTGGGCTCCGCCTCCGCCGCCTCCGCAACCACAATATGGTGGTGGCGGTGGATTCAAACCAAAAAACTTTGCCCCAGGCGCCGGCGCTTAAATCTTTTTAAATAGCTAGCCATTTTTTGTGTAGCCGAAAATAAATAATAAAATTCTAAATTCAATTTTTATTTTCAGCGGCACAGAAAAGGGCTAGCTAGGATTTGTAGGTCCTATCGCATTGATAGGTTTTTACGATTTGATTTGATGCTGTCATCAGCCAATTCAACACCCAGATCCTTGAGTTTTTGTTTGATGGCTGTGTTTTTAGAACAAACACTTAAAATTGATTTTTTATTAATCTGAAATTGAGCTTCGTCGCCACCTTGAAAAGTAGTCGCAGCAGTCACGATATCAACCATAGCATCCAAATTGTTAATTGATTCATTTAATGTTGCATTGGCATCAGTAATATTTTTATTGGGCAGATAGTAGAAACCTTCTGATGAAAATATAGTTCTGGAGTTATCTTGCTTCATCAAATAGCCATCTACTGAAAACACAGGACCGTCTTTGCTGATCAAATTAATTTTACCCTTCAAGTTTTCAGAATTTTCAGCGATAAAATTCAAACATTTAACCATGGACTTTTCATGGTCTTTTGCGGACTCTGTTGCCACTGCGAAAGCACTGGTTAATGAGGTCATTGCGAAAAGTGTGATTTTAAATATTTGTGTTTTCATACCTTTTGTTAATGCAATCTGTTTGCCAGTCGAAATCAAAACCTTAGCCTAGGTTGATGTAAATATTGTTGCCAGATGTAGTTAAAAGACTGACACCTAGTCAATATGAGACAAACATTAAGTCCTGATTTTGACTGGGGATTAACCGACGTCTCAGAATGAGACGTTATTTTAGTATAACAAAGGAGCCATGGATGGCTGGTAAAGAGTTGGTAGATAAACTGATTGCTGCTTCGGGATTGCCTGAAAATACATTTAAAAAAATTCTGGCAGAGTATTTAAATAAAAAAGGTGTTCTTATGGAACACCTTACTTTGGATGATTTTAGAGAATTGGCAAAAGAACTGCTTGATGAGGTTCTTTTATCCAAAGAACAGGCTCACTGAGCCCGTTCAACCACAACCTGAACTGTAGCTGTTTGACCTTCGCCAAATTTCACAGTTGCCTTATGAGTCCCTAAAACCTTGATCTGCTCATCTAAATGAATGTCTCTGCGATCAACAGAAAATCCAGCTTTTTCTAATTCCTTAGAAATATCAGCTGTTGTTACTGATCCGAATAATTTATCTGAATCTCCAGCAGACAATTTAAATTTAACGCTGACACCACCCATTTTATTAAGCAGTTCTTGTCTTTCGGCTACGGCTTTTTTTCGTTTTGCTTCAGCAACGCGATTAAGGTGTTCATATTCCTTGACCCGTTTTTCTGTAGCTTCCACAGCCAATTTTCGAGGAAACAAAAAGTTTCTGGCAAACCCAGCTGCTACGGCAACCAAGTCTCCTACTTTTCCAACTTCCTTAACGTCCTTTTGTAAAATCACTTTCATAATTTACCTCTTACTTTCCGAATGCGAGGCTCTAATCACGCCCCAACGTTTTCTAAAATCAATCCAGTAATCAATGACACCGATCAAAGCAATCACTGGAAAAAAGTTTCCTACTATAAACACATAAAACACTGCTCTAAAAAATCCGCCCGTTCTGAGCCATGCTAAAAACCACTCTGACACCGCAATGCCTTGAAAAAAATAAATCGCTGCCACGATGTTAAATAAATTGGTCGCGGATATTGCCACATTAGGCGGAATGCCCTTAAAAAAGCTCAAGAAAAAACTGATTAACACCAGAAATATAAAAAAATCTGGCGCTTTAAATTGTATCAGTTGTTCCTTCATAATGTTTCTGGGATACAAAGTCCCCATAACCTTGCACAAACGCGGGGTCATAATTTCTGCTGTCACTAACGATATTCCAATCAAAATACATAAAAATGACCACAATTGCTGTGATAAAACAGTGATAGTCATTTCGATGCTCTCGATATTTTTGGGATTATTTGTTGGTAAAAATTGTTTTACCAATTCACCCACTGTTTGATGCAAATTGCTGCCAATGGATTTAACTCCCAAAAACAGTGACACATAAGCAATCGAACCTAAAACAAGACTGACCAGTAATGTATTTATCAAAATACCCATTCTGAATCTAACACTCAGTTCACGGTGCAAATAAACCGCAGCCCACATTACAATCGTAACTCCAGCCAGTGGATACAATTTCAAATACAGTAAAAAAGAAGAAATAATTGCGCCAGCAAACAAATATCCAGCGGAACCATAGGTTTCACGTAACAAACGTAAAAAAGGTGTTCCTAAAAACACAAATACGTTTGTTAAAAACGCTCCTAGTACGGATAAGGTAGCATAATTAAATGCTTCTTTGAGGCTCTTCATTAAATATTACATTCCTGAATGGGCAGCTGCCATTGCTTGTCGTTTAGCAAGAGCTTTAGCTTCACGTTCTTTTTCACGTTGAGCTGTGTCTTGAAGACCCTTTTTGTACGATTCAACAAATTTTGATAATGGAATCCTGTTGTCCAAGCGTGTGTGCATAAAGCGCAAAACCTTGTCGTTGATTCTCATGATCCTTTCAAGCTCGGTTACAGCGCCAGAAGAAGCCTGAAATGTAGAGTGAAAATAAATTCCCTTTTTGCTTTTTTCAATGGGGTTCATCAAATTTCTCTTACCCCAAGTTTCCAAAGTATTAATAGACCCGCCAAAAGATTTGATAGTGTCTTGGTTTTTTCTGAAAATGTTTTTTTGCTCGTCCAAAGTTGCATCAGGGTGCAAGATCACTACAACTTCATAATTATTTAAAACGACTTCGGCGTTTTTGCTCATTAGGTTTCCTTTCGGTTAAAACCGGTCTTTGTATTGTAAGGCCAGTAAGGATGGTTATTTAATTTGAGGCTAGTTACCATGGACCAGGACTATTCTCAAGGAACTAATCAGATTATTATTTGATAATATGGCACTTTTTTTAGAAATCGTAGAGGGCCCAAATAGGGGGTCACAACACCGCCTGAAAAGGGGATTTAAGATAGGCAGGACACAGGGTGATATCCAAATCCCTGATCCAAAAATATCCAGTGTTCACGCCGAGATAAGGCAATCCGCCGATGGCTTATTGGCCATTCATGACTTGCAGTCTTCCAATGGAATCAGGCTCAACGGTCGTAAAGTAGCCAGTTTAAATCTGATTCCAGGATCTGTGTTTTCAATAGGAAAAACTGTGGTCCTTGTAGTTGAAAAAGCCCCAACAGGGGCTCCAAAAGTCATCGAAAATACCGTACAAAAAACCTGGATTGAAGACCTAAAGATTTTATTAAAAAAATCTAAAATCAGAAATGAAGAATCCAAAGAACGAGTCCATGCATTTAATCCGCCCCTTGTAGTGCAATTTGTGATGGGCCCACAGGCAGATCATAAAATGATGTTAGGGTTTGGCCCCAGAAAATTTGGATTTGGCTCAATGGATTGCGAATTGCTGGATCCTGCAGCGCCTTTTGAAAGCTTTGAAATCGTACCCACGGAAACAGGTGCCATGATCAAATCCAATGACAACGCCG
The DNA here is from genome assembly GCA_044359815.1 of Pseudobdellovibrionaceae bacterium. Lineage (GTDB taxonomy): Bacteria > Bdellovibrionota > Bdellovibrionia > Bdellovibrionales > Bdellovibrionaceae > JBIKLL01. The sequence continues at coordinate 85,058 of JBIKLL010000002.1, forward strand.
TGCTTTTGAATGAAAAAAGTTTTCAACAGGAGTATCTTCGCCCTGGTGACGAAATTAAAGTTGGGCAAACCGTTATAAGGATACTTGAGCATAAATGACAAAAACAATTCCCGTCCAATCAGGACAATTTAAAAGTTTTGATGATTGTTCCATTTTCTACGAAGTCCGCGGCGAAGGTGAACCTGTCGTGTTTATCTATGGTATCGCTTGTTTAATTAATCATTGGCATCATCAACTGGATTATTTTTCCAAAGGATACCAAGCAATTTCTTATGATCTGAGGGGACACCACAAAAGTTTTAATAAAAACACCAAAGTTGATTACTCTTTGATGGCCTTGGCACATGACCTGCCTTATTTGTTAAGAGAACTGGGATTGAAACAAGCACATTTTGTTGTTCATTCATTTGGTGGACAGATTGCACTGAGGGCCTACGATGAGTTTCCTGAAATTTTTAAGAGCTTAACTTTGATCAACGGATTTGCGTCAAATCCCATCAAGGGAATGTTTGGATTAAACCTTGCTGAACCATTGTTTCAAATTATCAAAGAAATTCATTCTCTGAGTCCCAACGAAATTTCAAAGATTTGGAAAGGCGCTATCGACAATCCATTGTCTATGTGGCTGTCTGGGGTTTTAGGTGGCTTTAATCTGAAGCTGACTGATTTTAAAGACATTGAGATTTACGCAAAAGGTGTTTCAAATATTTCTCTGGATGTGTTGATTCCATTTTTTGAGGACATGATGAAGTACGACGGCACTGCCGCTGCCAAGAAAGTTAATGTTCCCACACTGATAATCAGTGGAGATCGGGATTTAGTGACGCCCATAAAGTTTCAGCACAATTTGCATAAAATGATTAAAAACTCGGAGCTGTTTATTGTTCCTTATGGCTCCCATTGCACTCAGCTGGATTTTCCTGAATATACAAATTTTAAAATTGATAATTTTATAAAAAAAGGCTCGTAGTTGTACGAGCCTTTTTTGAATTGCTTATGATTTTTATTTATCTGAAAGCTATTTTGCTGACATCAAAACCATAACCCTGGATTGAATCATCTGAAGTGAAAACTATCTTAACATAGCTTCCTTTAAAAACTGGTGAAAAACTATCATCATTTTCGCCGTGCATTTGTCCTAATAAATTTCCGGCCTCGTCATAGAAGCTTACGAAATCATAATTTTTTTCAGTCTGAAATCTGGAAAAATAAATTGAAATTTCAGTAGCTCCTGGTACCGACAGCTCAAATGTCTGACTGGTTTTAGCTAAGTAAGGATGGGCCGTAGAGGCAACCTGTTCAACGGTTTGCCAGTTGGCTGGATCATTAAGATCAGGCTGTGGTGCTTGATTCATCAAAGCCGCATAGGCATCAACAATTCCGCCAGACAGTACACGTCTTTTGATTGTGCTGAGGGGCCTAGCTGTGCTGACGATTCTGTTTTTAATATCAACTGCTGTTAAAGCTGAATCATAGGCCAACATCAACGCTGCTACACCAGAAACATGTGGAGTCGCCATCGAAGTCCCTGACCATGAATCATATTTGCCTTCGTTTACTGAAGAAAACACTTTCACCCCAGGTGCTGCCACGTGAACTGATCTTTTACCGAAGTTGGAAAAATTGGCCAGATCACCTTTGTTATCAATAGCTGCTACTGAAATGACGTTTGCAACATCGTAGGACGCTGGATAACCAGGAATAATATCGTTGTTAGATGAATTATTTCCGGCTGCAGCGACAAACAACGTTCCTGCGGCGTTTGATCGTTCAATGGCTTCTTTCAGTAACTGCGATTCACCGCCACCGCCCCATGAGTTGCTCAAGACCTTTGCGTTCATTTTGACGGCATAATCAATTGCTTTGATTGCGCCCTCCAAGGTTCCGCTGCCATCACCATTTAAAAATTTAACACCCATGATTTTTACGTTCCAATTAACTCCTACGATGCCAGCGGCGTCTCCACCTTTTGCACCAATAGTACCTGAACAATGCGATCCATGTCCGTGATCATCAAATGGATCCCCGTCACCGGTGTCGCTTGAAAAATCATATCCGTGAATGTCATCAACAAAACCATTTCCGTCGTCATCAACACCAGGTTGACCAACAAGTTCAGCAGAATTGGTCCAAACGTTTTCCCTCAGGTCAGGGTGGTTGTAATCAATCCCTGTATCGATCACTGCTACCAAGACATCGCTTGAACCTGTAGTCAGATCCCAGGCTTTTTCAACATTGATATCCACACCTTCGGTACCGTTTTGGACTCCATCGGTCTGGCCAACATTTTTTAATCCCCACAATTTTGAATAATCAGGATCATTAGGTACAGCGTTGGTTCTGTATATATAGTTTGGTTCAACCAGCAAAACATTTTTATTTTGCTTGAGTGCACTCATCGCATAACTGGACAATTCAATCTTAGGTCGCTGAACCACCAAAATATTTCTGCCAGGAATGACTGATTTAATCATCGAATTAATTTCAGGTGCAAAAGCCCCAGAAGTTACATTTGTGATTGGCCCCTTAAGCTTCACCAAGTATTCACCGGGAACTGCTTCGGGCTCATATTTCGCTATTGCATTTAAAGAAAACAAAACTAAAGCATAGCTCCCCAGTCTTGTCCATTTGATACGTCCTTGTTGTTTCATCAATTCCCTCCATTGGAATTACCTCAAAATCGTATCAACCAAAATTATTCAGGGGCACTAATTAAAGGTCTAGATCAATTCTATTTTTTAATAGTAGAAATGATTTTTTAAAATGAACTATGAGACTTTTTTTGACTGTTCAAAGTTAAATGACAGTTGTTCGGGACTTGAGTGTTCTTTTAATTTTTCAGAAGGGGTCTTTACCTCAACACCATAGGCTTGTTTGATTAAGTATTTGATAAAAGCTTCTTGGGTCGCAGTACTGGATCCAGGTTTAAACCCAGCTTCGCTCATAATTTCACCGACTTTTTTCATAACAAGTTCCTTTTTTGTGTATGAAGTTGTCGGATTAATTAGATGAATTCTTGATGAAGAACCAATGAGGACTACTGTTAAGTAAACCTTAAATGCTGCGTTTAAAGGTTAAAAAAAATTAATATGTTTCAAATCTTTTGCTCCCTAGGTCTGAGCTCTGGTCCTGCTTGCAATGGTTAAAGGGTGTGCTCGGGTGCTCGGCCGTTTGAAAGGTGATCGACTTTTTCGAAAGCCATTTTGATTTCTTTATTTAATTTATGGGTTTTCCTGAATCGCTCTGTCATCAAGTAAAAACACGGAACTACAAACAAGGTCAAAACTGTAGACAGTAAAACTCCCCCAATGATGGTGATTGCCATGGGTTTAAAAACTTCTGATCCATCACCTGTCGCCACAGCTGAGGGAATAGCCGCTGCAATGGTTGCCAGTGAGGTCATTAGGATCGGACGCAATCTGATAGGACAGGCTGTCAACAAGGCTTCTTTGACAGGCAGATCCTGTTTTTCCCTGACCTGGTTTGTGAATTCCACCAACATAATGGAATTCTTTTTAACAATTCCCATTAAAAGCAAGATTCCAATCATTGAATAAATATTTAAACTTTGGAAAGTTCCGGCCAGCGCAAACAAAGCCCCCGAGATTGCAAAAGGCAAAGCCATCAAAACCGTGACTGGATCGATAAATGAATTAAATTGTGAAGCTAAAACCATATAAGAAATAATAAATCCCAAAACTAGAGCTAATAATAAATTACTAAAGGTAGCCTGCATTTCTTTGGAGCTGCCTTGATTTTTAAAAACATAGCCCTCAGGCAGAATGGCTTTGGCTTTTGTTTCAACAAAGCTCAAAGCATCTTGTTGGGAAACCTTAGGGGCTAAATTAGCATAAACAGAAATGGCTCTAGATCTATCGACTCTTGAGATCTGTTGCAAACTGTCGCCTTGATCGACTTTTACAACTCTGGATAAAGGCACCAAGTTCCCTCTGGCATTGCTGATTAATAATTTGTTGATTTCGTCAGTTCTGACGTTTTCTTTTTCCAATTGCAGTCTGATATCATATCGTCGTCCACCGGATTCATAATCTCCAACTTTAACCCCACCAATCAGTGAATTAATTGTTTGCCCAATGGATTCAATACTAACCCCATGCATGGCTGCAGAAATTCGATCAGGTTTTACCTGAACCTCGGGCATACCCATCAGATAATTGGAATCCACATCCACCATCATTTTGCTGTTTTTCATTTCCTCCATGATTTTTTGAGTGCTATCCCACAGTGTACCCCAGTCTGCTCCGGTTATCAGAAACTCAATGGGCATGCCTCGCCCCTGGGAAAATCCTCGCATCGATAAATCCTGCATGCGCGCTTTTGCGTCTTTGATCTTAGAAATTTCTGTGCGCGCATAATTCATAAAGCTTTGCTGTGACATTTTTCTGTCCGCCTTGGGAACTAAGGTCACAAAAAACATTGATGTATTGCCTTCACCAGCGCCGCCACCAAAACCACCCACAGCCGCGTAGACTTGCTTGATTTCTTTCTGCGAATAAAGCCAGTCCTCAACATCCTTTGTGACTTTGTCGGTGTACTGAATGCTGGATCCAACTGGAGTCTGCATGCGAATCAAAAACAAACTTTGATCCTGTGCCGGAGTGAATTCTTTGTTTACAAATTTAACCGTAAAAAATGAAAGGACCATAAACACAATAGAGCCAATGACAACTTTGCCTCGGTGGGGCAGCAAAAAAACCAGCCATTTTTTGTATGAAACTTCCATGGCACGCATAGAAGCCTCAATCCATCTGCCCAAACGAGTTGTGCGTTCGTGTGAAGCCGTGAAGGATGACGCCCTCATTGGCGTTATCGTCAAAGCTTCAAGCAACGAAAACAATACAGCCAAGGAAATTGTAACTCCAAATTGTAAAAAGAATTTGCCAATAATGCCCTTCATAAATGCAACTGGTAAAAAGATCGCGATAACGGCAACAGTTGCTGCCAATGCCGCGAAGGCAATTTCACGAGTGCCCATAATTGCTGATTCAACCTTGCCCTTTTTTAATTGCTGGTATCTGAAAATATTTTCCAAAACCATGATCGCATCATCAACCACGATGCCAATTGCCAGAGTCAAACCCAGCAGTGAAAAAGTATTCAGCGTAAAATTAAAAACATACATCCCAATAAAAGCACCCATGATTGAAGTCGGGATGGACAGCAACACATTAAAAGTAGCGCTCCAGCTTCCCAGAAAAAGCAAACACACAATGCTGGTTAATAAAATTGCTAACAGTAAATGTTTTTCCAGTTCTTTGATTGAATATTTAATAAATCGGGTTGAATCAAAATTCACTTTCAGTGAAACGCCTTCAGGCAAGCTCTTTTGAAATTCATTAACAACCTTTGTGACGTTTTCTGCGACTTCGACTGCGTTTGAGCCTCTTTGCTTGACGATTCCCAATCCAATGGCTGATTCACGGTTAAACCTGGAAATTCTGCGAATGTCATTCAGACCTTCTTCTATGCGAGCGACATCTGAAAGCTTTAACATATTGGTGGGATCTTGAACGGCTAGGCCTGCACGTTTTGAAATATTGATGGTCCCAAATTCTTGAATTGATTTGGCCTCTCCCATTGTTCGCACATTGTAGGCCTCTTTGCCTTGTTCGATCAATCCACCGGGCAGTTCACGGTGTTCGCTCTGAATGGCCGATATAATATCGTTAACAGCAATATTATATCTGTCCAATTTTTCAGGCTGCACCCAAACCCTCAATGCGGGGTCTACATACCCACCTAAAAAAATCTGTCCTACGCCAGGAACTGTAGTGAATTTATCACGAACAGAATTTCTGGCGTATTTCATTAAAAATTCCGGATCATTTTTATTGTAACTGAGCGCTAGCCACATTATCGGCTGATCTTCCGGATTGAATTTTGTAATCACAGCAGGATCAATGTCTTTGGGTAAGCGCCGCTGAGCTTGAGCCACTTTTGTTTGAACTTCTTGCAGAGCCACATCGATATTTTTATCTAAGTCAAACTCAAGAGTTATCGAAGCTGAACTTTGTTTTGCACTAGAGCTGATTGATTTCAAACCTTCAACAGTCATCACTGCGTCTTCAATAGGATCTATCACAGAGGTTTCCATGACTTCTGGTGCGGCTCCTTCCAATGAAACTGTCACAGTTAAAACCGGAAAGTCCACATCTGGCATTTGGCTTACGCCCAATCTGGTAAAGCTGATCCAACCAAACAAAATTATAGATGCCATTAGCATCCAAGCCAGTACGGGATTTTTAATTGATACGTCTGAAATTCTCATAGAAGAATGCTTCCTTGAATTAGCTTTGTTGACAAGCTCTAACACCAAAATTAATCTTCAGAGCTGGATGAAAAATCTGCTTTCGGTATCATTATTTTGTTTTTCAATTATCAGCTTCGCTTTCGATTTAAATGCAAGAACTGCAGATTCAGTTTCAATTAAAGTGAATGATTTGAAATCTGCCGGTTCCAGTGCATTGAAAGCCAGTGCCATTAACGAACTTTCCACTCAGAAAATTAACAGCCGACTGGAGTCCGCCAGTGTAACCCAAGCTGATCTGTTGGTTTTGCAGGATCCTGGGGCAAAACTGAATGAAAATTCCTGGAAGGTTTCAGCCTCAGTTCTGTTACAGAAAATGAAACCACTAGGTGTTTTTAAGTCTAAAACAGATTTGGTTTTTAATTTTGATTCTTTGGATTCCACCCCAATGCCGGCAATTGAACTGGGTGTCGGCAGAAATTTAAAATTTAAAAACTATCCTTTTAAAATTTCTGCCTCAGCTCAAGCGGCCTATGCTGTCCAATCAACTCAGACTTATTTTAAAACAGGGTTGTTGGTTGATAACTCAAGACTGATCATGCAATCAGGGACTGCGGGATTAAATCTGTTACTCAGTAACCCCTGGTTAAACAAAGTTGAATTAGAATTGGGATGTGGACAGGGAAATTTTAATTATTCCCACCAGGCCAAACAAGATTATGCCAGTTTTAGCGAAGACCTTAAATATACGTTCACTAGTTTGGGCCTGGTTTATTCTGTAACAAATTCTTGGGGAGCCTTTTTACGTTTAGAAAATAAAGATCAAACTTCTTCTAGCTCTCTGGCAATCCAGCAGCAAACACAGTCTTTGGGAACCAGATTTATATGGTAAAGTTATTTCTGTTGCTAGTAATGACTTTGACTGCGGCCGAACCAGCGAAAGACGCTTCTGTTAAATCAAAAGCAACTATGTCATTGAGCCAGAAAAAAGTTGCCGAGATGGTTATTGCCCAAGGCCCAAGGGCTAAAGAGATAGAAAACAAATATCAGCAAAGCAGATTACCATATATTGAATCATTGGCTACCTGGGATTGGACCTTGAAAGCTGATTCGGGTTTTGAAAAAGACAATACAGAAACTTTAGCCAGTCCCGCCCTGAATTATCAAAGGTACAAATCAAATCTGAGTCTGGGTAAAAGTTTTTTTACTGGCACTAATGCGCAATTAATTTTTTCAAGAACTTCGCAAAAATCCGATCAATTAACGACTAACCCACAGCTGACAGCTGATTTGATGACTTTGGAAATCACTCAAAAACTTTGGAATAACGGCTTTGGATATGGTGATCGTGCAAGGGTTGAAAGTGCCGAAATGAATTTCAAGGCTCAACAGATATTGAGGGCAAATGAATTGCAGGATTTAGTATTGGAAGCTGTAAAGTTGTTTTGGAAAACCTATGTTTCACAGGAACAAATGCGTCAGGCACTGGGTGCTCGGGACAGATATGAAAAACTGGTCACAGCGGTCAAAAGAAAAAGTGGCCTGGGTTACACCAGCCCCGGCGAATTATTTCAAGTTCAGGCTGAGTTGCAAATTCGCATCCAGAAAGTCAAAGCAACTTCACAAGATTATTTAAAAAATCTTGATCAATTAAATACTTTGTTGGGTTTACCCACATCCACTGAAATCGATTTCGAAATACCCAAAGAAATTCCTGCCATTCCTAAACTGAAGGATGTCGCCATTGATGAGCTCAGATCAATAAAGTCTCAGAAACTAAAACTTGAGGCTTCAAAAGCTGACTTAAGTTTAGCCGAGAGCCAATCAAGACCTAGTATAGATTTAGTCGTTAAATCCAGCAGCACTGGAGTTGACGAAAGCTCAACGGCTTCTTATGCCGAAATGACGGATGCTCAAAAAAACAAACTTTATACTGGCGTGGCCTTTGAGTACAAATTTGGATCTGGGCTAAATTCTGAAAAACCTTTTGCAAAAAAAGCAGCTGTCAGCCTGGAGGAATCCAAATTGAATCGTTTTAAACAAGAGGCCATTGATAGTTTGCTCAATATTGAACGTAAAGTTTCTGCTCAGTATGCTGAGGCTTTGTCGTTTCAGGAACAAAAATCCCTCAGGCAAAAAGCTTATCAAGAGCTGAATAGATCATACAATCAGGGTCGAACGGATATTTCACGATTGATTGAATCAATGAATGCTTTGTTTGATTCCGAGGTCTCGGCAGTGACTTCATTGGGGAACTACGAAATTTCATTGAATGAATGGGCAGCTGCCAGAGATGAGTTGATTCCGAATATTAATTAGTTCTAGGGGATTGTGCGAGGGGAAAAAATGAAAACAGTCAGCGTAATACTGAGTTTGTTACTGATAGCCAGTTGTGCATTTAAGGACAATGAGGGTAAAGATGAAGCCAACAGAGAAGACCTGGAAAGGCTTCAAGATTCCAGGGCAAAGCTTGAGCCCATCAAGGGCACTTGGATTGGTACATTGTCTCGTTCTGGCAAAAGAATTTCAGTCTCTTTGCGGATTGAAGAGTATTTATCCCAAGACCGACGAAATGACAGCGGTAATATCGTTTTTAATGCTGACCCCAGTGCCACATTTTATTCAACCAAGGACGCCAGCTACGCACCTGAAACCTTGCTAGGACAATACAGTCCTGAAAACGGCGAATTGATTTTTATTAAAGCACCTACAACAAATCCCAATGCTGACGATATTGAATCGATGAACTTAGTTTTTGATGGAACTAAGCTTTCTGGAAACTTGAAAGCCCGGGGATATGTGGTTGGGACTTTGGAATTTTCAAACAGAATCACCACCAATGATTCAGCTGAAGATTTATTTGATGAATACAACAGATTACTCAAGCTTCAGTACAAGCCTTTGTTAGGATCATTCAGAGGACTGATCAAAGAAACAAACAATCCCCGAGCTAAACAGTATTTTGTATGTGTTGAGCTTTACACTTATGAAGTTCCAACATCTAACGGCAAGACCCAAGCTGCGTTAGGAGCTTCCTATGTTCGCGAAGACGACAGAAATGGTGGATTTTTTAAAATATTAAAAGCTAACTATAATATCAGAACTGTTATTCCACAATTGAGCATGACTTCGCAGTTTCAAGATCAACCAAGGCCTAACCAGTACCAGGTTGAAATGAATCTAGTTCCAACCTTTAGATCTGAAAATAAAATTCAATCTTTGGAAGGCACACATATTAATAAATTGTATGGGATTGTTTCAAAAATAAAACTGGAGCCCTTTAATCGACCTTGCCCACGCCCGAACTAAAATTAGGGTGACGGAATTTAATTAATTAATAGAAGAGTTATTTTTCCTGCATATTATTTTTAAAAATTCACATATTTATTTTTATTAAAAAGGGTTCTCCGCGGAGCCAGGATGGCGGGGGCAAAGCCCGAGCGGATGAAGCACGAGCTGTAACCCTTTTTAATAAAAATAAATATGTGAATTTTTAAAAAATAATTATTCTATTAATTAAATTCCGTCGCCTTGGACAGCTTCGCGCTTGAAGATCGCAGAGGACAGTCTTTCGCGATTCATTTTTGCTATGTTGGCCAGTGAAATCCCCTTGGGGCAGGCCGCTGAGCAAGATCCGGTCGAAGTGCATGCACCAAAGCCCTCTTGGTCCATGGTGGCAACCATGTTTTCTACTCTTTCAAATCTTTCAACCTGACCTTGAGGAAGCAAAGCCAGATGGGAAACCTTGGCTGATACAAACAACATTGCAGAAGCATTTTTGCAACTGGCCACACAGGCTCCGCATCCAATGCATTCTGCCGCTGAAAACGCTGCATCGGCATCGGGTTTTGGTATGGGCAAGCTATTGGCATCTTTTGCATTACCTGTATCAACAGAAATAAATCCGCCCGAAGTAATGATTCTGTCAAAAGCTGATCGGTCTACCATCAGATCTTTGATTACTGGAAAGGACTGAGCCCTCCAAGGTTCCAAGGTCAGGGTTTCACCGTCTTTAAAAACTCTCATATGCAGCTGACAGACAGTGGTGTGTTTTTGTGGGCCATGAGCGTTTCCATTGATCATAAATCCGCAACTTCCGCATATTCCTTCGCGGCAATCATGATCAAAAGCAATCGGTTCTTCACCCTTTAAAACCAAGCCTTCGTTGACCTGATCAAGCATTTCTAAAAAACTGGAGTCTTCTGAAACCCCCTTAGCATCATAATTAACAAACTTGCCTTCTGATTTGCCGGTTTGTCGCCAAACTTTCAAAACTAGATTTAATAATTTTCCGCCAGTTCCACCCATTCAATTCCTCACTTATAGCTTCTGGTAGCCAGTTTAACATTTTCAAATTTTAATTCTTCTTTGTGCAGTTTCGCCTTTTGATTTCCTTGATTCTCCCAGGCGGCAACATAACAGAAATTTTGGTCATCACGCTTAGCTTCATTATCTGGTGTTTGGTATTCTTCCCTAAAATGTCCACCGCAAGATTCTTTACGCTCAAGAGCATCCAAACACATCAGCTCACCCAATTCTAAAAAGTCCGCAACACGACCCGCTTTCTCAAGCTCAGGATTGACACCCTTTGCAGTGCCTGGAATTTTAATATCATTCCAGAATTGCTCTTTCAGTTTCGGAATGATTTCCAGCGCTTTTTTCAACCCAACTTCGCTTCTGGACATCCCACAGTATTCCCACATGATGTGTCCTAATTTTTTATGAATGCTGTCGACTGTTTGTGATCCCTTAATTGACATCATTTTATCAATTTCTTTTTGAGCGGTATCTTGGCCGGCTTTAAAGGCATCGCTGTCTTTTGAAACTTTATCCAGTTGTGCGTTGGCCAAGTAATTTCCAATCGTGTAGGGCAGTACAAAATAACCGTCTGCCAATCCTTGCATTAATGCCGAAGCACCCAATCTGTTGGCACCATGATCAGAAAAATTAGCTTCGCCGGCTACAAACAATCCCGGAATTGTGCTCATCAAATTATAATCGACCCACAAACCACCCATAGTGTAATGCGGAGCTGGGAAAATTCTCATCGGCATTTTGTAGGGATTTTCACCTGTGATTTTGTCGTACATTTCAAATAAATTTCCATATTTTTCAGACACGGCTTTTTCTCCCTGTCTGCCAATGGCATCCTTGAAATCCAGATAAACTGCGACACCCGTGCCACCCACACCATGTCCTTCGTCAACTCTGAATTTGGCCTGCCTGGATGCCACGTCTCGCGGGGCTAAATTTCCAAAACTGGGATAAATTCTTTCTAAAAAATAATCTCTTTCGTCTTCTGGGATTTCGTGCGGAGGTCTTTTGTCGCCCTTTTTCTTGGGAACCCAAACCCTACCGTCATTTCGCAAAGACTCAGACATCAAAGTCAGCTTTGACTGAATTTCCCCTGCCACTGGGATACATGTTGGATGAATTTGTGTGAAACAAGGATTTGCAAAAAAAGCTCCTTTTTTATGAGCCTTCCAAGCCGCCGTCACAGCGCAAGCCATGGCATTAGTCGACAGGAAAAACACATTCGAATAACCGCCTGTAGCCAGCACAACACAATCTGCTTCATGTCTTTCAAGCTCACCCGTCAGTAAATTTCTGGTGATAATTCCACGAGCCTTGCCATTAACCATGATCAATTCTAGCATTTCACGTCTGTAATACAGATCTACCTGTTTTTTATTTACCTGTCTCATCATTGCCGAATAGGCTCCCAGCAATAATTGTTGTCCTGTTTGCCCTCTGGCATAAAAAGTTCTGGACACCTGAGCCCCGCCAAAAGATCTATTAGATAACAAACCACCGTATTCGCGGGCTAGTGGCACGCCCTGGGCCACACACTGATCAATAATTTGTGTTGAAACTTGAGCCAGTCTGTAAACATTAGCTTCACGCGCTCTAAAGTCGCCGCCTTTGACAGTGTCGTAAAACAATCTGTAAACACTGTCGCCATCGTTTTTATAATTTTTTGCAGCGTTGATTCCACCTTGGGCGGCAACCGAATGTGCGCGACGAGGACTTTCGTGCACACAAAAAGCTTTGACCTTATAACCGAGCTCGCCCAACGAAGCCGCAGCACTGCCGCCCGCCAAACCAGTTCCCACAACAATCACTGTGAATTTTCTTTTATTGGCAGGGCTCACCAGTTTCATGTGAAACTTGTGATCTTCCCATTTGTCCTCAATTGCTCCTTCAGGAATTTTTGAATCTAAAATTGATGACATCTATGACCCCACAATAAAATAAACGTAAATAGGTTGAATGATAAATCCTCCGGCCACGACAATTCCATAAATCAGTCCGATCTTTTTAAAAAGACCTGCGTATTTGTCCTCGCGAAAACCAAAAGATTGAAATATTGAATTCACTCCATGCTTTAAGTGAAAACCTAAAACCAAAAGTGCCACCACATAAAAAATCAAAAACCCAGGTTGCTTAAAACATTCAACGACGAGTCTGTGCAGATCCCTCATAACCACACCATTGACCGTGGTTTCGTAATAGGTTCCGTATTTAAAGGTAGCTAGGTGTGAAATTATAAAAAACAAAATCAAACTGCCCTGCACGGCCATTGTTTGACTGGCAAACGACACGGCTTTACCACCGCTGGCCTTTGCTGCGTATCGCTGGGCACCCCGAGCTTTTCGATTTTCCATCGTTAATCTGACAGCAAGGGTGACATGTACAATTAAGCTTAAGACCAAAATGACTTCTACGGGATACAACAAGGGCCCCGTGACTATTGCATGACCGTACTTGTTAAAAGCATCAGCCCCAACCAGGATTAATAAATTACCAGCCATGTGAACAAAAACAAATCCAGCCCACACCAATCCTGTAATTCCCATTATATATTTTTTGCCGACAGAAGACGTCGCGAAACTTTTCAATGCATTCGTACTCAAGTTGTCACCACCTGTTGATATACTATTTGTATGGTGCAGATAAAATTTTGTCTAGCTGAAGCAATGAGTTAACTATACACTCTGATGCAATATCGATTAATAGCTTTCATTCGAGGTAGAAAATGAAAATTTTTGTTTTAATCAAACAGGTGCCCGACACTGAAACCAAGATCAAAATCAGCGCCGATGGGACAGCCATCGATCAAGCTGGTGTAAAATGGGTCATGAATCCCTATGATGAATTTGCCGTGGAAGAAGCCGTTAAAACCCGCGACCAGATGGCAGGATCCCAGGTTTGGGTCATGACATGTGGGCCAACCAAAAGAACCGTCGAAAGCTTGCGAACAGCCCTGGCCATGGGTGCTGATGAAGCCATCAGTATTGATGTCCCGGAAAATTTTGATAATTTGCAAACCGCGGCTGTTTTAGCCGAAGCCATCAAAAAAGAAGGCGGTGCAAAAATTATTTTTTCAGGAAAGCTAGCAATCGATGACAATCAAGGGGCCGTTCCACAAATGGTTGCAACTATTTTAGGCATTCCATCCCTTTCAGTTGTATCTAAATTAAGCATTCAGGGGGAAAAGGTCACAGCAGAGCGAGATATTGAAGGCGGATCAAAAGAAATTTTTGAAATCAAACTGCCTGCTATGATTTCTGCCAATAAGGGACTTAATACGCCCAGGTACGCAAGCCTTCCAGGTATTATGAAAGCCAAAAAGAAAGTCATCAAAGAGCTCAATCTGGCAGGACTTGCAATTAATCCAGAAGCTAAAACAAAGGTTTTAAAAATCGAACTGCCTGCCGAAAAGCCAGCCGTAAAATTGTTATCAGGTGACTCTGTGGCGCAGGCCACTGCCTTGGTAAAAGCCCTCAGAGATGAAGCAAAAGTCTTATAATTTTTAAGGAGACCCATGGGAAAAATCTTAGTTTATATAGAAAGCAGCAATGGAAAACTGAAACGCTCATCACAGGAGCTTTTGTCGTTTGCTAAATCTACAGGATCTACTGTTGAAGCAGTCGCTCTGGGAACTTCGGCAAAAGCGTTGGCTACAGAAGCCGGTGGATTCGGCGCCACTGCATTGCACGTTTATGGCGATGCCACCTTAGACAAATACAATCCCGAAATCTTTACAGCCTTATTTGCTGCCCTGATTGGCGAATCAAAACCTCAGCTTTTTTTAGCATCATCAAATGCTTTAGGCAGGGATTTATTTGCCAGAGTTTCAGCTAAACTGGGATTTGGCTTACTGACAGATTGCACAGAGGTTTCATTAAACGGAAGTTCTGTGAAGGTTAAAAAGCCTTTGTATTCTGGCAAATGCGTTTCTCAACAAGAAATATCTGGATCAACAGCACTGGTTTTAATGCGCGCAAATCAAATGCCGGTTGCTACAGCTTCTGGATCAGCCGCTACGGTAAATGAAAAATCTTTTGTAGGGCCTGATGTCTCGGCAATTTTAAAAGAAGTGGTAAAAGGGTCTTCCAGCAAACTAGATCTAACCGAGGCAAATATTATTGTTTCAGGTGGAAGAGGCCTCAAAGAAGCCGCAAATTTTAGTCTGTTAAATGATTTGGCTGATGTTTTGGGCGCAACTGTAGGTGCATCAAGAGCCGTTGTTGATGCTGGTTGGGTTTCTCATTCAATGCAAGTCGGTCAAACTGGAAAAACAGTGGCTCCGTCGCTGTATATTGCAGTGGGAATTTCTGGAGCCATTCAACATTTGGCTGGGATGAGCAGTAGCCGAGTGATTGTTGCAATCAACAATGATGCTAATGCCCCCATTTTTCAGAAAGCCACTTACGGTATAGTGGGAGATTTATTTGATGTTGTTCCTAAATTAACCGCAGAATTTAAAAGGGCCTTAGCGGGTTAATTTATTGGAGCGTTTTCTTAAAAAATATATCCTGAGCTATGTGATTTGGTTTTTATATGAGCTCCTATGGCGCACATGGCGAATCACCTACGATGAACCAACGGACTTTAAGAATCTTATAAAAAATAAATCGCCAATTATTTTGTCTCACTGGCATGGGGATGAGTTAGTTTTGATTTCCACTGTCAGAAGGTACAATGTTGCCACCATGTCATCAAAAAGCGATGACGGCGAAATGATGAGCATAGTTATAAACTTATTGGGTGGAAAAACTTCCCGGGGCTCTAGTTCCAAAGGAGCTGTGGCAGGCTTGAAAGGATTAATCAAAATTGTCAAAGACGGTCATAGTATTAGCTTTGCTGTGGATGGCCCCAAGGGACCTTTGCACATAGTTAAACCAGGTGTTTTTGAATTTAGCCGGCTGGTCAGTGCACCTATTTACGCAGCAGGAGTCCATGCCGGCACAAGCTGGAAATTCCCTAAAGCCTGGAACAAAACATTCCTGCCAAAACCCTTTGCGAGAATCACCATCGTTTGGCGGAAAGTTTTTGATCCTATTTCGCGGGATTTGGATCCACGTGACCAAGCTTTAGCTGATAAACTTGCGGATGCACTGCGAAACGCGCAAGGGCAAGCTCTCCAAAAAAATTGCGACGCATGAGTTGCTTTGTTAGCCTTTAAATAGAGGTAACTATGCAAAAATATTTATTCATCTTAATTTTAACATCCTGCTTTGTTTTCAGTTTGGGATTTGCTCCTGATGTGAGCGCCCAGGCAAAAGACGCCGTTGTTGCCAGCGTCAATGGCAAAAAAATCACCGTGGATGAATTTAACAAAAAATTTAATGCCGTTAAATCACAGACCATTAATCCACCCACAAAACAGCAGTTTCTAGAAGATTTAGTCCGGTATGAAGTTGGTTTACAGGAAGCCCAGAAGAAAAAACTAAACCAAGACCCCACTGTTCAGGATCGTATGCAGCAAGAGCTGTACAAATCACTGTTGGAAAAAGAGCTAGCTGATAAAGTTCAAAAAATTTCAGTTACCGAAAAAGAATTACAGGATTTTTACAAGAAAAATCCCGAGATTCGAAGCTCACATATTTTGATTGAGCTTAAGCAAGGAGCCACACCAGAACAACGCGCTGAAGCTAAAAAACGTGCCGAGGAAATCTTGTCTGAAGTTAAATCCAGCAAGAGACCTTTTGAAGAATTGGTTAAGTTGTATTCTGATGATACTTTGAGTAAAACTTATGGTGGTGATATTGGGTTTCAAACACGGCTGACACTAGTTCCTAATTATTACGACACTATTTTGGGAATGAAGGTTAATGATGTTAAGGGATTAATTGAAACTTTGTATGGGTTTCACATAGTTAAAGTAACCGGAAGAAGAAATTTTGAAAACGCTGACAGAAAACAAATTCGAATGTCACTGTTTAATGAAAAACGAAAAGACGTTTTTAACGAATATTTTGATAAACTTAAAAAATCTTATCAAATCGAAACCAATCAAAAACTTTTGCAGTAGTTTCGTAATTGCATTGGTAATTGCTGGCTGCACAGACTCAGCCAGCATGATTTCCAGAAAACCTGTCGTAAAAGTCAACGAGAGCACCCTAACGGTTAAAGACTTTTCAGACCGCTTGGTTTTTGAGTTGAAGGACTTCGATGCCTTGTCCGCCAAAGATCCTGCCATCCTTAGAAGGGTCAAAGAAAAAATTATCCGTGATTTTGTTATGCGTTCACTAATTAATGATTTTGCAAAACAAAACTCAATTACCGTTTCGGATGCTGAACTCGAAAATGAAACTAATTCTATCAGATCCAGCTACCCTGATGATTTATCTTTTCGTGAGGTTCTGGCTGAAAACAATATGTCATTTTCTGATTGGCAAAAAAGCATGAAGGAAGCGCTTATTGAACGAAAGGTTTTTAAAAAAATTAATGAAAAGTCTGCTCCGGTTACCGACGATGATATGCGAAAATACTATGCTACCAACAAAGACTTCTTTAAACGGGGAGAATCCATTGATCTGAGGCAAATTGTTGTCGATGACCTGAATAAAGCCGAAGTTATCAAAACGGAACTCCGAAAAAATTCATTTGAAAAACTGGCAAAGGAATATTCTGTAGCTCCCGAGGCCAGAACTGGGGGCAAAGTCGGCACTTTTGAAAAAGGCACTGTGGATATTTTTGACAAAGCTTTCACCTTGCCTGTCGGCGGAGTCAGCCAAGTCTTGGAATCCAGTTATGGCTTTCATATTTTCAAAGTAGACAAAAAAAATCCTGCAGGATTTTCAGCCTTTGAGAACAATAAGAAATTAATCAAAAACATGGTTGAGGCTCAGAAAGAACAAGCTGAGTTTGTAAATTGGCTGGACAGACAAATCAGATCCAGTAGGGTGCTCAGAGATAGGGCCCTGGTCGATGCAATCAGTATAGAAACCAGAATGAGGTAGTTATGTTAAGTGTGATATTGAGTCTTTTAATTTCTGTCGGAAACGCCGCGGAATTGGTCGATAAAATTGTTGCCGTTGTGAACAACGAAATCATCACAGAATCGGATTTAAGCCAATTTTCCTCTGGCCTCAGAAAATCAGGAATGATTGATGACATGCTTCTGTTGGGTAAGTCGATTGATTCAATAAAAAGCGACAGAACAGAATTGTTAAATTATTTAATCAGTGAAAAATTGCTGGATTCTGAAGTCAAAAAAAACAATATGTCGGTAACAATTGAACGGGTTGAACAAGAAATCCGATCCATTGCCAAAAGAAATGGTGCAACCAGAAATGATTTGTTGGCGGCAATTAAAAATCAGGGAATGTCTGCGGCCGAATATCAGAACTTTTTAAAAACTCGTATTGAAAGGCAGTCCGTCATCGAGCAAGAAATTTCATCTAAAATCAGGGTTTCCGAGGAAGATATTGCCTCTGAGTATCAAAAACGAAATCCAAATCTTAATTTAGGTTCCCATGAATTCACCTTGGCCCATATTTTGTTTAGACCCCAAAAAGGTGGATGGGAAGCAGCCATGAGCCGTGCAGAATCTGTATCGAAGCTAGTGGGCTCAGGTCAGTCATTTGAAAATCTGGCCGAACAGCACAGTGAAGATCCTAATTTTAACACGGGCGGAATGCTGGGGACATTTAAAGCAGGCGAATTTTTGCCTGAAATCGAAAAGGTAATTTCTGGATTGAGTGCAAATGAAATCAGTAAACCTATTCGGTCCAAATCAGGAATTCATATTGTTAGAGTGATATCTAAGAAGGTTATTTCAGACCCGAAGTTTGAAAAAGAGAAAGAAAAAATCCGGGCCGAACTGTTTGAAAAATCATTTCAAAAGCATCTGAAGATTTGGATTGAAAACAAAAAAGAAGATGCCTTTGTTCGCATAAATTTATGAGCACTTATTTGATCACTACGGGTGACGCGGACGGCATTGGTCTGGAAGTCACTCTAAAAGCACTTAAAAAAATCAAACCTAAAAAATCCGAAAAGTTTGTTTTCTTTTCAGAGCGGCCAGCCAAAAAGTCTGCGAAATTAAGTAAACACAGCTATCCGATTGAGGATTCGATTCACCAAGCTCTGGGCAACCCTGCACCAATCATAAATTTTCAGTCTACTGAAAGCCCTGTTGATTGGGTTTTAACTGCTGGAAGCCTTTGCCAACAGCACGGGTACGCAATGATTACGGGACCCTTATCAAAACAATTGATAAGCCAATCTGGACACAGTTCTGTTGGTCACACAGGACTTTTGAAAAGCCTTACTGATTCAACTGAAGTATTTATGTATTTTATCGGCAAATATTTTAATGTGGCATTGTTGACAGGGCACTGTCAGATCAACGAAGTAACTGAACAAATTAATCGAAGTAAAATTGAATTGTTGGTTCAATATTTGAAACAGTTTAACTATAAAAAAATTGCTCTATTGGGTTTAAATCCTCATGCTGGCGATGACGGCGTGATTTCTAAATTTGATTCTGAGGTGCTAAAACCGATTGTATCAAAGTTAGGTATAGCTGGACCCTTGGTGCCTGATGTTGCGTTTATGAAACCAAACTGGAAAAAGTACGATGCCTATATCGCTTGTTATCACGATCAGGGATTAATACCTTTTAAAATGATTCATGGGTTTGAATCAGGAGTTCATATCAGTTTGGGTTTGCCCTTTGTCAGAACTTCAGTGGATCACGGAACTGCAAAAGATATTTTTGGTAAAAACAAAGCTCAATATAATTCTATGCTTCTTGCCATTAAAACTGCGCAGAGGTTAAGTAATAAATAAGGAAGTGTTTATGTATCAGAAGGTGATTTTTAGAGAATACGATATCAGAGGCGTTTACAATGGTCAGTTTGATGCAGATTTTGCCTATCACCTGGGCCGCGCCTATTGTCAGTATTTACTGAAGGAAAAAGGTATTAAGAATCCTGTCGTGACCTTGGGTTACGATGCCAGATTATCAGGACCAGAAATAAAAACAGCAATGTCCAAGGGTTTGCAAGAATGCGGCGCCAAAGTTATTTTCTTGGGATTAATAACGTCCCCAATCAGTTATTTTTCGACATTTAATATCAAGGAAGCTGTCGGCGGGATTATGATAACCGGCAGTCACAATCCACCTGAATACAACGGGTTTAAAATCAGTGTCGATAAAACAACTATTTTTGGTGCTGAAATTCAAAAACTTTTGGGTTTTATTGAAAGACAAGAATATCCCACGGGAAAAGGCAGCGAGGTCAGTTATGATATTTTTCCTGAGTACGTCGAACGGTACAAAAAGGAATTCGGCAATCTGAAGGACCTTCCTGTCGTACTAGATTGCGGCAACGGAGCCGCAGGTTGCATCGTCAGGAAACTATTTGAATCAGTTGGTCTTAAACCAACAATTTTGTTTGAAAAACCAGATGGTAAATTTCCTAATCATCACCCAGATCCCACTGTCGAAAAAAATTTGGTGGATTTAATAGCTGCAGTTAGAACCAACAAGGCTCGGGTAGGAATAGGATTTGATGGCGACGCTGATCGTATTGGTGTCGTAGATCACTTAGGTAATATGATTTATGGCGATGAATTAATGGTATTGATCAGTCGACAAATTTTGTCTGAAACTCCGGGTAAAAAAATTATCGGGGATGTTAAGTGTTCTGACCGAATGTACGCCGATGTTAAAAAATTTGGTGGCATTCCTATTATGTGGAAGACCGGACATTCGTTGATCAAAGAGAAAATTAAATCAGAAAAATCACCTTTTGGCGGCGAAATGTCTGGTCACATATTTTTTGCTGATCGAAATTATGGATACGATGATGCCCTTTATGCAGGGCTAAGGGTTTGCGAGATTTTGGCCAAAACTGGGAAAACCATTCCTGAATTGTTAGAAGGTTTGCCAAAAGCCTACAATACTCCCGAAATTAGAATTGACACAACTGAGGAGAAAAAAGTTTTGATCGTTCAAAAACTTATTGAATCATTAAAATCTGAAGATCCTAAAGACGTCCGTTTAGACTTCACCGATGGTGTTAGAGCCAGTTTTAATGACGGGTGGGCCTTAGCCAGGGCTTCAAATACTCAACCGGTATTGGTGTTGAGATTTGAATCCTCAACACCAAACGGATTAGACAGAATCAGATCACGATTTGAAAAAATCGTGACCCAATATTTATAGTTTACCTGATAAATTGAAAGCAATAACTAGGGCGTAGATCACCAGAGACTCGATCAACGCCAAACCGATGATCATTGGAGTGAAGATTTTTCCGGAAGCACCTGGATTTCTGGCGATACCTTCAAGTGCAGAAGTTGCGGCCATACCTTGACCTATACTGCCCCCCAATACTGCAACACCAATTGCAATACTAGCACTAATGGCTATCAACCCTCTGTCACTGCCTGTGCTGGCTTGAGCGACTGCTTCTTGAGCAAAAGCTGGTGATGTCACTAAGTAAGTCGACACTGCTGCGAACGTTCCCTTTAAGATGTTTTTCATATTTTTCTCCTTTGATTAAATTAAATTAATGATCGTGTGCAGTCGCCAATGCAACGTAAACCATTGAAAGCAACGTAAACACAAATGCTTGAACAACACTTACGAAAATACCCATCATATAAAATGGCAGTGGCAAGAAAACAGGGAAAAGACCCAAAAACAGTCCCACTACAGTATGATCACCAGCCAGAACATTAGCTAGTCTCAGACCTAGGCTCATTGGACGAACAAGATGTGAAATCACTTCGATGATTAACATCATTGGTGCAAGCCAGATAACTGGGCCCAAAAAATGTTTCAAATAGCCAACTCCATTTTCTTTGAAACCCATGAAGTTATAGACAAGGAACATCAAAATACCCATAGCTAAAGTCGTGTTCAAATTTTGAGTCGCAGGCATCATTCCCGGTAACAGTCCGACTAAATTATTAAATAACACCCAAGTAAAAATAGCAGCGAACATCGGTACGAACTTGCGTCCATGTTCACCAATTACCATTTTTGTCATGTCATCAATATATTCCGTAAAAAACTCAAAAATTCCTCTGATCGAAAACTTTCCAGCAGGAACAGCAACCTGATCACCAGTTCCTAATGCTCTTTTTGCGGCCAAAGCTGTTGCTACCAAAGTTCCACCAACAACAGCTCCAGTTACTACATGGGCATAATGTTCGCCTGCTACCAGTGAGGACCAAGAGAATGTCATTTGTTGGCTTCCTTTAATGCTAAAACTAAAGCGGTCGGAATTAATGATGTCGTTCCAAAAATAAACCAAAGCGTTTCGATTTGGTAAACTTGGACGAGCCAATACAAACTAACCGCGAAAATTGCGTATTTAGATACAATAAATAGAAGAACAAGGGCAATGAATTTCTTATGTTTGAGCGGAGACCATACAATCATCCATCCACCCAAAATTATGAACGCAAACACAGTACCAATAGCAAATGATGTGATGTGTTGGCTCCAAAGAAGCTTAATAATTAAGCACATTATGGCAGACACAACTGCATTGGTTCCTAAGATTGAAGCGGCCACTACTGGTCATCTTTCTCAAAATGTCTAAGCATCTTCAATACATGAATCAGCCAGCCAGTTAATCCCAAGACTGAAAAGCCTATCAGAAACATTCCTTTTCCATGATATTTTTCATCCAATTTTTGACCTATAAAAATACAGGTCAAAATAATAGCAACCAGTTCAAATCCAATTCCTATGAAAACTAAATATTTTTTATCCATTATTTTCTCATGCCTTTGGCTCCGGGGGCATTTTTTTGTTTTTCCATTAATTTCTGGATTTTGCTTTCAATATATTCTGGTGTTGGATGATATGTTTTCAAATTATTTAAAACTGCTATCGCATTTTTAAAATCTTTAAGTTCTTCATAACAAACCGCCAACGTAAGTGCCACGTTTTCTGCTTTTGAAAAGTCAGGAAATTCCTTTAGTACTTTTAAAAAAACCTGTGCTGCGGATGCCATGTCCTTTTTTGCCAGAAAAATGCTTCCTTTCAGAACCAACAAATCAAATTGCTTCTTAGGATCTAAATCTTTTTGCAACAGAAATTCATCAACTTCATTAGCGGCTTGATTGAAGTCATTTAAATAAAAATATGTTTTTGCCAGTTTCATTTTATAGTCTGCGATTTCTGATTTATTTTTTAACTGCACTATTAGTTTGTTTATCTCGATCACAGCATTTTTATAATCACTCATTTGTTCGATCAAAATATTAATCAACTGTTTCTGAGCATTGATTCTGTCTTCTACAGATTTTGAATACAAAATTATATGTTTTAAGAAGCTAATAGCCTTAGGATAATCCTTGGTTTCCACCTTGCAGATTTTGGCGGCTTCAAAAGCACCTTCGATTGATTCTTTTGATTCCGGAAACCGAGCGACCAGAAATTCCAAGCCATCGACAGCCTTTTGAAAATTCGAGATTTCAATATTGTTCTTTGCTTTTTCTAAAATTGTTTTAGCAGATTCTTGGCATCCAGATCCCAAGATCACAAAAATCAAAAGGACGAGCCTTTTTAAATTAATGAGTAACAACTCCATCACCACCGCTAGCTGTATCTTCATCTTCAACAACGGCCAAGCTGGTTACCTTTTCGTCCTTTTCACTCAGATTGATTAATCTTACACCTTGAGTGTTTCGACCTAACACCGAGATATCCGAAACTTTCATTCGGATATTTTGGCCTTTATCGGTGCTCAAAATAACTTCCTGTCCGTTTTTCACCTTTTTGGCTCCGACAACGTTTCCTACTTTATCAGTCGTTTTCTGAGTGATAATTCCCACGCCGCCACGTCCTTGGATTCTGTATTCCTCTGCCTCTGATCGCTTACCGTAGCCGCTTTCAGTGACCATTAATACTGTGTCTTTGCTATCTTTCTCAAAGACTTCCATACTGATAACAATGTCTTTTTCACCCAGATTGATGCCACGTACGCCTCTGGCAGTTCTTCCCATGGCACGAACTTCCTCTTCTTCAAATCGGATCGACATGCCTTCTTTTGTTGCAATAAAAATTGTACTAGTACCATTGCTTAGTTTTGCATCAATTACGACGTCATCTAAATCCGTCGTGAGTGCAATAATCCCAGCAGTTCTTTGATTGGTAAACGCATCCAGGCTGGTTTTTTTGATAATACCCTTCTGGGTAACCATAACTACAAATTGATCTTCTCTGAACTCATTTACGGGCAAAACAGCCATAACCTTTTCATTTGGTGACAGCTGAACGACATTGGCAATTGCTTTGCCTTTTGATGTTCTGTTTCCCAATGGCAATCTGTGAACTTTGCTCCAATACAATTTCCCTTTATCAGAAAAAATTAACAGAGTTGTTTTTGTACTGGCTGTAAAGATATCACGGACATAGTCTTCTTCGCGAGTCTCCATACCCTTCAAGCCTTTGCCACCACGTTTTTGCAAACGGTACTGGTCCGTTGGAATTCGCTTAATATAACCTGTATTGGTAATGGTCACGACCATTGGCTCTTCTGCGATCAAATCTTCGTCTTCGATGTCCTCTGTGGAACCAGTGATTTGCGTCTTACGTTTATCACCATACTTAGCTTGAATTTCTTTAAGCTCGGCCACGATGATTTTAAAAATTTCTTTCACATCACCCAAAACCATTTTCAGCCATTCAATTTGCTTTTGTAATTCTGCAAGCTCTTGTTCAATCTTGCCACGCTCAAGACCTGTCAGTCTTTGCAATCGCATTTCCAAAATAGCGACAGCTTGTTTTTCTGAAAAACCAAATTTTTCAATCAGATTTGCTTTTGCTACATTGGCTTCGCTTGAAGCTTTAATTGTTTGAATAACTTGATCAATGATTTCGAGTGCTTTTTTAAGACCTTCTAAAATATGAGCTCTGTCTTGTGCTTTCTTAAGATCAAACAAACACCGCTTTGTGACCACGTCTCTGCGATGATCCACAAAAGCCTGCAGCATGCCTTTTAGATCAAAAGTCACAGGCTGATTTTTGGCATCCAGAGCCAGCATGATAATACCGAAACTGATTTGCATTTGTGTGAATTTATACAAACGATTCAAAATCACATTTGCGTTTTCACCACGTTTACAAACAATAACTATCCTCATGCCTTCGCGTGAAGATTCATCGCGGATATCTGAAATACCTTCGATTTGTTTTTCATGAACCAAATCAGCAATTGATTCGATCAATTTCGCTTTATTCACCTGATAGGGAATTTCGTTAACTATGATTTCTTCGTGGTCTTTCAAAGTTGTTATTTCTGTAACAGCTTTTAGGGTGATGATTCCTTTACCTTTTTTGTACGCTTGTAAAATTCCTTCTTTGCCAGAAATCACACCAGCTGATGGAAAATCAGGACCAGGAATTCTCTCGATCAACTCATCGATAGGACACTCAGGATTTCCAATCAAGTGAATGCAGCCATCGATTACTTCAGTCAAATTGTGAGGAGGAATATTGGTCGCCATACCCACTGCAATTCCAGCGCTACCGTTAACCAATAAATTTGGAAACTTAGCTGGCAAGACATGGGGTATTACTAATGAATCGTCATAGTTGGGACCAAAAGGAACTGTTTCTTTGTCGATATCTTCCAGCAGCTCTTCTGCCAATCTGGTCATTCGAACTTCTGTGTAACGTTGAGCGGCTGGGCTGTCGCCATCGATAGATCCAAAATTTCCCTGTCCATCCACAAGCGGATATCGCAGTGAAAAATCCTGAGCCATTCTGACCATGGTATCGTAAACTGCGTTGTCACCATGAGGATGGTATTTACCGATCACATCACCCACAACCCTGGCAGATTTTTTATAAGGTTTATCATGAGTGTTGCTCATCTCATGCATTGCAAACAACACACGTCTATGAACAGGCTTCAATCCATCCCGAACGTCTGGCAAAGCTCTGCCTACAATAACGCTCATCGAATACTGCAAATAAGCTTCACGCATTTCTTTGTTGATATCGACTAAGGTTATTCCGCGTTCTGGTGGAGGTGCTTGATCCATTATACGTCCAATCCTCTGGCCATCAGTGCATTATCATGAATGAATTTCCTGCGTGGTTCAACCAGCTCACCCATTAAAATACTGAATGTTTCGTCTGCAGCAAGAGCATCATCAATTGTTACTTTTAATAAATTTCTGTTCTCAGGATTCAATGTAGTTTCCCAAAGTTGTTCGGGATTCATTTCACCCAATCCCTTGTATCGTTGGATGTAATATCCCTTTTTGGTGCTTTCCATAGTTTGCTTGTGAAAAGTTTCATAATCTTCGAAAGAAAAATCTTTATTTTCAATTTTTACTGTTAATGGAAATTGGCTGACTTGCTGAAGGGACTTCCAGATTTCAGTCAGCTCAATCCACTCAGGTGACCTAAGAGTGTTCAATGAAATTTTTGTTACCATTCGTTGTGCGTAGCGATTGGTGACCAGTTCAATCTTTTTACCTTTTTCATCAGGTGTCACCGAATGAGTGAACTCAGTCACTCCAGATAATTTTTTATTCAAAACCCAATCATTAACGGATTTTCCCAGATTGTTTAGTGAATCATCGCTCTCAAAAGTTTTCTCGGTAATTTGAGCTTTACTGATCAGAAAATATAAAACCTCTGGATCGTATTTACTGGAAGCTGCTTTTAACAAACTGGAAAATTTCTGAATATTTAAAACAAAAGTTTTTATATCCGCTTCTGACAATTGTTTTTTAGCAGATACAATTTTCAAATCTTTCAAGCCAGAAGATAACAAAAACTCAGTCAGTGCAAAATCATCTTTCAAATAAGTTTCTGAGTTTCCTTTCTTTGCTCGGTACAAAGGTGGCTGTGCTATGTAAACGTATCCTCGTTCCAAAACTTCGGGCATCTGTCGATAAAAGAAAGTCAGCAACAAAGTTCTGATATGTGATCCGTCCACATCCGCATCAGTCATGATAATAATTTTGTGGTACCGAACTTTGTCGATAGTCACATTGTCTTTCCCAATTCCCGTACCGATAGCTGAAATCATCATTTTTATTTCATCGTTGGAAAGCATTTTATCAAAACGAGCTTTTTCAACATTTAAAATTTTACCTTTTAGCGGCAACACGGCTTGTGTTCTGCGATCACGAGCTTGCTTTGCTGAACCACCTGCTGAATCTCCCTCAACCAAATAAAGTTCACAGATTGTTGGATCTTTTTCTTGGCAGTCAGCCATTTTTCCTGGCAATGATCCTGCGTCTAATGCCGTTTTTCTGCGAGTCAACTCGCGGGCTTTTCTAGCCGCATCTCTGGCTCGGGCGGCTTCCACACATTTACCCACAATGGTTTTAGCCATTCCGGGATTTCTATCCAACCAATCGGCTAATTTATCATTCACCAGGGATTCAACGATCCCTTTGACTTCGTTATTTCCTAATTTAGTTTTGGTTTGTCCTTCAAACTGTGGTTCACGAACTTTAACAGAAACCACTGCAGCCAATCCTTCACGAATGTCTTCGCCTTCCAAGCTGACTTTCAAATCTTTCAGTAAATTTTTATTGGTAGCATAGGCGTTTGTGGTTCGAGTCAATGCGCCTCTGAATCCCACCAAATGCGATCCGCCTTCGATTGTGTTGATGTTATTGCAATAAGTGAAAATGGATTCTGAATATGAATCATTCCACTGCATAGCGATTTCAACTTCGACTTGTTCTTTTTCGCCTTTAAAAAACACTACCTGATTGTGTAAAGCTTTTTTACTTTGATTCAAATATTCGACAAACTCAGCAATGCCTCGTTCAAACTGAAACTCTTGTTTTCGATTGGTTCGCTCGTCGGTTAGAATAAATTTTAAACCTGCATTTAAAAACGCTAATTCCCTGAATCGGTTTGCTAAAATATTAAAATCGTAAATGATGCTAGCATCTTTAAAAATTTCTCGATCAGGTCTGAAATTTGTTTTGGTTCCGGTCTTGTCTGTTTCGCCAATTTTTTGAATCACTCCCTGAGGAACACCCTTGGCAAAAGCCAGTGTCCAAATCGAACCTTCCCTGCAAACTTCAACGGAACATCGTGACGACAACGCGTTCACGACAGAAGCGCCAACTCCATGCAAACCACCAGAGACTTTGTAGCTTGAGCCATCAAATTTTCCGCCAGCATGAAGCACTGTCATCACGACCTCAAGAGCGGATTTTCCATTTTTGTGCTGACCAACTGGAATGCCTCGGCCGTTGTCTTCAACCGTGACTGAATCATCGGCATGAATTGTAATTAAAATTTCTTTGCAGAATCCGGCCAGGGCTTCATCCACCGAGTTATCAACAATTTCATAAACCAAATGGTGGTAGCCTTTGACCGAAGTGTCGCCGATATACATTCCGGGTCGTTTTCGTACGGCTTCCAGTCCTTCAAGAACTTGAATCGAATCCGCGCCGTAATTTTTTTCCAATTCAGCTGACATTTTTGGTTTCCTTAAATTTTCGAATCTTCAGATTTAACAGATCCTTGTGTAACCTTCATCAATTTAAATCCGCTTTTATCAAATTGATGCGACAACGAATTGTCAGTGGTCGTTATGAATGCCTGCGATTTGATCGATTTGAGGAAGGTTATTAGGGCATTTTGCCGTTGAGTGTCTAACTCGGAAAGCACGTCATCAAGCAACAAAACGGGTGGTTTGCCGTTTTTTTTCTCATGATAAACAACCTGCGCCATTTTTATCGACAAAATCAACGCTCTTTGTTGTCCTTGTGAGCAATAATACCTTGAGTCTTTTTCATTTAAATAAATTATTACGTCATGTTTTTGTGGGCCAACTAACGAAAGACCTCTCGAAATTTCAGCGGATTTTAATTGTTCCATACGATCTAGCATCAAAGATTTGATTTGATTATTGCTGAAACCAGAAACTTTAGAACCTGAGATCACATATTCCACCGAGATATCCACAGACCCAGTGATTTCGTCAGTGGTAAACAGCGATCGAGCCGTGTTTGTTAGTTCACTTTTTAGCTCGGTTATGGCTTTAATGCGCAGTTCTGTCAGCAGGGTAGCTTGCTCTAAAAAAATCTGATTCAGACCGTCCAGAACTTGCAGCTTGGTTGGATTGATTTCTTGTGAAAGGTCTTTCAAAATTTGATTTCGTGATTTTAAAACTTTTTTAAAATCATTAACGATTTTAAATTTTTCAGGAAATATCGAATAAATAATTTCATCAACCAGATTCCTGCGATTTTCACCGCTGCCTTTGATTAGTTCTAGGCTTTCTGGCGAAAATAAAACCGTAGGAAATATTTTTTTAGTCTGTGTCGAGTTGGTTTTTTTTTCGTTAATCAAAATTGATTTGTTGTTGTGTTCGACTTTCAGTGAAATTTTATTTTTTTGCTGATTGTGGTCGGTAATTCCGTGGACCGCCCCATTAGAATTTTCTGTTTTAACAAAATGTTCGTTCAATGAAGATCTGAAAGAACTTCCGTTGGACAACAGGTAAATGGCTTCCAGCAGATTGGTTTTTCCCTGGGCATTTTGACCAACAAAAATATTTAGATTATCGATAAAATCGATATCAACTTCAGAAAAATTTCTGAAGTTAAATAATTTTAATTTCTTAAGCATCTCAAATTCTCATTGGCATAACGACACAGGTATAATTTTTATCGTTATGGGGCCTGACAAGACCAGGGGACAGTTGATCATTGATTTCAAAATCAACTTCTTCGTCCTGAATCACAGTCAAAACATCAGTGATGTATTTAGCATTAAAACCAATTTTTAAATCTTTTCCTGAGTATTCAATTTCCAGTTCTTCTTTAGCGTCGCCTAGTTCTGGATTGTTTGAAGCGATCTCCATTTTTCCCTTAACAATCGACAGCGTAACAGCTTTGGATTTGTAGTTTGCCAGCAAGCTAACCCTCTTGAGTGAACTCAGAAAAGCCTCTCGGTTGATCGTTAACTTTTCTGTAAACTTTTGTGGAATAAACTGTTGATAATTTGGGTACTTTCCCTCGATCAGTCGAACCATTAAAACCGTGTCTTCATTTTTTAAAATTAGCTGTGATCCATCAACTGCCAGATGGATTGAGCCGTCTTCGGCATCTACCAATTTTTTAATTTCATTCAAACCTTTTCTGGGAATAATAACTCCACCAGATGGAAGCTTAATTGGATTTTCAGATTCTTTAACAATCAAACTCAGCCGATGTCCGTCAGTGGCTACCATCGAATAAGCGTTATCGTCTTTCTGCTCAAAATAAACTCCGTTCAAATGATATCTGGTTTCATCATTCGAAACTGAATAAATTGTTTTTTCAATCATTTCTCTTAAGGCTTCAGATTTGAGTTTTAAAAAATTTCCGTTTTCGTAAACTGGAAACACCGGATATTCCTCAGCGCTGATTCCCACCAGTTTTGAAGTGTACTTGCCTTGTTTTATTTCTAGCCAATTATTTTCTTTTTTAATTAAATTAATTGGACCTTCAGAAAGTTCACGAGTGATATCAAATAAATTTCTGGCGTTAACAGCAACTCGACCTTCTTGAGATATTTCTGCTGCACATGAATCTTTCAAACTGACTTCAAGATCTGTTGCAAAAACGGTTAGCTTTTTATTTTCTGCCTGTAACAGAACATTTACCAACACTGGCATTGCATTTCGTTTTTCAACGATGTTTTGCGTCCTGCTGAGTATTTGAACTAAATCCTTTTTTAGTACAGTTATCTTCATCTTCTTAAACTCCTATACTATATTATATAAATATCTAGTAGTTGTAGTAGGAGCGTGGAAAACCTGTCAAACAACTTAAATACCTGAAAACAGTTCCTTTTAATTGTGGAATAACCTCTTAGATCTGGTGATCAGTTATCCACATTTTTTCTGTTAAAAGTTATCCCCTTTTTTATACCCCGGTTATCCACGCCGAAAGACACAATCCCAATTCACACCCCTGTGATATTGTGGATTCTGGTCACTAACTCTTCGATATCATTCTTAATACTTAAATCTTTTGCCTGTAGATGTTCGACCCGCTCAATGGCATTCATAACAGTCGTGTGGTCTTTGCCCCCAAAGGCTTTACCTATATCTACCAGGGATTTATCTAAATGCCGCTTAATCAAGTACATAGCAATTTGTCTTGGTACCACTATTTGCTTTGCCCTGGCTGTTGATTTTAAATCCATGACTCGAATTTTAAAGTGGTCAGACACCAGTTTTTGGATATCCTCCAAAGAAATGGTCGTTTGAGTATCATGGTGAGCGAGTACTCGCCTAGTCAACTCAATATCAATGGTTAAACCTTGAAGTTCACTGAACATTTTCACTTTTTTAATATTGCCTTCAAGCTCTCGGATTGATCTTTTGGATATCCTGGCTATGTAGTGAGCAACCTCATCAGGTAGCTTTAAGCCGACTTTTTCTGATTTGTAACGTAATATGGCTAGTCTGGTTTCAATGTCGGGCATTGAAATATCTGCGATCAAACCCCATTCCAAACGACTTCTGCTGCGGTCCTCAAGACCGTTGATGTCTTTTGGCATTCGATCACTGGCAACCACTACTTGTTTTTTATGTTCAAAAAATGAATTTAAAGTATGGAAAAACTCTTCCTGAGTGGCTTCTCCGCGTCCAATATACTGCACATCGTCAACTAAAAGGATGTCAGAATTCTCTCTATATCTTGATCTGAATTTATCCATTTCATGGCGACGTATTGCGGAAACACATTCGTTCAGAAAATCAGCAGCCAAAATGTAGTTGATCCTTAGATGAGGAAAATTTGACTTAATGTGATTACCCACCGCATGCAAAAGATGGGTTTTACCCATTCCAACAGGACCGCAAATAAACAAGGGATTATAGCCCTCAGACCCAGGGTTTTGAGCAACATTAAATGAGGCTGCATGTGCAAACTCAGTGTTTTTACCCACTACAAATGTTGAAAAAGTATAGTCTGAGTTCAGTTCTTTTGCGTTTTTTATTACCTGATAGGAGGGCATTGCTTGTTGTTGAACAACGGGTTGAGAAGGCCTCAAATCAATGGTTTGTTCAAAACTGATCTGTGGATCATTGGAAATCAGGTTTTTAAGCTGAGAAACTACGATATCGACTTCAAAATCTTTGCGATAAATATCTGAAATTTCTCCATAAATTTTATCCAGAAGGTTTTCCACAACAAAATATTGGTGTAGCGAACTGGGTACCCCAAGAATCATTTTAGATGATTGTTGATTCTGAACCGTTTCTAAAAATTTAATCGGTTCAATCCAAGTTTCGACTAACTTGTTGTCTTTATTTCTGTTTTTGATCCGATCTTTGATTTGTCCCCAAAGATCAGCGTTGAGCTCCACTTAATTACCCCCTCTAAGACCTGATAACTTTTTAATCAGGCCCTGGATATCAGGCCCTAGCAGGCTTTTCAATAGTTGACCTGAATGATGCAATATGATTTTATCTGCCTCCAAGTTTCAATAACCATAAGTGTTATTACAAATGACGGTACAACTAGTCGTAAAGATGGAGAAAATATGAAAAGAACATACCAACCAAGCAAAAAACGCAGAAAAACTACTCATGGTTTTAGAGCCCGTATGGCCACTAAAAAAGGCAGAGCAGTGCTTTCAAGAAGACGCGCTAAGGGTCGCAAAAGACTTGTAGTCGAAGTTAGTGGTAAATAAGAAGTCTAAATCTACCCAAAAAACATCTCGCTTTTTTGACAATGATAAACAGACAAAACGCTTTTTTCCGGAACCTTGGTTAATGGCGCTTTATCAAAAATCAAAAGCAACAGATTTTGAATTTGCAGTTTCAATCAACCGAACACTAGCAAATGCTGTTATACGAAACAGAGTCAAAAGATGGACACGAGAGTTTTTTAGAAAGTGCGAAGGAATCAATGGGTTTAAACTTTTATTGGTCTTTAAAAAATCAGAACAAAAATTATCACAATTGCAATCAAAACAATATTTCGATGTCTGTCGCAAAATTGCCACCAAAATTGAACCTAAATAGTCTGGGAATTTTTTTGATAAGAGTTTATCAAAATATTTTTTCAGTGTTTTTTGGTGGTAACTGCAAATTCTATCCATCGTGTTCAAACTATGCTTTAGAGAGTTTTGAAAAACACAATTTTTTAAATGCCAGCAAACTTACAGCATTGAGACTAAGCAAATGTCATCCCTTCAGCACAGCAAGCGGTATTGATCTGGTACCAGAAAGCAATAATGGAAAATAACAATTCAAACTTTCTAGATTCAAAAACGATCGTTGCGATTTTTATCATGGCTGCGATTTTTATCGGTTGGCAGTACTACATTAAAACTAAGTATCCTGAAATGTATGTTAAAAAAGACCCAGCAGTTAGTGCTCAGGTAAATACTAACGAAACGCCTGCGACGGCTCAGCCGGCAAATTTAGAAAATCAAAAACCCACACTAGCGATTGATTCTAAATTACCAGCAAAAGAAGATATAAAAACAATTGAAGGTAAAAACCTTACCTTAAATGTATCAACAATTGGCTTAGGAATTAAAAACCTTAAGATCAAAAACTACACGGATCGTGACCAGAAAACTATTCAGATGGCAGAGGAAGGAACTGGGGCTCTATTTGAATTGACTGTGAATAAACCTGAGGAAAAGTTGGCTTTTAAAATTATTGAGTCTTCAGAAAACAAGATTGTAGGGGTTGCTGATTATAAGGGTGCTAAGATTGAACGAACGATAACATTTGATGATGCTACCTACAGTTTCAATAACCAGGTAAAGATTGTTAACAACAATAAAGCCATTCTTACTGTGAATTTTAATATAACTGACAAGCTTGAGGACTTTCCTGCGGGCAGTTTTTTTGCACCAGCACTGGATCATCAAGAGGTAACAGTTAATCATACAGACGTGACAGACAGATTTGCGATTTCAAATATAACTGACCCTGTTATAAAAAACCTACCTACTGCCAGATTACTGGGTGTGGGTACCAGATATTTTGCGGCTGCGATGATCGATAACTCAGAGATATTTCCAGAAGCTGTAGTGGTGACAGATCTGAAAAATAAAACAGTTCATTCTGCTATGGTGTATTCAATCAATTCAGCAGATGGTGTTGAGTCCGTTTTGAATTTTAAAACTTTCGCTGGGCCTAAACATCTAGACACACTACAAAAAGATCCTCATTTGCCATTGCTTATTGATCTGGGATTTTTCAGCAGTATTGCAAAATATCTGTTGGGACTTTTGAAATGGTTAAATACCTTTGTCAGCAATTGGGGCGTTTCGATTATTTTATTAACCCTGATTGTTCGTTTTATCGTGATGCCATTTAATATATTCAGCTATAAATCTATGAAACGCATGCAGTTGGTTCAGCCCCAAATACAACAACTGCGCGAAAGATACAAAGATGATGCAAAAACGTTGAACCAAGAAATTATGGTTTTAATGAAAGAGCACAAGGTAAATCCACTAGGCGGTTGTTTACCTATGTTGTTACAAATGCCAGTATTTTTTGCTCTTTACCAGGTGCTTGGGCTCTCAGTGGACTTGTATCATGCACCTTTTATTTTTTGGATCAAAGATCTTAGCACCAAAGATCCCTATTTTGTGTTGCCCATTTTGATGGGTATTGCCATGTTTATTCAGCAAAAAATCACACCCCATACAATGGATCCACAGCAAGCTAGAATTATGCAGTTTTTGCCGATTTTATTTTCGTTAATGACCTTTGGATTACCCAGCGGACTGACGCTGTATATTTTTATCAGTACATTGTTTGGAGTGATTCAACAGCAGATATTTATGAGAGACAGTAGCACACCAGTAAAAATTGAAAACAAAGCTCGAGCTTGAAAGAGAGGAAGATATGAATTTTTTAAGTAAAATATTTGGAGGAAAAAAGGAAGGGTCAGCAACTGTAGAGCAGTTGGTTGAGGACACTTTAAACGGAATCATCAATGCTGGGCATTTTGATTTAAAATTTACCCTAGATACTGATGCTGATGGAAATATTAAAATTGAATTAGCTGGAGATGATGAAGAATTGGTAACCAGTAAAGACGGTCAGATCTTGGAATCAATTCAGCTATTTTTGAAACGTGTTTGTCAGCACAGGTTTCCCGAGGACAACACAGAAATAACAATTGATTGTGGTGGTTTTTGGGAAGAATCGAATCAGGCGCTGATCGAATTGGCCGAAAAACTTAAAAACGTTGCTATCGATAAAGGCCGATCTGTTTATTTTAGAGCGCTTCCGCCAAAGGACAGAAAAGTGATTCATCAATATTTGGCAACTGATGAAAGAGTGAAAAGTCGCTCTGTGGGTGAAGGATTGTTTAAAAAAATTAAGATTTATCCTGCAAAGGCTCAGCAACAAGAACGTGAAGATGAAGTGCAAGCTTAGTTCCTATGATTTTATTTGGCAAAGATCGAACAAACACTACTATCTGTGCCTTAGCGTCTGCTGAGGGTGCTGCGGGAATTTCGGTTATCCGGATTTCCGGTAGTGATTGTTTATCAATTGTCAGAAAGTCAGCCCGGTTTTTACCTGAAAATTTAGCCAGCCATACAATTTATTTTGGAACTTTTATTGACCCCTCATCAGATGAACTTGTTGATGAAGTTTTGATAAGTTTTTTTGCTAACAAGAAATCTTATACTGGTGAAGAAACGATTGAAATTTCCTGTCATGGAAGTCCCATCATTGTTGATAAGATTTTAGAGATTCTGTGCAGAGCTGGTTGTAAAGTGGCCTTGAATGGCGAATTTACTTACAGAGCTTTTCTGAATGGTAAAATTGATTTGGTAAAGGCCGAAAGTATTTTGGGACTGATTCACAGTTCTACTGAGGCTTCAGCAAAAGCAAATTTGAATCTGCTTAAGGGATCTCTATCCAACAGAATCAAGCATCTTGAAAATTCTGTGTTAGAAGTTTTGGCTCATATAGAAGCTGATATTGATTTTTCCACCGAGAATTTAAATACTTTTGAACCACAACAGATTGTTGAGAGGCTTCAGAATATAATCGACGAGATTACAAAAATTTGTTTCAGTTTTGAACAAGGTAAAGTTGTAACAAAAGGCATATCGGTGGCGATTTGTGGTAAACCCAATGTAGGTAAATCATCATTGTTTAATTGTTTGTTGGATGAAGACAGGGCATTGGTTTCTGAGTTTGCCGGAACAACCAGGGACTCAATTGACAGTTCAATAATCATAAATGGTATTCAAGTTAGGTTAATAGACACAGCTGGAGTCAGGGACACAGATGATTTTGTTGAGTCTATGGGTATTGAGAAGACCAAAGAAGTAGCAGCAAAAGCTGATTACATTTTCTATGTGGTTTCACCAGAGTTGGAAAGTTTTGAAGCTGATGTAAAGTATCTGGAAGGTTATTCAGATAAAAAAATTGTGTTGATTCTGAATAAAGCAGATTTAATGGATTCAGCGGGAGATTTTGCGAAAAATGTTTTAAAGCAACAGTTTCGTAACGATGTCTTGATTGCTAGCTCTAAGAATCGCGATGTTTTTTCTGTGATTGAATTTTTAAAAAATGAACTTGGCCAAGAAACTGTTCAAAAAGATGTTGTTATAACAAATCATCGTCAGTTTGAATCATTGGATAGCGCATTGAGGGCGGTCGCCAAAGCGACTGAGAATTTGAAGGACGGTTACGGTGCCGAAGTTGCTTCACTGGATTTAAAGGACGCTTATCTGCATTTACAGAATGTTGTGGGTTCGTCTTACGATGACCAAGTTATCGATAAGATTTTCAAGGAGTTTTGCCTTGGAAAATAATTTTGATGTTGTAGTTATTGGTTTAGGTCATGCAGGTATTGAGGCAGCAAATTCATGCGCTAAACTGGGAATGAATGTTTTAGCGGTGACGTCGAATATTAATCGTATTGGATATATGAGTTGCAATCCTTCAATAGGTGGATTGGCAAAGGGTCACATGGTCAGGGAAGTCGATGTTTTAGGTGGAGTGATGGGGCAGATAGCTGACGCCACCTGCATTCAGTTTAAAAGATTAAATTCCAGAAAGGGTCCGGCTGTCAGAGGATCACGGGCTCAATGTGATAAGGTTCAGTACGCTAAGACAGCTCAGGAAAAATTAGGTAAATTAGAAAAGTTAAAAATCATCGAAGGTGAAGTTACAAAACTGTTGATTGAAACAAACAGAATCTATGGCATCGAACTCAAGGATGGCAGTCGGATTTTAGCTTCTGCCGTTGTTGTCACCACGGGAACGTTTATGAACGGTGTTATGCATATGGGTTTGAATGCTGTTTCAGGTGGTCGCGCGGGTGATAAAGCAACTAAAGGAATTTCTGATCAATTAGTATCAATGGGGTTTAATGTTCGACGTTTGAAAACTGGAACTCCTGCGCGATTGCGATCAGGCAGTATCGATTTTTCAAAAACTGTTGCTCAGTATGGAGATAATAAATTTTTTCCTTTCAGCGCCAGTTCAAACGATAAGCTGATTTTGCCTCAGATTGCTTGTTATTTATCCAGAACAACAGAACAGACCCATGATATTATTCGTAAAAATATTCATTTATCCCCGATGTATTGCGGGATTATTGAGGGTACAGGTCCTCGTTACTGCCCATCAATCGAAGATAAGATCAGTCGTTTTAAAGATCGTGATTCACATCAAACGTTTTTGGAACCTGAGAGCCTATCCACAGATCAGATATATTTGCAGGGCATTTCAACCAGTTTGCCTGAAGATGTTCAGCTACAGTTTTTAAAAACTATTCCGGGCTTAGAAAACGTAGAAGTTATTAGATACGGTTACGCTGTCGAATATGATTTTATTGAACCCACTCAAATAAAGCATTCTTTGGAAACCCGAGGTATTGCAGGTTTATTTTTGGCGGGACAAATTAACGGGACTTCTGGATATGAAGAGGCCGCTGCTCAGGGTTTGATTGCTGGAATAAACGCAGTTCATTTTATTAAGCAGATTGATCCTTTGATCTTGTCTAGATCGCAAGCTTACATTGGAGTATTAATAGATGACTTGGTTACAAAGGGAACTTTGGAACCTTATCGAATGTTTACATCCAGAGCAGAACATAGACTAGTTTTACGAGAAGATAATACATTTAGTAGGTTAAGTGATATTAGCACCTCGCTTGGTTTATTGGAAAATCAAGTTTTAGATAGGCTAAGGAAGCAAGATTCTGACAAAATTGCAGCATTGAAGACAATGAACGAAAACAGTGTATACCCGGTTAAGGAAACTCAAGATAAATTAGTCCAGATGGGGTCTACAGTTTTACTAAAACCTTTTAAATTAAATGAGTTATTACGAAGACCTGAGATTAATTGTTTTGATTTAAATGAGCTTGGATTTGATTTTTCCAAGTTTGATCCTTGGGCTCTGGAAGCTGCTGAAGTAGAGGTCAAATATCAGGGTTACATAAAAAAGCAGTACGAGTTGATTAAGTTAATGGAAAGTTTTGAAGAGTTTCTGATTCCTGTAGAGTTTGATTTTGATTCCGTAAAAGGATTGTCAAATGAAGAGAAAGAGAAATTGAAGTCTAAAAAGCCTAGGACTATTGGGCAGGCTCAACGCATAAGTGGTGTAAATCCATCTGGAATTCAGGCAATAATAATAAGGTTAAAGGGATCAAAAAGTTTCGCACAAAATTATTGTTGATAGGATTGCACAATGCCTGCAGAAGCAGATGCCAGTTTAGGCAACGGTATTCATTGGAGATTGCCTGAGTGGTTTCCTAGTTTAAATTCGACACAATTGGGATTATTGAAGCAATATTTTCAGGAGCTGATTAAATTTAATAAGACGATAAATTTAGTGAGTTCTAAAACAATTCCATTTGCTGATGTGATTCATTTTGCGGACTGTATTGAAGCGTCGAAGTTAATATTTGAGAAATATCAACCGACTGAAGTCTGGGATTTTGGCTCAGGCAATGGATTTCCTGGAATTGTATTTGCGATTTTGCAACCTAATATAAGATTTGTGTTACTGGACAGTGATGTTCGAAAAACTGAGTTTCTAAAAACTGTGGTTCAGAACCTTGGGTTAAAGAATGTCGAGGTTAAAGCCGGTTCAATTGAAAATCTAAAAGATGGTACCGTTAAGTTTTGTGTATCAAGAGGTTTGTCTGTTTTATCAAAAGCAATATTGCAAGCACGTAAGGTAGTTCCAAAGGGCGGAATATATTGTCACCTGAAAAGTGAAGAGTGGGGAAAAGAGATTGCTGATATACCTACTCAGCTTTGTTCATTCTGGTCACCAGGATTACTTGGTGAGTATCGACTACCCATTGGTGAAGTTAAGTTTTCTGTAGTGATTACAGAGAGATTGAGTAATTGAGTATCCATGACTACTCAATATTTGAGTAGGGAAAAAATACCTATTCAAAAGCTTATTTAAAGTATTCAAACGAGAATAATCATAGATATCCATGATGAGAATTTAGTTATTCAATAGAGTATTCAGAGTTTGTTTTCAGTTAATTTGGAATTCTTAGCGACTCTTTGATTTGGTATCTTTTGATTCTGAAAGTTCTTGAATTCTTTTTTTAACATTCCAGCTTCTGGATGTATTTTCAAGTTTCTGCTGATTTTTATACATTACGTATTCATTGGGATCTGGCCATGGCTTTCCCGATGCAAATGCTTTCATATACTCTGTTCTAGCGTGAATTTTTCTGCTTTCCTTTCTAACTTCCCAGTATTTTTTAAGTTGATTCAACTTTTCTATTCTGTTTTTTGATTCCCATATTCTTTTTTGTGCAAATTTAATTTGCCCTGTTTGGGGAACCACATTCTCAAAACTGGTTTGATTCTCTGTTAGTTTTGCCTTTTCAGCTGTTATTTCTGCATCAACACTAGCTACTTGAGATTGGATGTTGGCATAGATCGGATCTAATGTTTCAGGATTTGGGTTTGGCTTGTTACAGCCAACTGCCGATACTATAATAAGTAAGAATAAAATTTTATGCGCCATGTTCCACGTGGAACATCGGAATTTTCCAATAAAAACTTGAATTATAAATTTTATAGAGCCATACATATATGAAGAAGGAAAAATCATCATGGCAAAAACAATATGTATAGCCAACCAGAAAGGTGGAGTCGGAAAAACGACTACATCTGTAAACTTAGCAGCTGCTCTTTCTGAAAATGGCAAAAAAGTTTTATTGGTCGATATGGATCCCCAGGGCAACGCATCCAGCGGACTTGGGATCAAAAGACATGTAGTTCAAGAATCCAATGTCTATCATGTTCTTATTGGCGAAAGATCAATAGATGAAATCTTGCAAAAACCCACTGAAAATGAATTATATGTTGCTCCAGCGAATCCAGACTTAGTAGGCGCAGAGATTGAATTAGTAGAAATGTCACAGAGAGAATACAGATTAAGAGCTGCGATTGAATCGATATCAGACAGATTTGACTATATATTGATAGATTGTCCGCCATCTTTAGGTCTTTTGACACTTAATTCACTTTCGGCAGCAGATTCTTTCCTAGTTCCTTTGCAATGCGAGTACTTTGCCTTGGAAGGACTGTCTCAACTATTAAATACTGCTGGATTAGTTAAAAAGAATTTTAATCCAAAACTGCACATTGAGGGAATCGTTCTAACAATGTTTGATTCCAGAAATAATTTAAGCCATCAAGTGGTAGAGGAAATCCGAAGTCATTTTAAAGAAAAAGTCTTTACCTCTATT
Organism: Pseudobdellovibrionaceae bacterium; assembly: GCA_044359815.1. Taxonomy (GTDB): domain Bacteria; phylum Bdellovibrionota; class Bdellovibrionia; order Bdellovibrionales; family Bdellovibrionaceae; genus JBIKLL01. The sequence continues at coordinate 125,286 of JBIKLL010000002.1, forward strand.
ATCCCCAGGAACGTCAGATTGTCAGAAGCCCCAAGTCACGGACTATCAATATTAGCTTATGATCCTAAATCAATTGGAGCGGTTAAGTATCTGGAATTGGCTAAAGAGCTGTTGGAAAGAGATTCTGCACTGCAAAACAAGGAAAACAATATTTTAACAGAGGACAATTTAAATGTCTGAATTATCTAAAGAATTATCAAACAAAAAATCAAGACTTGGCAGAGGGTTAGGATCTTTGCTGGGAGCAAACGCTGAAATTGAAGAAACCAATACTGTTTCAGCACCACAACCTAAAACAACTTTGCCTGAGCCACAACCAACTAAGGTCGCAGAAATCAAAGATGACAGCAAAGTTTGGCAAGTAGCCATAGAAAAGCTGATCCCTGGAAAAAGCCAGCCAAGGACTAATTTTGATAAAGAAGCACTGACAGAGTTAGCGGATTCAATAAAACAACAAGGTATTTTGCAGCCCATTTTAGTCAAAAAAAATTCAGAAGGAAAATTTGAAATTATCGCTGGTGAAAGGCGATGGAGAGCTGCTCAATTAGCAGGATTGTTTGAAGTTCCAGTCTTGGTAAAAGAACTGACAGACAAGCAAAGTCTTGAAATAGCAGTCATCGAAAACATCCAAAGGGAAGATCTTAATCCGATAGAAGAAGCATTAGCCTATCAAAGGTTAATTCAGGAGTTTACCCTGACTCAGGCTGAGGTTTCTGAACGAGTAGGTAAAGACAGAGTTACAATAACAAATGCCCTAAGGCTTTTAAATTTATCACCTTTGTCTAAACAAATGCTGATTGAAAAGCAACTTTCAGCAGGTCACGCTAAGGTTTTATTGGCTCTAGAAGATCATGATTTACTGGATAATTTAGCAAAACAAACAGTGAAAAATGGCTGGAGTGTGAGAAAACTGGAAAATGAAGTTAAATCAGCTAAAGCACCGAAATCAATAGAGTCTATAAAAACAAATACAACGACAACAATCCTGATTGATAAAATAAAAGACGATTTACAAAAAACTGCCGGCACCAAAGTAGATATTGAATACAAAGACGGCAAAGGCAGTATAAAAATACACTTTTATAACAATGAAGAACTTAACAAGATCGTCGAATTGATTAAAAGGTAAAAATGGAACTACTAAAACCAGAAGAATCCAAAACATCAAATGCGGTAACAATTATCCTAGACAAAGGTTCAAGTTTCGAAGGCAAGCTGACCTTTGAAGGAACGGCGCAAATCGGTGGAGAATTTCGTGGTGAGATATTTACTAAAGATACTTTAGTTATAAATCGAGATTCAGTGGTTCAAGCTCAGATTGAAGCAGACACAATCATTCTAAGTGGAAATGTTGAGGGAAACCTTTTTGCGAGGTCGCGCGTCATCATGCATCCACCTGCTATTTTTAAAGGCACAGTTACTACGCCCAGTTTGAAAATTGAAGAAGGCGTAGTTTTTGAAGGTGCTTCATACATGCCAAAGGGTTAAAAATCTTGACCTGTTTTTATTTTCAATGGTACCCAAGCCGAAATAAATCAATCAGCTGGGACATTTTCAAATGGATACTCTACAGTCTCTTGGTGTTAACGAGACCATAATATATCAGTTCGTAATTTTCGCGTTTTCGCTAATTGGATTGTCATCAATTGCGTTCAAACCTTACGTTGAAGCCCTGAAATTAAGAGAATCAAAAACAAAGGGCATGGAAGAACTGGCAGAAGAAATTCAAAAACAAGCAGCTGATCTAAAACATCAATATGAACAAGAAGCTCGACGTGTTTCAGGAACGGTAAAAACAATTTTTGATGATTACCGAGATCAAGCCAACAAGGAAGCTCAATCCATTTTAATGCAAGCAAGAGAACAAGCGCAAAAATTGATTTCGCAAAATAAAGAAAAAGTCAGTATCGAAATTTCCGAAGCAACTAAGAAACTAAAAGCTGAAGTTCCTCAAATGGCACAACTGATAACACAGAAATTGTTAATGAAATGAAAAAAGAAATCAAAATTTTATTCTATTTATTTTTAATACTTTTTGGAATGATTGCGGTCACTGAAAATGTATTCGCAGCAGGTGGAGCCCATTCAGAAGGAATTCCATATAAAACAATAATGTTTCAAGCTATCAATTTATCAATGCTGGTAGGTTTGTTGGTTTACTTACTTAAAAAACCTTTGAAACTGTTTTTTACCGAAAAAAAGCAAAACTTTTTAAAAGCGGCAGAAAAAGCAGAACAAATTCAAAAAATAGCTGAGCAAGAACATCTGCAGATAAAAGTAAGATTGACCAAATTACAAAGTACCTCTGATGAATCCATTGCTAAAGCCAGAGCAGAAGCCAGTGATTTAAAAAAACAATTAATAGCAGAGGCACAGGCTACTGCTAAACGTGTAGAACTAGAAACGAAAACTACCATTGAATTAGAATTAACAAAAGCGAAGCAGCAGCTAAGGGAACAATTAATCCAAGAAGCTATTTTGCTTTCAAGATCCAGCATCTCATCAAAAGTCAGCGTAGAAGATCACAAAAGACTTGAAGGTGATTTCATTAAAAATATTGGAGTGTTAAACTGATGAAATTTTCAGAGGTTTCTCGCAGATACGCTAAAGCACTTTATGAGATTACTAAGGCGAACAACTCGTCAAATAAAGTTTTTGACGAGCTCAGAGCATTTAGAAATGCTATTGAAAGTGATAGAACAATTAGGGAATTTATTTGTTCGCCATCAGCTCCAATTGAAGCAAAAAAAGAAATCTTGACCAAAACCCTTACAAATAAATTTTCTAATGAAACATTGAATGTTCTTTTGCTGCTAAACGAAAAATCTAGATTATATTTATTTGATGAAGTCGTTTCAGCATTTGAATCGATTAGTGACGAAGACCATGGAGTTACACGTGGAACAGTCAGATCAGCGAATGCGCTCAGCACTGAGGCGCGCAAGAAAATTGAAGAAACAGTGTCTAAAGTAACAAACAAAAAAGTTATTTTGTCGTTTACTGAAGATCCAAAACTTTTAGGTGGCATGGTTGCAAGCGTAGCAGGCTGGAGCTTTGACGACAGTTTGGATTTTCATCTTTCAAAATTATCAGAAGAACTAAATAGGAGAGCGAACTAATATATGGAAACAACTATTCGCGCAGAAGAAATCAGTCGAGTTTTAAAAGAACAAATTTCCCAGTATGGGAAAAAAGTTGAAGTCAGCGAAACCGGAAGCGTTTTAGCTGTAGGTGACGGTGTTGCCAGAGTCTATGGATTAGAAAATGCAATGGCCGGAGAGTTGGTAGAGTTTCCAAATGACATTTTTGGAATGGTTTTAAACCTAGAAGACTCTTTTGTCGGCGTGGTTATTTTTGGTGAAGACCGATTTATCAAAGAAGGTGACATCGTTAAAAGAACCAAAAAAGTTGTGCAAGTTCCTGTGGGCGAAGCTTTGCTAGGCAGGGTTGTAAATGCCTTAGGTCAGCCAATTGATGGTAAAGGTCCGATCAATTCTCCTCATAGCCGATTTGTAGAATTGAAAGCTCCTGGGATTTTATACAGACACCCAGTTCATGAACCTTTGCAGACAGGGATTAAAGCTATCGATGCTTTGATTCCAATTGGTAGAGGACAGCGAGAATTGATAATTGGTGACAGACAAACTGGAAAAACAACTATCGCTATCGATACAATTATTAATCAAAAAGGTCAGAATGTTCACTGCTTTTACGTAGCCTGTGGACAGAAACAATCTACAATTGCAGGTGTTGTTGAGCGTCTGACTCAAACTGGCGCTATGGAATACACAACTGTAATCGCGGCTTCTGCTGCAGATCCAGCTCCATTGCAGTTTCTGTCAGTTTACGCAGGCACAGCGATGGCAGAATATTTTAGGGACACCAAAAGACACGCATTAATTATTTATGATGATTTAACTAAACAGGCTCAAGCCTACAGACAGATGTCATTATTGCTTAGACGTCCTCCGGGCCGTGAAGCTTATCCTGGCGACGTATTTTATTTGCACTCTCGATTACTTGAAAGGGCTTCTAAGTTGTCAGAAGACAAAGGCAGCGGATCATTAACTGCTCTTCCGATTATTGAAACTCAAGCGGGTGACATTTCTGCCTACATTCCGACAAACGTGATTTCAATTACAGATGGTCAGATATTTCTGGAAACAGATTTGTTTTACAAAGGTATCAGACCCGCAATTTCTGTAGGTAAATCAGTATCAAGGGTGGGTGGTTCTGCTCAGATCAAGGCGATGAAACAAGTTGCTGGATCAATCAAATTGGAATTAGCTCAGTTTAGAGCTCTAGAAGCTTTTGCGGCTTTTGCGTCTGATTTAGATAAGGCATCACAACAGCAATTAAATCGTGGTCGTCGATTAGTGGAAGTTTTGAAACAAGCTCAGTATTCACCGGTTAAGGTCGAAGAACAAATTGTAGAAATCTTTGCTGCCACTAATGGTTATCTGGACAGTTATTCAGAAACTTCAGTTAAAAAATTTGGTAAAGAAATGATTGAATTTATTAAAAACAAATACAGTCAGATTTTAAAAAATATTGCTGAACAAAAACAAGTTACAGATGAAACCAAGAAGATTTTAATTTCTGCTTTGGATGAATTTAAAGCTGTTTTTAGCGAAGGAAAATAAAACCGAATGCCAAGCTTAAAGGATATACGGATTCGTATTGAATCCACTAAAAACACTCAGCAGATAACAAAAGCTATGAAACTGGTATCTGCTGCCAAACTTAGAAAAGCTCAGCAACAGATTGTTAATGTAAGACCTTATGCTCGATCTTTGTTGAAGGTAATAGCTAATATTGCTGTCACTAATAAAGTGAACCATCCATTGTTGTCACCACATGAAAATACCAAAAAAGTTTTATTGATTGTTTTGACCTCTGACAGAGGTTTGTGCGGAGCTTTTAATTCTAACATTAATAAGTACACTGAAACTTTTTATCAAAAAAACAAATCAGTTTATGAAACACTGGATTTTTTGTTTATCGGCAAAAGAGCTACAGATTATTTTGCACGACGTGGAATTAAAGCTATTGATGTGATCACCAGATTGGACAAAGACGTGTCCTATGCCCTGGCATCAAAAGTAGCCGAAAAAATAATGAAAGATTTTTTAGACGGCAGTTATGATGAAATTCAAATAATTTATAACGAATTCAAATCAGCCATTTCACAAAAAGTAATTGCTGAAGTTTTATTGCCAATAGATATCTCTAAACAGTCTCTATCAGATGGAAATGATTCAGATAATTCACAGGATATGATATTTGAACCTGAACCCGAGAAAATCATTGAACAGCTATTGGTAAAACATTTTAGCGTTCAAGTTTACAGATGTATGAGCGAATCGGTAGCCGCCGAACATGGGGCTAGAATGTCTGCTATGGAAAACGCTACTAATAATGCACGGGATGTTTTGAACAAATTAACATTAACTTACAACAAATTAAGACAAGAAAAAATCACCACTGAATTGACTGAAATCGTCAGCGGTGCTGAAGCTTTATAGGAGAATGAAATGCAATTAGGAAAAGTAAAACAAGTTTTGGGTCCTGTTGTTGACGTGGAATTCACTGGTTCTGAAATGCCAGCGATTTATTCTGCACTTAAAGTTTCAAACAAATTTATCGACGATAAAGAATACAATCTTACTTTGGAAGTGGCTCAGCATCTGGGAGATTCCGTTTGCAGAACAATTGCGATGGATTCCACAGAGGGATTAGTTAGGGGCACAAAAGTTTTAAACACTGGAAGCATGATTTCAACACCGGTTGGTGAAGAAGTTTTAGGACGAATCATTAACGTAGTTGGTGAACCCGTTGATGAAGCTGGAGATATTAAAACCAAAGACAAATGGCCTATTCACAGATTGCCCCCAAAATTTGAAGATCAAGCGACTTCTGCTGAAATGTTAATGACTGGAATTAAAGTTGTGGATTTGTTGGCACCTTACGCTAAGGGTGGAAAAATCGGATTGTTTGGTGGTGCGGGCGTTGGAAAAACTGTTTTGATCCAAGAATTAATTCGTAACATTGCTACAGAACACGGTGGTTATTCAGTTTTTGCTGGAGTCGGCGAAAGAACAAGGGAAGGTAACGATCTTTGGAGAGAAATGAAAGAGTCTGGAGTTATCACCAAGACAGCCCTAGTGTTCGGACAGATGAACGAACCGCCAGGAGCAAGAGCACGCGTGGCTTTGACGGGACTGACGGTAGCTGAATATTTCAGAGACGTTAAAAATCAAGACGTATTGTTTTTCGTAGATAACATTTTCAGGTTTACTCAAGCTGGCGCAGAGGTTTCTGCCCTGCTAGGTCGTATCCCATCAGCGGTGGGTTACCAGCCAACATTGGCAACTGAGATGGGTGCCATGCAAGAACGAATCACTTCAACCAAAAAAGGTTCCATCACTTCTGTGCAAGCAGTTTACGTTCCTGCCGATGACTATACGGATCCAGCTCCTGCTACAACATTCACTCACTTGGATGCCACTACGAATTTGGACAGGGATATTGCGGCACTGGGAATCTTTCCGGCGGTTCATCCTTTGACTTCAACGTCTAGATTGTTAGATCCAACAATTATTGGTGAAGCTCATTACAATTGCGCACGAGGAGTTCAGGCGATCTTGCAAAGATACAGAGAGCTTCAAGATATTATCGCGATTTTGGGTATGGATGAATTAAGTGAAGAAGATAAAAAAGTAGTTGGAAGAGCCAGAAGAATTCAAAGATTCTTGTCACAACCATTCTTTGTGGCCGAACAATTTACTGGAATGCCAGGTAAATACATTGATATCAAAGACACCATTAAGGGTTTCCAGGAAATTTTAGATGGAAAACATGATTTATTGCCAGAACAAGCGTTTTATATGGTTGGAACCATCGAAGAAGCCGTAGAGAAAGCTAAAAAACTGGTATAAATATGTTTAAATTATTTTTGGTAACACCTGAGCAGAAAATAGTTACTGACCAAGAAATCGAAGAAATCACTCTTCCAGGATTTAGTGGTCAGTTAAATATTTTGCCAGGCCATGCACCTATTACGACAACTTTAGAACCTGGTATACTGTCCTATAAATTACAGGGTGTTGATGGGCGACCAAGATTTGCGGTTTCTTGGGGCTATTGCCAAGTTACCCCTGAAGGCGTTTCTGTATTAGCAGAGACTGCGGCTACCAAAGAAGAAATTGATTTACCCGTAGTTAAAAAGCATTTGGTTGAGCAGGAAAGCAAATTAACCAATGAAGCATTGGATGATTCAGCTTGGACCAACACTCAACATGAAATCTCCAGACTTAAGGCTGAGATAGAAATCAAAGAACAACTTTAGTAATTGGGAACAATTTTAAATTGCAGTACAGTTAATGTATGACGGTGCTGCCTTATCTTTTTATTTCGTTGTTTTCTTTAGCGGGTGATTATTCGGCCAGAAAAGCTGAAGAAAACTACGAAAGAATGTTGCGAGAAAAAGCAGAAAATCGCACTGAAGTTGAAATCGATTACAAGCCCGATGCCTTTGTTTCCTATCGTGAGCGTAAACAGGATTGGAGCTATTTATTTTCAATCGGTGTGGATACCTATTTGCCAGCAAAACATCAGTCAAAAGTTGACGGAGTCATGTATTCAACAGCTATAGGTAACAAAATTTCAATAATTAATTTAGCGACAGGCCTGATGTATAACACTCAACTGTTTGGCATTTCGGCGCAGTTATTTTTCGGACAAGGAAGTACAAAATCTGGTGATTCAGGGACGGGACGGGAACTGAATCTAACCTTGAGCGGTGCAAAGGCCGGGATCTATTTTAATAATCTTTTTGAAGATCCCTATGTAGTTCCCTATGGATTAATCAAGTTTTCATTGTTTGGATGGTCAGAGCAGGTAGATGGTTCAAATCCGCAATCAGGACAGGCAGCATACAATATTGGAAGCCAAATAGGGGCCTTGTTTCAATTAAATTGGATTGAACCCGACACTTCGTTAGTGGCGCAAAACAACGGAATGCAAAATACTTACCTGGATTTCTACTTACATCAATACAACACCTCAAATGGCAAAGAAGATCCCGATTTTCAATCGGATCTGAACTACGGCATCAGCGTCATGATGGAATTCTGATTTTGATTTCTAAATTAGAAAGTCATTTAGGAATTATTTAGGGAATTATCCAAAATCTTTTCTATTATTTTTGCGCCTTGTGCAGCGAGCGCGCCACTGCGTATCTAAGTGTTGCGGCATCGACAGATGAAGCAACACGGGAGACGAAGTGCGGCCGTTAGCGAAAGGCGTAAAATTAATAGAAAAGATTTTGGATAATTCCCTAAATAATTCCGACAGACACTTTTTAAATTTTAGAAATCAAAATCTGAAGTTCATTGAGGACGGAGGGCCAAGTGATTTCGTTCATGCGGATATTTAAGCGGCTGTCTGGAGTGATAGAATATTTTTTGTTTTCCATTGAAGCCAGCTTGATAATGGTTTCTGTCTTAAGTGGAGTGTGCTCGGTAAACTTCAAAGAAATATTTTTTAAACCAGCACTGATGTCTTTGATAGACAAAGTCCTACATACTGCTCTGATCAACATCAGTCCAATCAGATTTAGCACAGGCTCTGGAGCTTCACCAAACTGATCGCGAAGTTCTTGTTCGATTTGATCAGCATCATTTGAGTTTTCGATGTCAGCTAATCTTTTGTAAAACGAAAGCCTGATTCGAATGTCGGAAATATAACTGTCAGGAATCAAAGCCCTAATTCGTAAATTAATTTCTGGATCCAAATCCCTGTCAGCATTTGGAACCCCCTTTGCGTCTTGTAAAGATTCATTCAATAAATCCATATAAAGCTCATAACCAACGGCATTGATATGACCTGATTGTTCTTCGCCCAAAATGTTGCCGGCACCACGTAGTTCCAAATCGTATTGAGCAATACGAATTCCACTGCCCAGATCTGTGTTTTCCTGGATAATTTTTAAACGTTCTTGTGAATCCTTATCCAGAGGTTTGTCCTTGGGAATTAACAAATAACAATAAGCTCGCTGTTTAGATCGGCCGACTCTGCCGCGCAACTGATACAACTGCGATAATCCAAAAGTATGCGCTTGATCTATAAACATTGTATTAGCTCGCGGGTTATCCACACCGGACTCCACAATGGCAGTACTTAACAACACATCGATCTCGTGATTGAAAAAAGCCATCATGGTTTTTTCAAGTTCGTGCTCATCCTGTTGTCCATGACCAATTTTAATTCTGGCTTCAGGTACAAGATCCTTCAGCTCATCAGCCAGCGAATAAATAGACTGGATACGATTGTGAATAAAATAAATCTGTCCACCGCGGGCAATTTCGCTCAGGATGGCTTTTCTGATAGTTTGTTTTTCAAATTTGCAAATCAAAGTCCGCGTGGGCAGACGGTCTACAGGAGCCGTGTTGATTAAACTCAAGTCCCTTATGCCGACCAAGCTCAAATTTAAAGTTCTGGGGATAGGAGTCGCTGACATGGCCAAGGTATCTACGGAAGATTTTAGTTTTCTGATTTTTTCTTTGTGTGCCACCCCGAAACGCTGTTCTTCGTCGACGATTAGCAGACCTAAATTTTTAAACTCCACATCTTTACTGAGCAATCTGTGAGTTCCCACAACTATATCCACATCGCCAGACTTTATTTCAGCTACAGTTTTTTTAACTTCAGCTGAAGTTACAAATCGATTCAAGACTTTGATTTTCACCGGCCAGTTTTTAAATCGATTCTTAAATGTTTCAAAATGTTGAAACGTCAAAACAGTTGTCGGTGCTAATATGCCGACTTGTTTTTTGTTATAAACAGACCAAAATGTGGCCCTCATCGCTACTTCTGTTTTACCAAATCCCACGTCTCCACATATCAGTCTGTCCATAGGTTTTTTACCTAAAAAGTCCTTGCTAATATCGGCCACTGCACGCAATTGATCTTCGGTTTCGTCGTAAGCGAATTCGGATTCAAAACTAAAAAAATCTTGCTTTGGATCGATTAAACTATCACGAGAATGCTGTGATCGTTCAGCATACAGTTTTAACAAATCAGCTGCTATATCCCGCAAATGTGAGCGGACTTTGATTTTTGTTTTTTCCCAACTGGAATTTCCCAATTTATCCAAGGTTGTATTGTCAGAACCACTGGAATACCTTTGCAACTGCCCAACTTTGTATACAGGTAAATAGAGTTTATCTTTATCTCTGTAAGACAACTGTAAAAACTCGGTCTCAGCACCATTGATATCCATGACCTTTAGCCCATCATACTGTCCAATGCCGTGATTTTTGTGAACGATCAGATCGCCAACCTTGAGTTCGCCAAAACTGAGTCTGCTGGCTTCCTTTTGAAACTGAGCTGAATCATTAGATCTTCTGAGATGAGTTTTGTTTCCGAACAAATCCTCGTCTCTTAAAAACACCAACTTTTCTTCTTTGATACGAACACTGTCAGGGAGTGGTCTTTGAAAAACAAAAACCTTGGATTTTTTAATATCTGTGTCTGCAAAAACTTGATCCAAAGTGTCTGTGGCAACGACTGCAATATCGGTGGCTTGTAAAAACAGTTTCAATCTCTGAGCTTGGTTTTGAGTTCTGAGTGCAATAACTATTCTGTTGCCTTGCTCTTGCCACTCAGAGATTTTCTTGGATAGATGACTGCACCATTCTGAACTGCCAGGCCGCAGTTCAGCCGTTAAGGCAGATAGTTCACGGATGCTGGCCGAAGAATAACTAATTTCATTATCCACGTCAGTTCCAACAGAAATCCCTGAAAAATTAAAACGCACGGAATCTGGTGGAAACTGTTGCTGAAATTCTAAATCCAAATAATCAGTTGGTTTAATAAATTTAGTTGTAGCCGAACTGGCCGCAGCGTCTGTTTTTATTTCTTGGATAAAATCTTCGTGAGATTTTTCGATTGAGATCAAGTCTAAATACCAAACACAAGCAGAGCTCGAAAAATAATCCCACATTTTATCGCTTTTGCCATAAAGATCGTTCAGTAAATATTCGATACCTGGAAACCTGCGTTCGCGGCTGAGGGATCGAATCCATTCTTGGGTATCGGCATTCATAGAACCAGCAGAGCTGATTTTTTCACTTAAATTACTTAATGATTTCTCAATATTGATTTCAGAAAATAAAACCTCTTGAGCTGGAATGATAAAATAATTTTCTATAGCTTTAGTTGAAATATGGGTCTCAACCGAGAAACTTTTCAGGGTTTCGACTGTGCTGCCAAATAATTCAATCCTGACAGGAAAATCATGTGCCGGCGAAAACACATCAACAATACCGCCTCTGACTGCATACTGACCCATGTCTTCAACATAAGGAGAGTTCTGATAACCAAGAGATTCAAAAAACTCATGAATTTTGTCAGGAAAATCAAAATCCTTTTTAATTTTAAAAATGCCTTTGCCAAAAATTTTGTAGGGCATGCATTTTTGCATCGCCGCTTTTTGTGAAACGATGAAGACGTCAGTTGGTAAAGACTGATAACAACCAAAAAGAAATTTTAGCTTTTCTGCTGTAAAAGAAGGCTTCGGAAATAGACCTGAATATGGAGAGACTTCTATCTCGGGCATTACAAAAACTCGACACGACGGATTAAAAAACTGCAATCCCTGTTCAAGTGCGTAAGATGTTTGCAAACTGTCAGTTAAAACAACATGCGGCAAACCATTTGTATTATTAGATTTAAATTGATCTAAAATCATCGCCATCACTGTGGGCGAAGTGGTTCCAACAATATTTAAACAAAAAGCTTTGCGAGCAGTCTTGCTGCTGACAATTTGATCAAATCTGAGAGGCCATTCGTTGTTCATAATAAACTTCTTTATTTAACAAAAACGAATCGGTTCATTCATATTTGTTGGAAATCACTGAGCTAAACAGTATGATCGAGGAAAAATCAACAAGAAGGAGCATCTGTGCCTTTAGGTGGCATTATTTTTATCACGCTTTTTGTCCTAGCGTTCGGGTGTATTTTAATTTTTATCGCCAGCAGATTAGGCCGTCGATCAAAAGATTCCGTCAAATCTCAGTCATATGAGTGCGGAATTATGGCTCAAGAAAAGAAAGACACAAAAATTTCTGTTAAATTTTATCTGACAGCAATTTTGTTTATTATTTTTGATATAGAAATTATCTTTATGTACCCTTGGGCTGTGAATTTTAAAGAATTCATAAAATCCGGTATGGGCCTGTCCGTTTTTGCTTCAATGATGGTGTTTATAGGGGTCTTTATTTACGGGCTTTATTGGGAAGTAAAATCCAAAGCTCTTGATTGGGATTGATCTGATGGGAAATGATAATTTTCAAATTATAGTTAATGGCGTGAAGCTTGTTTTAATTTTCCTGTTGATGGTGCAAGCCGTGCCGATTTTAGTTTGGCTTGAGCGTAGAGGATCCGCATTTATTCAAAATCGATTTGGTCCTAACAGAGTTGGACCTTTAGGACTGGTTCAGCTATTGGCAGATGCAGTGAAGTTTTTGTTTAAGGAAGAATTTATCCCCGAAAAAGGGATTAAATTTTTATTTTATGCAGCTCCAATAATTGCTTTGATCCCAGCCACTTTGGCTTTTTGTGCGATTCCCCTGGGCTCGCCAATCCAAATAGAGGCATTTCAAATGAATGGGGAAACCTACGGTCCCTATCAGTTTCTGCTGCAGGGTTTTGATATTAATGTAGGGATCGTTTACATTTTGGGAGTTTCCTCATTAGCAGCCTATGTCATATTGATGGCGGGTTGGGGATCCGGAAATAAGTATTCAATCTTTGGTGCGCTCAGAGCCAGCGCACAGATTATATCCTATGAATTAGCTTTAGGGCTGTCGATTGTAGGCGTTATCATGATGTACGGAACCTTTAATCTGACAGAAATGATTCAGGCGCAAATGGGAACATTGTCGTTTTCGTTTCTGGGAAAAACTTTTCAAACAACAGCTTTGCCCAATTGGGGAATTTTTTATCAACCCTTAGGGGCTTTGATATTTTTTGCTGCAAATTTTGCTGAAAGTAACAGGTTGCCTTTTGATTTAGCTGAAGGTGAAGCCGAACTGGTTGCAGGATTTCATACAGAATACGGCGGCTTTAAAATGCTGTTTTTCTTTATTGGTGAATACGGGCACATGATGGTTGGATCAGCCCTTATGATCACGTTTTTCTTTGGGGGTTACACAATACCCTATGTCAGTCCCGAACAAGTTTATGAATTTATGTCGTCAGTTGCGAGCTCAGCTACGACAGCCAGTATCCTGACAAGTTTAACGCATTTTTTAGTTTTTTTAATGAAGCTAGCAGTGTTTTTATGGATTTTTATCCAAGTCAGATGGACTTTGCCCAGATTCAGATATGATCAATTGATGGATTTAGGTTGGAAGACAATGCTTCCTTGGGCACTGGGTAATACTATTATCACAGCGTTTGTTTTGTTGTTTGCACATAGTTAGGAGAAATTGGTGACAGCTGATACATTTATTTTTTGGTTTTTAGCACTGATCACAGTATTTAGTGGCTTGATCGTAGTTACAGTAGCAAATCCAATTTATTCTGCCCTTGCGCTGGTAATGACGATGGTTGGTATCGCAGCACTGTTTGTAACCTTAGGAGCCTATTTTGTAGCGGGTGTGCAGCTGATTGTGTATGCCGGCGCCGTGATGGTGTTGTTTGTGATGGTACTGATGCTGTTCGATTTAAAACATGAGCTGCAAGCTTTTACCAAAGGCAAGCTGAGCGGGATCATTAAACTAATGACTGTTGGTATGTTTGCAGGACTGGTTGTAGGCGCTATTCGCATGACTGGTTTTTCTTCGGATGTCAGCACAACGGCTGGGGCAGAGCCAGTTGACAGCACTAGAGCATTATCACAACTGCTGTTCACTCAATATTTATTTGGTTTTGAAGCATTGGGCGTGTTGTTGTTAGTAGTCGCTGTAGGTGCCGTAGCATTGGCTCGAAGCAAAGGGGGAACTCATGCTAAGTCCTGATGATTTTTTAGAAATCACTGTGAACCATTATCTGGTTTTATCTGCAATTTTGTTTGTGCTGGGATTATCGGGAACATTGCTTCGAAAAAATATTATAGTCATCTTAATGTCTATTGAGCTGATGCTAAATGCTGTGAACCTGAGCCTGATAGCTTTTAGTAAATTCAACAATAAAGTCGACGGCCAAGTGATAGTATTTTTTGTTATGACTATCGCTGCTGCTGAAGCTGCAGTTGGATTGGCCCTAGTTGTGTCTATTTTTAAAAGATTTAAAGAAGTGAATATCAGATTTTTTGAACATCTTCGGGGATAGGTAGCTGATGAACGAACTAGTATTAATGTCGATTATTGTCCTTGCTCCGTTTTGCGGATTTTTAATTAACGGTATTGGTTATAAAAAATTATCAGCAAATGTAGCTGGAGTGATAGCAACCATTGCCGCAGTTACGTCCTTTGTAGTGGCTTGTATGCTGGTAAGTATGGTTGCGTCTTTGCCAGAGGAAAGCAGATTTTTAGCAGTTAAATTTTTTGATTGGATCAATGTCAATGAACTGAAAATCCCTATGGCTTTTTATCTGGATCCAATCAACTCGATCATGATTTTAGTTATTACTGGTGTGGGCTCTTTGATCCATTTGTTTTCAATCGGGTACATGCACCACGATGCCGGAGCCGCCAAGTACTTTGCATATTTAAATTTGTTTCTGTTGAACATGCTGATCCTGGTTTTGGGTGACAATTTGCTGGTCATGTTTGTGGGCTGGGAAGGCGTTGGACTGTGTTCTTATTTATTAATTGGATTTTGGTTCAAAGATAAAGACAAAGCTGCAGCTGGAATGAAAGCTTTTATTACCAATCGAATTGGTGATGCGGCCTTTATTTTGGGTCTTTTTATTTTGTTTTGGACGTTTGGAACAATTAATTTTCAGGATCTGAATCAATTAGCTGGTTCTGTTGTCAGCAATGATTGGCTAGCTCCAGTTACCTTGGCAACTTTATTTTTGTTTATCGGGGCAACGGGAAAATCTGCTCAAATTCCATTGTATGTTTGGCTACCTGATGCGATGGCAGGTCCTACACCTGTGTCTGCTTTGATCCATGCTGCGACCATGGTAACAGCTGGTGTGTATATGATAGTCAGACTGAATCCAGTATTTTTGGCTGCGCCCAACACAATGTTGGTCATCGCAGTTATTGGTGCAGCCACTGCAGTGATGGCTGCCAGTATTGGAATGACACAATTTGATATCAAGAAAGTCTTGGCATATTCGACGGTTTCACAATTGGGTTATATGTTTTTGGCCTGTGGAGTGGGTGCATTTGGTGCAGCAATGTTTCACTTGATGACTCACGCTTTTTTTAAAGCGCTTATGTTTTTAGGATCAGGCAGTGTCATTCATGCTATGCACGAAGAACAAGACATCAGGAAAATGGGTGGACTGAAAAAATATTTACCCATTACCCATCTGACATTTTTTATTGGCTGGATTGCAATTATTGGATTGCCGCCGTTTTCAGGCTTTTTTTCAAAGGATGAAATTCTGTGGTTTGCCTTTAACAGTCCACGCGGACATTGGGGGCTTTGGCTAGCTGGAGCTGTGGGTGCTTCAATGACAGCTTTTTATATGACCCGATTAATGGCCTTAACATTCTGGGGTAAATCTAGAGTTCCTAAAGGCACTCATCCGCATGAATCACCATTAACAATGACCATCCCTTTGATCGCGTTGGCTGTATTATCAGCAGTGGGCGGTTGGATTGGTGTTCCACACGTTCTGTCTGATATGATCGGGTACATACCTAATTTTCTGGAACATTGGTTCCATCATTCCATCAAGACAGTACCAGGTTGGACAGCCGGTGAGCATTCTGTAGAGCTGGGTTTAATGGGCGGATCAGTTTTGCTGGCGATAATTTTTGCTGGCTTAGCATATTATCTGTATGTGAACGTTCCTGAAAAACCAAAAGCAATTGCTGCTTCTTTGGGAAAATTCTACGAATTAGTTTTTAATAAATACCTGATTGATGAACTGTATTTCAAAACCATTATTAATCCATTGGTAAATGGCAGCCGAAATCTGTGGTTTTATGTTGATGTGAATGTGATTGATAAAACAACTTATGCTGTTGCTGATTTATCCAAGGGTCTTGGACAATTTGTCCGAGGTTTGCAAAACGGAAATGTTCAGCAATACGCAATGTATTTAGCTATTGGTTTGGTAGTGACTATATCGTTTATATTTGTGAGGTAACATGCTTTTGAGTATTTTGATTTTTGCGCCGTTATTGATAGCACTGATTCTTGCTGTGTTGCCTGATAATAAAGGTATCAAATATTTTGCCTTAGGCTCATCGATCATTCAGTTTTTTATAAGTTTGTTAGTTTACCAATCATTTGATCCAAACAGCGCAAGCTTGCAGCTGGTAGAAAGGCTTCCGTGGATCACTCAATATGGCATAACTTATTTTGTAGGGATCGATGGAATCTCGATTTGGTTGGTGATGCTGACCACGATTTTAATGCCGATAATGATTTTGGGCTCATGGACCGCAATAACTGAAAGAGTAAAAGGATTTTTGATTTGTTTATTCGTACTGCAAACAGCAATGCTGGGAACCTTTTTGGCGATGGATGCTATTTTATTTTACCTGTTTTGGGAACTGTCATTGGTTCCAATGTATTTCATTGTCGGAATCTGGGGTGGTAACAGAAGAATCTATGCAACCATCAAGTTTTTTATCTACACGATGTTTGGGTCAGTGTTGATGCTGGTCGCAATGATTTATCTGATGTTTTTAACTCAAGAAGCTTTCGGACAAATGAGCGCCAGTATTTTGGATTTTTACAGATTAGATATTCCATTTGTGGGCGGTCAGTTTTTTGGATTGCAGACATTGATGTTTTTTGCCTTTGCCTTGGCGTTTGCAATTAAAGTTCCCGTATTTCCATTTCACACCTGGTTACCCGATGCTCACGTGGAAGCTCCGACACCGGGATCTGTTGTGCTGGCAGCTGTGATGCTTAAGATGGGAACCTATGGATTTTTAAGATGGGTAATCCCCATGTTTCCAGAAGCTTCAGAATACTGGGCCTGGCTGTTTATGTTGGTGGGATCAATTGGTATAGTCTATGGAGCCTTGATGGCCATGGTTCAAACGGATATTAAAAAACTAGTGGCTTATTCATCAGTGTCACACATGGGCTACGTTTTGATTGGGATGTTTTGTTTTAACATCCAAGGAATGTCTGGAGCTCTTTATCAAATGCTTAATCACGGTGTCAGCACAGGCGCATTGTTTTTGTTGGTCGGCATGATTTACGAAAGAACTCATACGCGAGAAATTTCTAAATACGGCGGACTAGCATCCAGAATGCCTCTGTTTACGATTAGCTTTTTTATTATTACCCTGTCCAGTATAGCGGTTCCATTGACCAATGGTTTTGTGGGCGAATTTTTAATTTTGTTGGGAACTTTTAAAGCCAGCTTTGGCTTTGCAGTCGTTGCAGTTTCCGGAGTCGTTTTAGGTGCCGTTTATATGCTGTGGATGTTTAAAAAAGTTTTCTTTGGCGAAGAAAGCGACATGGTTAAAGACACTCATCATCCGTTAAAAGATTTAAATTACCGTGAACTGATTGTGATGTCGCCACTGATAATATTGGTATTTTGGATGGGATTGTTTCCAAATTTATTTTTAGACCCTACAAATAAAAGTCTGAATCATCTGTTGGAAAACAGATTTAATTATAATTTAACAGTTACTGAAACCACACAGAGCGAATTAAAAACCGCAGGGATTGAAAAATGATAGGAATTGCCGATGTATTATTAGTTTCGCCGTTGATAATGCTTTTTATCACAAGCATTGTGCCCCTGACGATTAAAGTGCTTCGTGGAAACAAAGAACAACCTGCTGTTGCAACTCTGGTTCAAGTTCTTGGCGGCACAATTTCGGCTGCAGTTTTGTTATTGGTTTTGGCAGGATATGGTTCAGCAGCATTTTCAAACACGTTATTTTTTGACGGCATAGCAAAATGGCTAGGTGCTTTAGCTCTGATCATAACGGCTGGAGCTATTCTATTGATGTATGACAACACTTCGACAAAAGGTGATCAGTTTTCTGAGCAAGTGTTTTTAACTTTAAACTCTGCCATTGGAATGTTGATTTTGTTGAGTGCTGTGGAT
>JBIKLL010000046.1:0-21371 GCA_044359815.1 Pseudobdellovibrionaceae bacterium
TGCGACGGATTTCTGCGGTCCGACTAATCCAGCAGATTCCTGAGGTAAAAACCAAAATCCAAAATGGCAGCTTGAAATTGACAGTGGTTGCTCAGGCTCAAAGCTTTTTCAAAAAAGAAGAAGCCGTAACCGGAAACAGATTAAAACCCGAGCAGAAAAAACAAATTCTGCGAAACCTTGAAAACAAGTCCTCACGCGAAGCCGAGCTGGAACTGGTGAAATTGCGTCCAGAGTCTGTCAAACACTCAGAGAGCCTGCGGCCTTTGACCGAGGAATTTACAGAGATTAAATTTGTAATCACCTCAGACCTGAAAACTAAAATCACCGAGCTGCAAAATCTTTTGTCCCATCAATTACCCAATAAAAACATCAGCACCTTGATGCAGCTACTGGTCGAAAAGCTTTACAACGATTTTAAGCAAAAAAGCAAAATTGCTGAGATCACTTCTGAAATCAAAAATAGTCCAACCTATTCTTGCGCCGAAGTGAAAAACTCCTCAAAAATAGAGCAAGCTACGGTGAACAAAAAATCTGACAATAAAATTGATCAGATTGCATTCTTTGATCTGGTACCTCAAATCAAATATAAGCCCACTTACTCCGGCGCCGGAGTAAATAAAAGTGTGCAGAATAAAGAATTAAATCACTCAAGCAACTCCAATACCAATTCCAATATAAACACAGAGAATGGTTTAAAACAAAATCAATCACCCAGCAGATACATCGCGACCAAAGTGCGAAAATTTATCTGGAGTCGGGATCAGGGGCGCTGTCAGTACCAGAGCACCATAAGTGGTAAAAAATGTGAATCAAGACACCAATTGCAGATCGATCACATTCATCGTTTTGCTGACGGAGGCGGCCATAAACCAGAAAACCTGCGACTGCTTTGCCGCGCACACAACAACTGGCGCGGTTAATGACCAAATCGCAAACCTGAAAACCTGAGACTGTTTTACCGCGCGCACAACAATTGGCGCGGTTGAACGGCGGCAGCAAGCCAACGACGGCACCGATACATATTGAGCAAAAACAAATTGCAGAAACTAATCTATTTACAAATAGTCAGAAATAACAAGCCAGAGGGGCTCAACAATTGGCGTGGATAATCTGCGAAAGCCACACACACTTATTTAAAAGCGCAGTTATTTAAGACGGGTGCGCAATCCAACGGTCTCGTCTAAACTGTCACTAGTGCACTCTGTGATTGCCTGTTGGGTTCCTGAACTAATCAACAAACTAATCTACTGACAATCCAATGTCGCATAAATCGGGTAGTGGTCTGAACTGACTATCTGATTCAATACAAAAGCCGACAGCATTTTGCAGCCTCGGTAAAACAAATGATCAAATTCAAAAGTTCTGGGATCAGTATCAAATTTAATTTTATGCAAACCTAAATCAGTCGTCACCCTTTGCAAGATCTCAAAACGATCTCGATTCCACGTATTGAAATCACCCATCCAAATCATTTTACCCGAATAATCACGAACCGCCTTGTAAACGGCTTCAAGCTGTCTTCTGAGCGCAGCTGTTGTGGTAAAATTAATTCCATGCGTGTTGATGACCTTCAGGTTTTCACCGTTTTCCATTTGATAATCAGTTATCAATGTCATTTTGGGTGTGTCGGCAATTGGTTCAGTATCTTCAGATCTCAGAAACTGCGATCGAACTGCCGCTGCAATGGCGCCAGTTGCAACTCCTGTTGGAGTTCGCTTTTCCTCGGTAAAAAACGACCTGGCCGCCCAAAATTCAAAATCAGGCACAAGCTTGATGGTATCATCGACAATTCCGTCTTCCAGAAACTCTTGAATCGCGATCAATGTTTTATCCTGCGATAAATACAAAAAATCCTTTTTGAAATCAGCTTTGCCTTCGCCTTTTTGGACGTTCCAAAGCAGAATCTCTATTTCTGTTGGCAGCTTTACCCCATTAGTCTCGGTGATTTTTGCCATGGCACCTTCATCACCAATAGAGTCAAAGAAAACCTCAGGGTCAATTGTCCCAGGATCAATTGTCCCAGGATAAATTGGTGATTTATTTGTCCAGTGACGGACAAATTTTTTGGTATCAGATAAATTATTTGAAAACTCTCTTTTGGCTTCGGCCGAGTTAATTGTGATCTGTGCCCCCACAAATACAAACACCCAACCAGCAACTACCCAACTAGTGAGCATAGTCGCTGCTTTTTTGCGAATTCTCATGACGCCCCCTCCTGCATCAAAAGTGTGCACGCAAAACTATATTCAGTTTCAAAATCTGTTGTCAAAACTTAAAAAGGATCGTTGCAATCCCATTCGTCAGCTCCAGGGAATGAGTCCCGGCTTACAATGCAGTGTTTATAAAAAAAATCATATTTACGATAGGGCCGGGGCTCCGGCATTCGATTGTCTAAAATCATTCCGTCAGCACCGTAGGCGGCGGGGTGAACTTTTTTAGATTTGTACTGAGCTTCCAGCAGAAGTTCCTTTGCTGAGGTCGTGCACCCTGTAGTGAGCTGCATGCCGATGAGGCCACTCAAAAAAGTAGTTATCGTAAGCAGCGAAATTTTTGAAAACGAATAACTGATTGAACTGTGTCTCATTAGTCAGGATGATAACACGCAAGCTTGACAGGGTGACAGCGAAAGAATGACATTTCCCAAATCCACTATAAAGCCCATTCGGACTTTGGTCTTATGTTTTGCTCATTAATGTTCTGACTTAATCAAAGCGATTGTCCGAAAGAGCTCAATCGAAGTTGGTTATTGCAAATCCCATTCGTTTTTTCAGTGAAAAATTTAGGCTCAGAAGCTGGGCAAATGACCTTATTTCAGAAATACAAGTTGTCGCAACTTAAGTTCTGAATTATCTGTAAACCTATATGTTTTTTCAAAAAACCATCAGAGCCAGAACCGTGGTCGAAGGCATTGGATTGCATTCAGGGAAGCCCTGCCAGTTGCTGTTTGTACCTGCACCACCAAATACAGGTGTGCATTTTGTCAGAGCGGATTTGCCTGGCAAGCCTTCAATGAAAGTCAGCGTGAAAAACGTCACTGAAACTGGTTATGCAACCACATTGGGTGGTCCTCATTTTTCAGTGGCTACGGTTGAGCATTGTTTGAGCGCTCTGTCAGCCTTGCGCATTGATAATCTGATCATTGAATTACAGGGACCAGAAATCCCTATCGTTGATGGTTCGGCTCAATGTTTTTTGGATTCAATCAACAAGGTTGGTATGATCGAGCAGGATCAGCCGCGTAAATACTGTTATATCAGTCATCCTATTTATTTTGCCGAAGATGACAAAAAAGCCTACGTGGTTCCCTATCATGGGTTGCGATTGACAGTGACCATTGATTTTCCCCATCCCCTTATCGGAGTCCAAAAATTTGATATTGATGTGAACCAGGAATCCTTTCAGCGGGAGATTGCTCCAGCCAGAACTTTTGGTTTTTACAAAGACGTCGAAGAGTTGCAAAAGCGGGGATTGGCCAAAGGCGGCAGTCTGAAAAATGCCATCGTGTTAACTGATGACGGGATGATGAACGCTGAGCCCCTTAGATTTGCTGATGAATTTGTCAGACACAAAGCGCTGGACGCACTAGGTGATTTGGTGACCCTGGAAATGCCTATTATGGGGCATTTAATTTTGCACAAAGCCGGCCACAATATAATGAACAAGCTAGTCCAAAAAATCATCGAATCAAAAGACTGTTACAAATTGGTTGAACTGGGAGCTGGATTGACTCAGGAAGATCTGATCAAAAGCTCTTCATGGAGTTATTGACCTCGCCCGATTATTTATCTTATAAATTCCAAGAATTTTTAACTCTCAGAGAGGGGTTGTTATGATTATTGGAATTCCAAAAGAAATTAAAATCAGTGAAAACCGCGTTGGCATGACCGAGGCCGGAGTTCGGCAATTGGTCAAAGAAGGCCATACTTTATTTGTCGAAAAGGATGCTGGGTTGGGCAGTGGAATTTCCAATCAGCAGTACGAAAAAGCCGGGGCAAAAATTTTAGAAACTAAAAAAGAAGTTTACGCAAAATCCGATATGATCGTTAAGGTCAAAGAACCATTGCCTGATGAATATGAGTTATTAAGGGAAAATCAAATTTTATACACTTATCTGCATTTGGCTGCTGAACCTAAGCTTACAAAGGTTTTATGTGATCGCAAGGTTAAGGCCGTTGCCTATGAGACCATTCAGAAAGAAGACGGATCATTACCCCTGTTGACTCCGATGAGTGAAGTCGCTGGCAGAATGGCCACACAGATTGGTGCTTACTATCTACAGAAGGATCATGGCGGCAAAGGGATCTTAATGGGCGGAGTCACGGGAGTCAGACCAGGTAAAGTCACAATCATTGGTGGTGGTGTGGTTGGAACAAACTCTGCAAAAATGGCATTGGGCTTAGGCGCTGATGTCACGATCTTGGATGTGAATCTGGCTAGACTGGAATATCTGGATGATGTGTTTTTTGGCAAGGTAACAACTTTGTTTTCAAACACTCAAAACATCGAAGAATCCGTGATGCAGAGTGATTTGGTTGTTGGTGCCGTATTGATTACGGGTCAAAAAGCTCCCACATTAGTTTCTAAAAATATGATTTCACAAATGCAAAAAGGCAGCGTGGTTGTCGATGTGGCTGTGGACCAAGGCGGTTGCATTGAAACTTGCAAACCAACTTCGCACAAAGAGCCTACTTATGAAATCGACGGTGTGATTCATTACTGTGTACCGAACATGCCTGGTGTTGTGTCCAGAACTTCAACCTATGCATTAACAAACACAACGCTTAAATATGCTTCGATGATAGCAGCCATGGGTGTGGAAGACGCTATTGCCAAGGACAAAGCCCTTTTTAAAGGACTCAATGTTTATAATGGATTTGTTTGTTATGAACCTGTGGCCAAAGATTTGGGAATGCCTTTTAAAGCTTGTTCTCTGTAATAGATTGGCTGAATTTTAGTAACTGGTAAACAAGACGATGCCAAAAATTTTGTATTGGGGATCGGTCAGTGATTTGTACTGACCGTTGATCCACAGCCCTGGGAAATAATTTGACCCATCGGTGAAATACCCAGTGACAATTGTTTTTCCATTAACCACAGAAATTTTGCCAAGCTTTGCAGGTCTGATCCCATTAGCGTTAATTGTAAGTTCATTCCAGACTTGGTTTTTCCAAAATCCATAATGAGTTTTTAAATTGGTCGAAAACGTTCCCAAAACATAAATGTCTGATTTTAAAACCAACAAATCATTGTCATCGACATTCATTAACGTTTCACCAGTAGTCAGTACAGGTTTGAGCTCTGTCCAAACATTGTTGATCCAATAGCCAACACGGGTGCCGCCTGATCTGTGTATGCCCTTGCCAGTGACAATCATAGAATCGGTTGTAACTGCAGAATTTGCGGGATCAGTTTTCGTTGTGACGCTGATTTCTGATGGAACTGTGTCGGTTAAATCAGTGGGCTTTGTAAGGTTTTGAAAATCATTATTCACCCAAATCCCCGGATTGCAGTCACTGCTCAGGCCTGCAAAATAAACTCCGGTTTGATCGGCATCAATGGAGGTTAGAGTTGATATACGACTGGAGTCATCCAAGACATTCTGTGCATCCAGGTTTTGCCAGTAATTTCCTGAACGCCGGCACGCTGTGTTTTCAGTGGTTTCATAACTGGCACTATAAAAAATCTGACCGTTAAAATCTGCTAAGGCCCCATTTAAAAAACGGCTGATCTGCAAATCGGGGGTTTGCAGGTACTGCAGTTTGTGATTTTGCCAAGCTATAGGGCGATACTGGGAGCCCGATTTATAATATCCCAATACACTATTAGAAAAGGCCATTTTTTTTGCCGCCAGCAGATAAACTATGGAGGATTCGGCAGGCATGGGTAAAACATGAAACACTCCGTTTTGCCAATACCCCGCACGGTAATCGTTCACCTCTGCAATAAATCGATATCCATAAAAATTCAGTCCCGGAAATTCTGGCTCATCTGTATTGTCCAAAAACTTTGAGGCTTCGGCAGTTTGCTCAGTCATTACGCCCACAGGTTGGGAAGAGTTGTTGCTCAAAGGCCTGTCGGATCGATCACAGTTTTGAAAAAACAAAATTAAATTCAGAGTGACTAATAAAACCAACCAATAAATATTTTTAAGCCTTTTGGGTGATTTCATATAATCCAATTGGTGATTTTTAACTGACTCAAACTGAGACTCATCTGGCCTTCCCGTCAGCTATCCTATCGGCCAGTCTGCGCCATTATTTTAGCCTTTTTTCAGCTGCAATCGATTGCACGATCCGGCTGCAAGTTGCTGAATGCAAATTTTAAAAATAATTCTGTGATTTTCCACTTTGTGAATACATTTGCGAGCGCGCATGGCATATCTGGTGTTGCGTAAATGTAAAGATAATTTTTTTCACTATTTTTAGACACTCGCTAACGGCCGCGGGCTCATCTCTCGTATTGAGTCATTTTATAAAAGCAATTTTTTTGCTTTTATAAAATGACTCAACACCAGATATGCCCCGCACGCTCGCTGTATGTGTCTAAAAACAGTAAAAACAAATTATCTTTGCATTTACGCAATACGAGAGATGAGCTTGCGGCCGTTAGCAAGTATTCACAAAGTGGAAAATCACAGAATTATTTTTAAAATTTGCATTCAGCAACTCGAGACTGAATTGCCCTGGGTAATCGATTGCAGTTTAATCGACGATCGCGATGGAGCCCCAGTCTTGGGTGGTTAGCAGGGGGATTGAGTGATTTTTGAGTCTGTTGATGATGATCTGGTGAGGGTGTCCGTACTTCAATTTTCGGGCTGAAGCTATCGCCAGTTTCAGATGTCCCAGTTGAGTCAGCAGAAACTCAGATGACGAAGTTTTGCTGCCATGATGGCCCAGGATCAGAATCCTTGCATCCCAAATTTTTGAATAGTTCCAAAGCTTTTCTTGGGCGCTGGGGGCGTCCCCTGGAATCAGCATCTTAAAACGTTTGATCCAGGCAACCTGACTGGTTTTATTTTTGATTTTAGTATTTATATTTTTACCCTGCGGAAACAGATTCTCATGATCTGGGGCCATGCAGACTTTTTTGGCTGTGAAAAAACTCAGATTCATTTCATCAATAGGGCGCAGCTGATTGAGTCTGCAATCAAAAAGCGGACTGAATTTAGCAAATGAATAATGATCCCAGTCGGCATGACTTAAAAACAATTTGTTGGTTTTTCCCCGGCAAAATTTAAGCACCTTTGCAGTTTGATTGTATTCACCACCCATATCCATATGCAGGCATTCATCCGGTTTTACCAAGGTTGCCCAAGAGCCTTGGCCCACATTCCAAATGATCAGGTATTGTTTGTAAATGCCTGAGGCCATGGGGGAGCCATAGCTAAAAATCAAAATCAGAATCCAAGCTCTCATTTGAAAGCCACCTCTTTCGTTTTGTCAGTTCAAAGTATCGCAATGAGCTGAGTGCAAATATAAAGATCACCCATTGGGTAAAGCTTGGCCTGTTGATCACATAATCGGGTGCAATGGCATTGAGGCCCTCAAGATTTAGGATCAAACTTTTATAAAAAAATCCAAAGCAAGCATCAATCCACAGGCTCAGCAAACTAAAATAACTGAGGGGAATTAAAACAAATGAAATCACAGGGGCGTAAATCAGATTGGCAAAAACAGATTTTAAATTAAACTCAAAAAACAAAAGCGACAAAAACCATTGGATCAATAAAGCTTCCACTAAAAAGACCCATTTTTTGTTTTGATTCAAAATTAATTGGCAGACCACCAAAATTAATGAGCACCAGCACGACAGATTAAAGGACCGAGAATTTACCCAGTCGGGGAACAGCATCAAAACCGAGCAAAATCCCCAGGCTGATAAAATCACCGGTGACCTGCGGTGCCAGCGGCCCGAAGCAATCAGCACCTGAGTGATAAAGGCTTTGGCAATGGGCGGGCAAAATCCCACCATTAGGGATAACAAAAACAACACCACTGAGCTCAAAATAAACTTTAGTCGGCTGAGTTTTGCTGGGATAAAATCAGTCAGAATCTTAATTAAACTGGACCAAAGCATAAGGTTGCCTGCTGATACAACAAGCACATGATATAAATTCAAGTTCATAAATAAATTAAAATGCGGTTCCATTACGAAACTGATTCCGCAAATCAGACTTTGCTTAATTTCTGAAAAACTATGTTGTGACAAAAATAACTCACATGATTTTTGGGCTTTGTAAGACAGATGTGCTGTTAATAAATGCATTTTCAAAAAATGCATCAAAGCAAACAATCCTGGTATTAAGAAAAATAGAATCATAATTACATATACTTAGCAAAGTTCCGGCCGGATTTTTATGCTTCACAAATCTGTTATTAAATTTAAAAAGTGTTTTTAGAGTAATTTAATTTTCTGTTTTTAATATTATAAATACACCACGATTTATAGATAAAGACTTTAAATATTAGATACTTAACCAATGCTCAAACAGTCAGCAATTTGCTCAAACCCTTGAGCAATGGGAGGTCTAAGGTCTAGATTTGCACCATTTCCCCAAAAATTGTGGATAACTTTTTGGTCGGGAGCTGGGTTGAAGTTTCAATTTGCAGTGTCATAATTAAAAGTATGAAAACTAAAACAATTCTTACATTTTTTTCGATCGTTTTTTGTGCAGTTTTTCAAGCACAGGCAGCCAAGGAAACTAAAATTTTAAATTCAAAAACTCAATATAAAAAAGACTTAGAGTTATTACTCCAAAAAAAGAACAATTCCAGAATCATAAAATCTAAAGGTGAACTGGAAAACTTTAAAATTGTCGAAACAGACTTTCAAAAGCTAAACAGCAAAGATTTTAGACAGACTGCCAATAATTTTTTAAAAACCTTTCCGGCCAGTCCGCTTTCGGATGATGTGCTGTATTTAGTGGGTTTGTCGTTTTTTATGGAAAGACGTTACGGGGAATCCTTAAAAAATTTTAATCACATAGTTAAATTTTATCCCAACAGCAATCGAACGGCTTCAGCGCAATTTGCAAAAGCCATTTTGCTGAAAAAATTAAATCTTCCCGACATGGCTGAAAAAAAATTATTTGAGGTCATGAAAGAATTTAAAGGCAGTCCCGAAGCTTTTAGAGCTCAATCCGAATTGAAAATACTGAGGCAGTGATTGCTGTTTGCTATTTTTGTTTTAAGCAGCCTAATTGGATGGACGCAGGATGAGCCCGATCTGTTAAAGGAAGGCCATTTCCACGAAGTCTACAAAACCTACAACGCAGAACCCACACCCTATGACAGTTGGTCCCAGGTCATAACAGGCAAAGATCAATCCTACGAAATCCGATCAGGGGATACATTGTGGGAAATCAGTGATGTGTTATTTGGTGATTCGTATTTTTGGCCCAAGGTTTGGAGCTTGAATGTTTCTGAAATTGGAAATCCCCATGAAATTGAACCCAATCAGGTTTTGACCTTCACTCAAGGAACAAAAGACCAAGCTCCTAAAATGCAATTAAGTGAATCAGCTCCAGAACCCGTGCGCAGTAAAAAAAGATCCGTGCCTCCGCCAAAGATTCCGCCCAGTTTACCGCATTGGATTTACGAAAAACCCGAATACGCCAGAAAAGACTCTGAGATTTTTCTGAAGCCTCGCGACCAATACGTGGCAGAGGTCAATCAGATTTTGTCTTCTTATGTCAGCAACGTTCCTTTGTCCGAAGTCGGTGAAGTTGTCGAAGTCGAAAGGGGCTTTGGCTCAGCGATGGAATTTCAAATCGTGTTTGTGAAAGCGCCCTCAGCAGCTGTCGGCAGACAGTATTCTGTGATGAAAGAAAACTCGACATTAAAAGATCCCGATTACGATGTTAAGGGGACAGTGGTTGTCGTTGAGGGTTTGATTAAACTGACTGAATTGGTTGATCCCGCAGAGCAGATTTTCAGAGCTGTGGTGATTAAATCCAATGACCAATTATCCAAAGGTGCAAAGCTTGTGGATAAGCCGCTGCCAGTCTGGCAAATCGGTGGAGCCACCGCTGCTGGGATAGCTCGTTCACGAGTTGTTGGTGGGCAATTTGCCCTGCGCAGATCAGTGCTGGGCACATCGTCGGTGATTTATTTAGGTGGAGGGCAGGCTGCTGGATTGGTAAAAGGCAGAATCTATGAAGTCTTCAAAAATCAAAAACGCAGAAATCCATCAACACTGGCCCCGAAAGACTCGCAGAAAATTGCAAAAGTCTTAGTGATTGATGCCAACGAAAATTTCGCCACAGGTTATGTTTTAAACTCATCGCAAGAAATTTCAGAAGGCGATGTCTTAGATCCGTCGCTGTTGTAACGGACGGGCAAATCCCATCACAGATCGGACCAAATCAGAAAAAGTTCTTTTGTTTGCAATTTTAAATGCAACATAAACCTCGGTTGGTTCATTTTGTCTTTCAGAATTCAAACAATGAGGTTGTGATGATAGACAAAATTTTACTGGCGCATTTGTTTCAGCGTCGGGGACTGAGTGATTTCAAATATTTTTACGAATGCTGTGTAAAGCTTGATCAGGGGCAAAAGCTGACTGAACTGCAACTCAGATGGGCTGATGAAGATTTTTTTAACAGAATTAATGAATATATTGATGCGATAAAATCTTTTATCCAATCAGGTGGACAGTTTTTGTTTCCTTGGGACCCCCTGTATCCCGAAAGTTTTTTTGCTATGAACGACGCCCCTTACTGCCTGTCCTATCATGGGCACCCAATATGGAAACTCAAAAAGGGCCTAGCAATAGTGGGTTCGCGTTCGCCCACCCTGTGGACTCAGAAATGGATGCAGCAAAATTTAGGACCTGCTTTGCAGCAGCTACAGATATTTACAATCAGCGGTGCCGCCAGAGGGGTTGATCAACTGGCCCACGTCATCAGTATCAGATCAGACACCCCCACGGTCGCCATTTTGCCGTCAGGGATTCAGAATTGTTACCCCACAGATTTTAAAAAATGGTTTGATCCCATTATCAAAGGCGGTGGAGCCATCGTGTCAGAGTATTCGCCCGTTGAGAGATTGGTAAAATGGAACTTTGCCAGAAGAAACCGTTTGATATCGGCCTTGTCCGAAGTGACTTTGATTGTGCAGGCCAACCTCCGGAGTGGGACAATACTGACTGCTAAGCATGCCATCGAACAGGGAAGACCCTTGGGCGTCGTGCCTTCCCACCCAACGGATACGACCTACGCGGGTTCTATGTATTTGATTTCAGAAGGTGCCTATTGGGTGCTCAGCCAACATGATATTGTTTCGCAATTTCGGTCCGAAGTTTTATATACAGATAGTGGTGAAGCCCTTGTTGGCACACCATTAGTGGACAATGGGTGCCTGGAATTTTAAAATGAAAAAAAAATGAAAAATAATGAAAATTGCATTTGAAATTTCACCAACTTTACCCCTACACTTAAGTTAAGGGAGGGGCGATGTGGTCACGGATGACCCCGGTAGTAAGGATGCTGCTGCATCGTCCTTGTTTTTGATAAAATCTTCTGATTAATTCCAATTTTTCTTGAAATTATAAGCTGCAAAACTGGCAAACACGAAATTCGGAATCCAGATTGCTAATGATACAGGCAGGTTTCCCCCACGTGCGAAGCCCTCGCAGGCCACGTACAATATCCAATAAAACACAACCACCATCACGCAAACGATAAAATCCGATGATTTCTGAGTGCGCTTGTTCGTGGTTGCACCAATGCCGACCCCCAGAAAGCCAAACACCATACAGGCCAGGCTTAGGGCCCATCTTTTGTGAAATTCAATATGCAGTTTCAGTAAATCCTCGGAGGACAGGTCTTTGTTTTTTAATTGAATCTGGATTTCTTCCATCGAAAGCGAGGGCGGGGATTTTTCGCGATTTTCTTCTTTGATGGGATCAAACAATTTAATGTCAAAGGTATCAAATTTAATTTTTGTGTGATTGGTGCCTTTTCTGTGAATGTCGCCGTTTTCCAATCGCAAAAGGGCCGAATGTCCGGGGCGATCTGGATCCTGCAAAAGCTCTCCGGACTTGGCGATGATGGTTAGAGGGACTTCGCCTTTTTTTTCGTCATAGATAAAAATGTTTTGCAAAACGCCTTTGTCAGAATCAACGTTGTTGGCATAAATCACCATGTCAAAAAAACCTTCTGAAAAGGCACCGGCTCTGATGGTAGCGCCCGCTTTGGTTTGCCCCAATTTTGTAATCAACAATTCAAATTGCCTGTTGCCCCAGGGAGCTAAATTAAAACTGGTCTGGGCAGAAATAAAAAACACTAAAAGGCTCAGTAAAATAGCTGGGTAGCTGAGTGTGAACAAATCTAAACCTGTTGATTTAAAAGCCAACAACTCAGAATCAGAGGACATCTTTCCATAGGTCATTAGTACCGAAAACAAAAGACTCATGGGAAACAACACAGGCAAAATGCTGATGACTATGTAAGTCAGAATTTTGCCTATGGCAGCCAGGCCCACACCATGTATCAAAACGAACTCGGTGTAACGCAAAGCTTGAAACATTAAGATGATAAAAACAAATACAACCACTCCCATAACAAATGAGGGGATTAGCTCATAAAAAACGTACTGATTTGCGGTTTTAGAAAACCTGTTCAACATAGAACCATTCTAAGCGATGCATTGTGATTCAACAACTTTCAAATTAAGCAAATACATGGAATGATAAATCTATGGCGCCCAGAATTTTGCTTATTTTTGATGATTTTAATGAGCTTTCAAAAACAGAAACCTATCTGAAAAAAACCAGTTTCGATGTTTTGAGTTTAAAAAATGAAAGATCATTGGCAGAACAGCTACTGGGTTTTAGGCCTGATGCCATTGTTGTTTATGGAAATTCAAACAGAGTTTCATCATTCAGTGTGGGCAAAAAACTAAAAGACAATCACAAATACCAGGGGCGAGTGATTTTGATTTTGCCCCCTGGGATTAAGCTCAGTCCTGAGGAATTATTAAAGGTTCGAATGAATGCCGTGATAGAAGCCCCGGTTCCACCAGAAAAAATGCTGAAACTGCTGGCAAAACAATTGAATTTAAATGAGTCTGCAATTTTAGAAAAACTGCGCAGATTGCAGGCTCAGGATTCTTCATATTTAAAATTCGCAGAAGGCGAAGGAGCAGGGGATACTGACTCCACAATGGTTACAGGCGATGTGAGCGAGAAAAAGCCTAAAAAACCCTCAAAGTACGATAAATTTGTAGAGGGGGTTAAAATCAACAAGGCATCCTCTACTTTGAGCCGAACTGAGACTAAAAAAAGACAAACTGAGCTGGCCAAAGAATGGGACTTTGACAAAATCAAAGAAATAGACAAATTAAAGCAAGAGTTCGCTAAAGCGTTGTTTAAAAAATCTAAATAAATAAGGAGCCTTTATGAGCCAAAACACTTTCCCTGTAACTGACAGCAACTTTGATCAAGAGGTTTTGAAATCCAATAAGCCTGTTTTGGTTGATTTTTGGGCTGAATGGTGTGGACCTTGTCGTGCTATCGGACCAAAGCTTGAGGAAATTGCCTCTGAAATGTCACAACAAATTCGTGTGGCCAAGGTTGATGTGGATGCCAATCAAACAATCCCTGCACAGTTTGGGATTAAAAGCATTCCGACTATGATTTTGTTTAAGGGCGGTAAAGCCGTTGATCAAATTATGGGAAATATGCCCAAAGAACACATCGTTGAATTTATCAGAAAGCATGTATGAGAAAAATTAATTTAAAATTACTGGTTTTACCTGTTTTTTTTCTGGCCTTAAATTCTGGGGCTGTCGAAAGTGTCGAGGACAAGAAAGAAATCAAGGGTCACGAAGGCGCAGTCACTAATGCTTCAGTTTATTTTGTTGAGCCTAAAGACGGCGCCGTAGTGAAGAGTAAATTTAAGGTAAAGTTTGGGGTCAAAGGCATGAGGGTCAAACCCGCCGGTGAAATCGAAATGGGTACTGGCCATCATCATTTAATTATTAACTCAACCCCAATCGGCAAGGATCAGGTTATTCCAGCCGATGAAAAACACATTCACTACGGCAATGGACAGACTGAAGCAAAACTTGATTTAAAGCCCGGTGAATACACTCTGACCCTGCAATTTGCTGACGGCAAACATATGGCCTACGGACCCATGATGACGTCATCAATTAAGATCACAGTAAAATAAAATTCTAGTTGCAGGCGTAATCTTCTGCAGTTTCGTAGTAGGATTTAATGACTGAATCGCTTGCAGCTAAGGCAATAAAATCGTCGTCATTAAAATTTCCCTGCATAGTTTTGTCGTAAAATTCAACAGCGTGTTTGCAGCGGATGGCTTGTCTTTCTTTGCTCAGCTTTCTGAGTCCGGTTGAAGTGGCAGAAGCCAAGGTGGTGTTCAATCCTGAATCATCATTAAATCTTCTGACTTCAGAATCCAAATTAGCATAAACTCTTGAACCTAAATGTCTCCATCTGGTCACAAAGCTATTTACCATTTTTGTGCTCATTAAATAGGGATGGCTATCGCCCAGCCAATTTTCGTTGCAAACCAATCTGGCGTACTGGATCAATCCATAGCCTGTGTGAACAGCCAATCGGGTTTTGTTTTTAGTGGTGCAGGTTTTTTTTGCCAAAGCCATCGATGGAACCATCAATCCTGCCAAGCAAATTATTTTTAAAATATGAAACATGATTTCCTCGTTTTTGATTTAAACTTTGGGTCGCCGGGACACTTTAGCAGATCAGTGGTTTAAACCCCATCTGATGACCTGCTGGATAGAAAGATTTCCAAACCTGTCAAAAAGATCAACAGCCAGCTCGCTCCCCAACCCCCACCAATTAAAAACCAATGCCTGCAGTTAATTTGAATTTGAATTTTAAAAAATATTTCTATGCTTTTTTATCTTGTGAATACATTTGCGAGCGCGACGTTTAATTTACCGCCGCATATCTGGTGTTGCGTATATATAATAACTCAACACCAGATATGCCCCGCACGCTCGCTGCATGTGTCTAAAAAAAGTAAAAACAAATTACCTTTGCATTTATGCAATACGAGAGATGAGCTTGCGGCCGTTAGCAAGTATTCACAAGGTATAAAAGCATAGAAATATTTTTTAAAATTCAAATTAACTGCAGGCATTAGGTTTTTAATTGGTAGGTTGTCGATTTGCCTTTGCCAAAAACCGCCAGAAGACCTGCATCTGTTAGGGGCTTCAGATTTCGATTGGCCGTCCTGCGCGAGACTTTAAAATCATCCATAAAAGACTCTGTTGAAAATTTCTGGGTGCCGTAGGTTGTTTTTAGTTTTGTCAGCATTAATTGCAGATCATTGGTAAACAGATCAGACTGATTTGTTTTAGTAAAATATAATGTCAGTTCGGTGTTCTTGCCCCATCGGTAACCCAAAGGAGTTGAATCAATTTGCAGTGCCAGTTTGTTTTTTCGAATCCATTCCTGAAACCGGGTCATGACTTGATAAGTTTTGTGAGTGCTGTGTTCTGGATCAAAATATTCTTTTGCATACAGCAGTTCAAACAGATTTCCCACTGTGATGGGATTATACAAATCCAATGACAACGAACGAATGATTTTTAAAAAAAGTTTTGAACACTTTAATTTTTTATGTTCCCAGTTTTTCAAAAAACCAGAAGCGACCTCATAATGAACTCGGCCTTTGGATTTGCGACCCAGTTCATACACGAATGATTCAGGAGCTTTCCACTGAAGCTCAGATTCAATAAAATTTCTGTAACTGACCAAGGGGCTTCCGAAATAAAGCTGACACAGTTTTTTGTTGTCCTTGTTTTTTAGGGCTTCAAAACGATCAAGTTCCCGCAGAATTTCCCACTGACCCTGTTTTTCGACCAAGGCTTTAAAACGATTCAGTTCAGAGGAAATTTCATACTCAGGCTTTTGCAGCAAATGACAGATGTGGATCCATTTTTCTATGTACAGATTCAGAGCGTGTTTTTGACCCGAAATTTCTTTGGATGCTCGTTTAAAAAAATCCTGGGCTTCTGTGGGCTTTAAAAATTTAGTGCACTTTCACGAGGACGGTTTTGCAATCACAGCTCGGGGTGCCGATTTAAAAGTGTTTTATTTCTTTGATAAATTCTATAATGTAAAAACCAAAGCAACTGATTGGAAACTCTCTGGTAATATCGAGTATAAAAATAAATCTATAAACTTGAAATGCCAAACCTATAGGGCTTTTGAAACCGAACAAGATATACTTGAACCTGGTCCAGTGATTCAGATTAATTAAGTTAAAAATTTTAAAACAGGTACCGGCGGTAAGCCACGCTGCTAACAATCCCCAATCCTACCATCGTCGTCAGCATGCTGGAGCCACCGTATGACAGCAATGGCAGAGGGACCCCCACAATGGGTAATAATCCAATCACCATCCCGATGTTTACAAACATATGCCAGAAGATATAACAAATCACACCCACACAGCACAGTGATCCAAATTTATCACGGGCGCTGCTGGCAATCCTGATACCCACTAAAAACAAAATACAAAACAATCCCAGGGTCGTTAGGCTTCCAATAAATCCATGCTCCTCTGACAATACGCTAAAAATAAAATCAGTGTGACGTTCTGGTAAAAACTCAAGCTGACTCTGGGTGCCTTTTCGAAATCCTTTGCCTACAAACATCCCACTGCCCACCGCGATTTTTGATTGGATCGAATTATACCCTGTACCCTTGGGGTCATTGGCGGGTGATAGAAAATTGGTGATTCGGGCTTTTTGATAATCCCTAAGGGCATACTTCCAAGCTATGGGGGCTGCAACCACTCCCAAAATAATCACTGTCATCAGGATTGAGCGGCGGACTTTTACAAACAAAATCATTGAACCGCCAATGGCCAATAACATCATGGCAGTTCCCAGATCCGGTTGTTCAACCACCAAGATAAAGGGAAAAGACAATATCAACATAGGCACAAATAATTGCAGAATACCAAGGCCTCGAGTGGGTATAGTCATGGTTGAAAGGATTTTTGCCAAAATCAAAATCAGGCAAAGCTTCATGGTTTCAGAGGGCTGGTACCTAAAAAATCCCATGTCAATCCATCGTTGGGCACC
Source organism: Pseudobdellovibrionaceae bacterium (assembly GCA_044359815.1). Lineage (GTDB taxonomy): Bacteria > Bdellovibrionota > Bdellovibrionia > Bdellovibrionales > Bdellovibrionaceae > JBIKLL01. Next base: position 17,082 of record JBIKLL010000046.1, read on the forward strand.
TAAGGCTATGGTTCCAAAAAAGGTAACCCACAAAATCGCTCCCAGGTTGAGCAGAAAAAACACCCAGGCAAGTCTGCTTAAAATATTGTAATCCAAAATCGTAATTATAAAAAACAAACTCCAACCCGTTGTCAGCCAAATGATTTGATTCAGAAACAGGCCTTCGACCTCGGTGGACTGCGGGCCGTGGGTGGCACTGAACAGATTGATCAATCCCACAATGTTTAGGGACAATATTACCACGACAAAATTCCAATCAATTTTTCGAAAGGCCGTTCGTTCTTCGACATTAATGGCAAGATTCATTATTCACCCTCTATTACTTGAGGAGGCTCCTCGGGTTTAGGTGCAGATTTGGCCCACTTTTTACGTTCTTTTTCTTTCTCGATAGCGACCATCATTTCTTCTTTGTGGTATTTTTCAAAATAAGCTTTCATGGTGTCTCGGACCAAGGGACCTGCGCCCGTACTGCCGTGACACGAATGTTCCGCTAATGCGGCCACGGTGATTTCGGGTTTGTCAGCAGGTGCCCATGCAACAAACCACCCATGGTGTCGTTTGTGTATGGGTTGATTTTCGCATTTTGCATAAATCTCAGCTGCCGAAAATCCCATGACCTGAGAAGTTCCGGTTTTACCAGCGATTTCAAATCCAGGGGTTTTTAAAAATTTGGCCGTTCCTCTTTCGCCATGGACAACTCTTCTTAAAGCTTCTTTTACAGTTTTAAATGTGCTTGGGGAAACTTTGATTCCGTTAGGCTGAGTTTCATTTAAATCTCGAACCAATGTTGTCCCGCCCTCGTACAGGGTTTTTCCATCGTTATCGATTAATTTTTTGACTATATAAGGCTTGATCACTTTGCCTTCTGTCCCAATGGCATTGTAAGCAACGGCCATTTGCAAAGGTGTTGATTGAACGAAACCTTGTCCAATGGCTACGCTCAGGTTTTCACCGGGTTGCCAGTCCTCACCAATGGCGGATTTTTTCCAAGCAGCGCTGGGCATGGTGCCCGCAACTTCGCGAGGCAGCTCAATCCCTGACTTAGTGCCCAACCCAAACATCGAAATGTAATTGTGCATGCGATCAATGCCCAGTGAAATTCCCATCTTATAAAAAAACACGTTACTGGATCTTTCCAGAGCCTCAAAGACAGTGATGTTTCCCTGTCCGCCCCTGACGTGATCGTGGTAATACCTGTTACCAAACCACAATTGACCAGGGCAGTTCACGTAGGTGTGGGGAGTGACGATTTTTTCCTCCAAGGCAGCAATGGCCATAAGGCTTTTAAAGGTTGAGCCTGGCGAAAAATGATCTTGAATGACCTTATTGCGTAGGGGCTTGAAAGGATCATTGATCAGTTGGCTCCACAACTGAGTCGAAATCCCTGTCGAAAATTCATTGGGATCATAGGAAGGCGAGCTGATCCAAGCTAAAACTTCGCCGTTGGTTTTCATTGCCACCAAGGCCCCAATACGTTGGTTGGTTTTAAAGGACTCACTGGCTGCAGTCTGTACATCTTTATCAATGGTTAAAACCAAAGTTCGTCCAGGGATGGGGTCTTTGTCAGTTATGTTTTCACCATAGATATTTTGTGTGGCGCTGTTGATTTCGCGGCCAAAGGCGTCCACTTGGATAAACTGAATTCCATTTTGTCCTCGTAAATCGCGCTCTAGGATCTCTTCAATCCCGGTCTTGCCCACGATGTCACCTTGTTCAAAGGTAATGTCTTTGAAAATCTGATTATACAGTGGGATTTGTTTTTTTGAAATTTCCGCCACATATCCCAGCATCTGAGATCCGCTTTCTTTGAGCGGGTAGTTTCGCAGTACAGTTTCCCTGATATCCAATCCTGGAATTTCCAGACGTAATCTTTTTAATCTGTAAACTTCCTCGCGGGACAGATTTTCCTTAAGCTTAATCGGAGCGAAAGGACCATTTTGTTTTTTGCTTTTTGCAATAGTTGCTTGCAGTTTGTTGGGCTCGGTGCCAAGCAAAGGAGCTACAACTTTTACCAAGCCCTCAGTTTCTTTGACGTACTGAGGGGAGATAACAGCTTCAAAGCCAGGTCTGTTTTCAATCAGAGTGTTCCCATCGCGATCTAAAACCATTCCTCGGGGAGCCATGATTTTAACCTGCTTGATACGGTTTTTTTCCGAGAAATCTCTGAGCTCTGATCCCTGGATGACTTGCAAAAGCCACAATCTGACTGTGAACAATCCCAACGTCAGTCCGACCACGACATAAAATAATCTGAATCGGGGAGTGAATTCTTTGACCTCATCGGGATTCGAAATGTAATCAGCCATCGAAGCTCACCGCGTCTCTTTCACGCCCATAATCAGGGCTCATCCACTGGTCCACAAATTTTAAAACAAAATATATCGGTGCGGCAAAGGCAGTGGTCAAAATGATTTCACTGAATCTGGTTCCTAAAATTGCGGGTGAACTGATTGCAAAAATCCATCCATAAAGAGGTTCTAAAATATTTTTTAAAACAACAGCTCCAAAAACTGTCATGGTAAAATACCGCCAATCATCCCAATACACACGGTTTTTAATGATCAGAATTGTGCCTGTGATTGCAGCGATGAGCAGCCAAACAAATCCCACAGGGATAACGGAAAAACTGTGGACAATAATTCCGAACAAATAGCCTTCAATAAACGCAGACAGGCGTTCGCGATTCAGAGCCGTGAAAACAATGACCATCAGCCACAGATTAGGCGACACACTGATTTGCAGTAATTGGTACCATGCTGTTGTTTGAAACGCACAAAAAAACAGGGTCAACAAACAGAAGACAAAGATTTTTTTCCAGGCGATTTTTTTTAAAAACATGTTTTACTGACTCATTGTTAAAATTGAAGTTAAGTCCTGTTCCTTGGCGTTCAGAATTACAAAAACTTCTTCCAGTTTGTTGGGATCTACAACGGGCTTCAGCTCTACACGCAGTGATACGGTGTAAGCTTTGTTTTCAACCTTGCTGATGATTGCGATGGGAAAACCTTTGGGAAAAATGTTGTCCAAGCCGCTAGTGACAATCAAGTCACCTTCACGAATGTCTTCTGATTTTTCCACGTGACGAAAAACTAAATTGTCAGAAGATTTTCCCTCAACCAGGCCTCGGGCGCGGCTGCGTTGATCCACTCCGTCGATCACTGAATATCGGTCGCCAATCAACAAAACATGTGAGGTGTTGGTTTGAGGTCTAAAGATATGACCAACAACGCCTTCGGTGGTGATGACGGCCATGCCTTTTTGCAAACCATGGGCAGTGCCTTTGTTAATTTGAATTGTTTTGTGTTCAGAAATAATGTCGCGACTCATGATTCTGGCAGCCACCATTTCCATTTTGCTTTTTTCTTGAAAGTCCAACAACTTGGCCATTCGATTGAGTTCGTTTTCCAGTTCGCCGAACTGGCTCATTTTAGTCAGCAAGGCTTGGTTTTGCTGTCTGAGATCTTCAATTTCCCGCTTTATATTAAGAAGATTTAAATATTGAGATACCGTGTCTTTGACACCCACGCTGAATCCAAAAAAACTTTGCTGCACGACACTGGCTAAAAAATAAAAAGGTCTGTCGTACCAGCTGGTATTCAGAGGTGATTGCTGCGTGTTAATTGAAATCAGCGGCAATGATAAAAGCACAGCGATAACAATTATTTTTTTGATGTTTATATTTAAAAAATTCAAGCCCTTCCCCCAAGCAATAAGGCTATCAAAAACAAATGTTAATTCCAATAAACTCCTTGAAAAAACTAGCCCAGTCAAAGCATACTCAAACTTTAAAAATCAGAGGGGTTTGCTCCCTCCAAAAAAAAGGGTTTGTATGCTGGAAAAAATAAGTGCTGAAAATTTAAAAAAACAAATGACTTCTGGAAAATTCACAGTGAAAAGTTTTGTCTCGATGGCGATTTTCACTGCCATAATTTTGGTTTTTGTTTTTTTCGGTTTCCCCTCTCAAAATGATAACAGTTTTGGAGTGGGCTATGCAGCAACGGTGAACAATGCCCTGATTTCGATCAATGATTTTAAGGGCGAATCTGCCAGAATCGAACAAATGTATGCGCCTCTGTTTGGATCTATGGGCGGAGCGATGGCTGAAACTCAGCGTCAATTTTTAAAGCAGCAAGCTTTGGACAATTTGATTAATCGCGAGTTGCTTTCACAGGCTGCGCAAAAGGAAAAAGTCTATTCAACTGATGAAGAAATTCGCACATTGATCATCAACGAGATTCCAGCTTTTCAAAGGGATGGTCGCTTTCAACGCGAAATCTATGATCAGCTTTT
>JBIKLL010000047.1:0-21104 GCA_044359815.1 Pseudobdellovibrionaceae bacterium
AACTAAATAACTAAATAACTAAATAACTAAATAACTAAATAACTAAATAACTAAATAACTAAATAACTAAATAACTAAATAACTAAATAACTAAATAACTAAATAACTAAATAAAATTTCTCTGAGTAATTTGAAATTCAATCAATAATTTACTGCCCGCGCTAAATTTTATTTTTTCTATCTTTTCCTTGACGTGTTTTTTCAAATATTTTGCCGATTCTAATGCCAGCCTTACCTTTGTATTTCGTTGCTACTTATAGCTTCTCAACTCAGATATCACTAACGATCAGTCAAAATCCTTTTGATCGAAATATTTTTCAACGACCGCTTCTTGGAAATCATTTAAACAGCAAAAAACGAACCAGCAAAACCCATGGTATAAATTTCTCAAACAGAAAAAACCCAAAGAAAGGACTTCCCAATGACAGAAAAATCCCAACAAAACAAAATTCTTACCGACGAAAGCTTGCTGCAAACAATCAGATCTCGAGCCAAAACTGAGCAGCAGCTCACACTGGAAGTCATTGAACTGATCCAAGAAGTGATGCGCAGACAGCTTTATCTGCAATTGGGATTTGGCAGTTTGTTTGATTTTGTAACCAAAGATCTGGGTTATGAACCCGCCAGCGCCATGCGACGGATTTCTGCAGCCCGACTAATCCAGCAGATTCCTGAGGTAAAAACCAAAATCCAAAATGGCAGCTTGAAACTGACAGTGGTTGCTCAGGCTCAAAGCTTTTTCAAAAAAGAAGAAGCCGCAACCGGAAACAGATTAAAACCCGAGCAGAAAAAACAGATTCTGCAAAACCTTGAAAATAAATCCTCTCGCGAAGCTGAGCTTGAGCTAGTAAAATTACGACCAGAGTCCCTCAAACACTCTGAACGTCTGCGGCCTCTGACCGAAGAATTTACAGAAATTAAATTTGTAATCACCTCAGACCTGAAAAATAAAATCACTGAATTGCAAAATCTTTTGTCTCATCAGTTGCCAGATAAAAACATCAGCAGTCTGATGCAGCTTCTGGTCGAAAAGCTTTACAATGATTTTAAACTGAAGGGCAAAATTGCAGAGATCAATTCTGAAATCACAAATAATCCAACCTTTTCTTGTGCCGGAGTGAAAAACTCCTCAAGAATAGAGCACGCTACAGTGAACAAAAAATCTGACAATAAAGTTAATCAGATTGCATGCTTTGATCTGGTACCTCAAATCAAATATAAGCCCACTAACTCCGGCGCCGGAGTGGAGAAAAGCACGTCATACAAAAACTTAAACTACCCAGTCGTTAAATACTCACAAGGTCATAATCCCATTCAGTCTTCCAGAAAAATCAGGGAAAAAAAAGAATCAGTCATCCCTGCCAGCAAAACCTTACAAAGCAATCATCAAAATGAATTTGCAGAAAGAGCTTCGAAAAATTTGAAACTAAATTTCTCAACCAACACCTATACTAGCACCAGCACCAGCACCAGCTCCGAATACGAATCCAATACCACTACGATCTCCAATGCCAAAACTTGTGCTAATATCAACACCAGCACAAAGGGTGGCTTAACAAGGAATCAATCACCCAGCAGATACATCGCAGCCCAAGTGCAAAAGTTTATTTGGAGACGGGATCAAGGCAGTTGCCAGTACCAAAACACAATCACAGGCAAAAAATGTGAATCAAAGCACCAATTGCAGATCGATCACATTCATCGTTTTGCTGATGGTGGCAGCCATAAACCAGAAAACCTCAGACTGCTTTGTAGAGCGCATAACAATTGGCGGGGGTAGACCGCGACGGTCGCGCATAACAAATGGCGCGGTTAATGATCAAACAATTAACCAGAAAACCTGCGACTGCTTTGCCGCGCACACAACAATTGGCGTGGATAAGCTGCAAAAGCTGAACACATTTAACAGTTGGAGGAGTTATCTGAAAATCAATGCTCACAACAATTGGCGTGGATAAACCGCGATAAACACACACACATTTAATTGTCGGAGAAGTTATCTGAAAATCAATGCACACAACAATTGGCGAGGGTAGAACGCGACAAGCGCACACATTTAATTGTCGGAGAAGTTATCTGAAAATCAATGCACACAACAATTGGCGGGGATAAACCGCGACAAGCGCACACAAGAACCTAAAAATACAATCCATCGGAAAAGCTTCCGAAAAATTAAAACATGCTTTGCAAGTGCAAAAATATATCTGCAGGCACCTTGAGAAATGCTACTTGATTACCGCCTGATCAACATCACTAACCTAATAATTAGTTTTTTTAATAAAAGGCAGCAGCAAATAACAAAGCAAAGTCATTGCCACAGCAAAATATCCAACCAACGGATAATTTAATAAATGCCCGCTGCCGGCGTCCTTGACGATAATGGCTCCAGCAATCAGCGAAGCCGCAGAACTGGCATACTGCTGCAAACAACTGGACAATCCCATAAAGGTTCCTCGATGCTCGGGTGGCACGGCCCCCGTCACCAATGTCATCGCCGGCACCATACGACCTGACATCACTAAAAACAAAACTAACCCGATCAACAACACGATATACATTGGCCACTGCTGCATCTGAGTGATGGCAATAAATGGCGGAGCTGAAATCAACAAAGAATATTGCAAAACTTTTTTTGCTCCATATTTATCAACCAACCGACCCGTCACAGGGGATGCGATCATCGATGTGATGCCACCAATTAAATAAAAAAACGGCAATTCAGATAAACTCATACCCACGTTTGCAATCAATGAAGGACTGATAAACGGAATCACCGAAAACTGCCCCAATATCAACATGCACATCAAAGCCAATGGGGCAATTAAAGCAGGAGAGCTTAAGGTTTCCTTGAAAAACAAAATAGTTTTTTGAAATCCCATCGCTTGTCCATGCAAATGTTTATTGATCGCGGGAACTGAATTGTAAATTCCCACCAAAACCACAGAAGACAAAATCACTAAAAAATAAAACGGTGCATGCCATCCAAAGTGCGAAGCCAGATAAATACTAAATGGAACTCCAGCAATGCTGGCCACGGAAAAAGCACTCATCACCAATCCCAGAGCTGTCCCACGCTTTTCGGCGGCAATGCTGTCCCCCACAATGGCCAGCACGGTGGAAGTTAACACTCCCCCAAAGCCTCCGGTCAGAATTCTGGATAACAATAAAAATAAATAATCATTCGACAGCCCACAACACAAAGTCCCTACGATAAATCCAAAATACAAAAACACTAGTGATTTTTTACGATCAAATCTGTCCATAAAAAACGCTGACAACAATCCCGTTGTCCCCGCTGACAGTGCATAAGCTGAAACCAACATCCCAAATTTTTGAGCAGAAATATCAAAATGCTTCATCAAGGGTTCACCCAGCGGCATCAGAATCATAAAATCCACAATGTGGGTAAACTGCACAGCTGCTAGCGAAAACAATAATATTTTTTCAGATTTATTAAACTTCATCAGAATTAAATTTTAGCCCGCTACTCTACAGAGTTCAAATTGAATCATTTGTTATACAGCCTCCCAGAAGCCGTTCGACCTAAATCCATAAAATCATCTGCAGACAATCGATCCAAGTTCACTCGCCCTTTGGAACCCACAAGCTGCGACAAGTGAGTCATTTCAACTGAGTCTACAATCAAAAGCTTTTTGATCGTTCTAAAATCCAAATCGCTGCGCGAGCCTGATAAAATCCTGACCACCAATCCAGCCACAAATGCAGCCGCCTGAGACGTCCCCGTTAGCTTGCCGTATTTACCCACTGGCAAGGTGCTGATAATGTTTTCACCGGGTGCTGCAACTGTGACCGAATTCAATCCAAAGTTTGATGAAGCCACCATATGATTGCCGTCAGTCAAGCTCATCACAGAAATAATATTTTCTAGATCATATCTGGCTGGAAAGAATTTATTTTTGTCGATGTTTGTGCCCGAGTTTCCACTGGCTGTAACAAAGACCACGTTATTTTTTAATGCTCGCAACAAAGCCTCGTATTCAGCACTGCTGGAATCCATACCCGCTGATGAATAGTTAATAACACACACACCTTGGTCAATGGCATAGTTAATGGCATTGACGGTGGCTTTCACCGGCGATGACAATGAATAATCAAAATATTTTAAAACCATCAGCTGCGCATTGGGCGCTTGGCTTTTAATGTGATTGCCCTTTGCCGCAATGATGCCGCTGACATGAGTCCCGTGGCCAATCGTGTCCATTAAGTTGTTATTGTTATCCACAAAATTCCAACCATGAACATCGTCAATAAATCCATTTTGGTCATCGTCGATACCATTTGTTGATTTGTCTTTGCCCCAAGCATCCTGTCCCGACTCACCTGGGTTAATCCATAGTGAATTTTTTAAATCTGGATGAGTGCTATCAATCCCTGTATCAATCACCGCAACAACATTTTTTAATTTACAGTTTCCCTTAGCCGCGATGGCCGCCAACAATATCAAAATTCCAATCATAATAAGTTTCATGGTAAATTCCCCTGTCTGATGGCCTGGAGGCCTTGGTTGGTTTTCAAAAAAACAAACTGTAATCGTTCTGATTTTCCGCAGGACGATTTCTTTACTGTGATCTGCGTGTAGGTTTTTTGAGTTTCCAAAAAGCTATAACTGAATTCCTGCTGGCAGTTTCGTTTTCTGACCCAAACGACGGTGTCATTGGCATCGTCGTATTTTATGACTGCATTGATTTTAGGACCGCGGATTGAAATCAGATTTTTATGCTGATTGTAGATCATTTTGTAGGGGCCAAACTGTATCAGTAGGCCGTTTTTAACTGTGTGATTCGGAATTTTTTGATTGAGTGATTGCAGTTGCCAGCCTATGCCCAAAGAGCCTTTATTTAAGCTTTTTGAGTTATAAGAAATCTTGAAATTTTGATGTGCGATTTCAGTTTTAAAGGAGCCTTCCAGTGGATCCACCGTAGCTGTAGCTTTATGAGACAGCATGCAGGCAACAGCAATCTTCAAAATCAGTTTGAAGTATTGCTTTTTCATCTTGCTTATAAGCAAAGCAAAGCGCGGGCCAATGGCCTCTGGCATTTAATTCCAGATGATCTCTGATTTTTAAGATCCTGACTGTAACCCCCATGTCAGAGTAACGCCTGTGTAAAAGTTTTTTTGGTTACGGAATCAAACTGCGAAAATCTGATTCCAATTGATATTCCCCATCCAGCCCCAAAGCTTTGGCCTGATCAGGAAATTTGATTTTGGTAGCCTTCAAGGCAATCTGGTTAGATTTATATGCAGTCTGATTGCCATACAAAGCATCACCAATAATGGCACACTGATGACGGTACATCTCGTACCGCAATTGATGGGCTCTACCCGTTAATGGCGTCAATTCCCATACTAAACAATTTTGCCCGTTAAAATTTAACTGCGACACAACCTGGGCCCTGGTCAAACTGGCCTTACCCAGCTCATGTTCGTAGGCTCGCTTTTTACCCCTCAGCAAACGGCACTTCCATTCGTGTTTTGATCCAATCGGATATTCGGGATTCAGCAAACTCAAAGCCTCATAGGTTTTTTGAACAGTCTTTTTTGCAAACCAAGAATTTGCGTCTGTGTGTGCTTTTGGATTAAGCGCGTACAAAACCAAACCACTGACTTCATAATCCAATCGGTGAACCGGAATGATGGGTTTTCTGATTTGATCCTTTAGCAACAATCCTAATACAGGCCTGGATTCTGTATCCATGTGTCTGGACGGCACGCTCAGCATACCTGCAGGCTTATCGACTAAAATAAAGTTTTCATTTTGAAATACGATTTTGATATTCAACATTCAGTTTTTATTTTTTATTCAGACCAATTAAAAATATTTCTTTGCTCTCTTTGCGAGTCGATTCAGGTTTTACGGCTTCAAATTTTTCAAATCGTTTTAGCATTTCAGTTTTTAGTTCCTTAAAATCATCGCTGTGAAACAATTTTGCGACCATATGACCGCCAGGTTTCAAGGTTGTGTCTGACAGCTGCACTACAAATTCAACCAATTGGGCCGAACGAGCCTGATCGGTAAACCTGATCCCCGTGGTCTTTGGCGCCATATCACTGATCAATAAATCTACCTGGGAATGCCGGCCCAGTTTTTGAAACTCAGATGCGTAATCATAAACAGTGGCATCACCGGTTGCACAAACTATGTTGGGTTCTGAAAGCTTTAGTTCAGTCAAATCTATGGCAAAAACCAAACCCTTTTCGCCCACTTTTTTTGAGGCGTATTGGCTCCACGAACCCGGGCTGGCACCCAGATCCAGCACAAACATTCCTGATCGAAACAATTTAAATTTTTTGTCGATGGCTTCCAGTTTATAAACTGAACGGGCCAAATAGTTTTCCTTCTTGGCCTTTTTAAAATAAAAATCTTGTGGATTGTAAGCCATAATCTAAGGTAGCTTAGATACCTAGACAGCATTGGAGAGTCCATGGAAATTGCTTGGGTTATGGGAATCTTTTTTACTTTTGTAACCATTATCTTTATTGCCGTAGCGATTTTTTTACCCGAATGGGTGGGCATCACGGGCAAAAAGGCTCAAGCCATCATCAAAGAACACCAAGGCGACTCAAGCCCTGGATCGGCTGGCCAAAACGGAAACTCCAATAATACTGGCGCCTAACAAACCTGTTATCAGTTCTGGCACATGAGTGATCGTGTTTAAGAACATGATTGTAGCCAAAACCCAAACGGCATAAAAAGCCCCATGCTCTAAATATTTGTAAGCCTGCAGGACGCCGTTTTCGACCATCATAATGGTCAGGCTTCTGACAAACATCGCACCAATACCCAAACCGATAGCAATTAAAAATAAATTATTCGAAATAGCAAAGGCCCCGACGACGCCATCAAAACTAAAGCTGGCGTCCAAAACCTCCAGATACAAAAACATTCCCAAGCTGGCTTTGTGAATGTCTATGTTTTCAGTATCAGGCCCTTGCAATATGGTTTCCAAAGCTTCTACAAATAAAAAAGTAAAAATCCCTGCACAGCCTGAAAAAATCAATCCAATTTGTCGACCAGGTTCTGACAAACTGGCCATTAATAAAACCACTGCCAAGGTAATCCCGACCTCGATGGCTTCCAGGTGCCCCATTTTGGACAGATTTCTTTCAACCCAACCAAACCAGTGTTCGTTTTTCTGATCGTTCATAAAAAATTTCAAAGCCACCAACATCAAAAAAGAAGCCCCGTAAATTGAAACTTCATGATGAATCGATAACATCAGATTGGCATAATCTTGGGGCTTCATCGCTGCCATTTGCAAAGCTTCCCAAGGATTAATGTCAGCCATGATTGAAACAATCGCTAATGGAAAAATTAATCGCATTCCAAAAACTGCAATCAAAATTCCCCAGGTCAGAAACCGGCGTTTCCAAACCTCAGTCATTTTTTCCAGAACCGTGGCGTTGACCACAGCATTATCAAAAGATATCGAAATCTCTAGCACGCTTAAAATTGTGGCAAAAAATAAAAACCTTAAACCGCCTGCCACACTGCCTTCATAATACACACCTAAAAAATAGGAGCCAATTAGGCCCAGTACGGTAACAATCACGCTGCTTCTAAAATATTTAAAATATCCTGGCTTCATAGGATTTGATTATAGGGGCAAATTTTAAAATTGGTAGCCGTTTGACACCAAAATGCTTGGCATCGAAATCGCATTAGGACTTAATCAATCAAACAATAGGAGGAAGAAATGAAAACATTATTTTTAAAACTGGTAGCAGCAGCGATGCTGGTGTCACAAGGGGCACAGGCTCAGAATTTTGATCTGGATTTATATCCAAGATCACCCGCTCAGGAACATGAGGGTTACTATGGTGACCATGATGACGATTGGGATCGCGGACGCGGTCGCGGTCGCGGTGATGGTGGTGTCATCCGTCGTGATGTTAACAGAGTGGTCGGCAATGGATCAGTGCTTGATGTGGGCAGGATTTTGGGACTTGATGGTCGCGAAATGCAACAGGCGTCAGTGGTCATTTTGAGACTGGCAGACCAAGGTCGCAGAGGACGCAATCACATTTTGGCAGAACTTTTTGTTAACGGTCGACTGGCAGACAGCCAATACACTGATGGCAGAGGCGATGGCCGAGTCAGATTGCAAGTCAATAACGGTGGTCGACGAGGTGTCAGAACACTGCAGGTCAGACTGAGCGGATCCAATGCCATATTTGTTGATATGGTTGGTGCGCGATTACATGGTGGCAATGGTGGTGGTGGAGGCTTCCCCGGAGGTCGCATGGTTCAAATCACTTGCGAAAGCTTTAAACCGCTTTCAATGGAGTGCCAAGCTGGTGGACCGATCTTGAATGCCTACGTGGTTAACCAAAGATCCAACGATGACTGCATCCAAGGTCGTAGCTGGTATATCAACTACCAAAACAACTCAATCGTTGTTTCAAGAGGCTGCCGAGCTACTTTCAACGTCGAGATTGGTTACAGATACTAAAAAGTATTTTTCCAGCAGCTTGGGCAACCAAGCTGCTTTTTTGATTTTTGCCTAATTGCTTCATCACAGTGTTTGTGAAAATAATTTTGGAAAATTTAAATGTAGAATTTTGTTTAAAATGGTTCTCCGCGGAGCCTGAAAGGCGGGGGCGAAGCCCGAGCGGCTGAAGCACGAGCTGTAAGCATTTTAAACAAAATTCTACATTTAAATTTTCCAAAATTATTTTCACAAACACTGTGATGAGACAAGTGGGGTATTTAAAATCAAAAATTCAAGTCAGCGACAGAATGAAAAATCTTTTTCACTCCACTGTTTTTAAGTTCTTCCAAGCTCCCGTAGCCCCAAGCCACACCGACGGCAGAAACTTGATTTTTGTGAGCCGCTTCGGCATCGTGTTTTCGATCACCTATCATAATGCAATCAGCGGGATTTAGATTTTCGATTTTCAAAATGTCTTTGATCAAATCAGCCTTGTCGCTGTTTTTATTACTCAATTCAGATCCATAAATTTGTCTGAAATAATGATCATAGCCTTTGGCTTTCAAAATGGGCTTGGCAAAATCAACTGGCTTAGACGTGCAAACAAAAACCCTGTGTCTTTGGGTTAGGTCTTTCAGAATCGGGTGAAATCCTGGATACATCACATAGTGTTCGACGCAGGTTCTTGCATGGTGTTCACGGTAGACCTCTAGGATTTTTAAAACCATTTCAGAATCTTTGATACCCAAAATTTCTGGCACTGACCTGAGCAAACTGGGACCAATCATGGATTTAATCTGTCCATCTGTTGGTTGCGCAAAACCCAAGGCACCAAAAGCATGCCTGATGCTCAATGAAAACGAAACAAAGGGATCTGCCAAGGTTCCGTCCAAATCAAACAATAAATTTTTCTTCAAGATTTACCTGCGAATATTTTTTTAGACAGTGGGGCCGAAAATTTTTGCTATCGCCAATGTGATTATTATTGGAATGGCTGCATAGAACAAAAATGGAAACATTTCTGCAGCGACTGCTTTTTCTTTTTCTTCGCCTTTTAATTTAGAATGATACTCTTCCACTTCATGATGGTTATGATTGTTTGCCATTTTATCACCTCTTAATAAGCACTTAAAAAAAACAAGGGGCAAATCAAAGCCCCTTGTCATTCAAATTAAATGAAACTACCTAGAACCGTCAAGAAACTTGCCGACAGTTTCGTCAATGTTTTTCAAATAAGCAGCCACTTGGTTCATGATTGCTGAATCTTGGTCCATAAGTTTTTGTGCATAGGCTCTGATTGAACCCTGTTCGTCCTTAACCCATTTGTTTGCAGGATTGAACTGCGCATTGATTTTGATCTCGATGCCTTTAAAAACATCCACTGATAAACTGGACTCGGCTGCCAAAACAGGCACTTGCTCGGGCTTAATGGTGTTTGGCAATTTGCTCAAGTCCATTTTGATGCCCACTGTTCCTTTAAAGGACACATAGTTTCCTTGAGCGTCTTTTTTCTTCTCGGTCACCTTGGCTGAAACAATTGCGGCCTCGCCATATTCAGACAACAATTCAGCTGCGATGCTGTGAACTGTGTTTTCAGCATCTTCAATCAACGAATTCAAATCACCGCGATCAGTGACGAACTTGGTCAGATTGATTCCGATGGATCCGTCTGCCAACGCCACAGGTTTATTTTGCACCGTCGAATCAAAAGCGATCTGTTTGATGTTCAACGTCAGATCATCAATTTTACCTGCTTTATGATAGGTACCGTAAGCTTTGGCAACCACGGCAGGGGCTTTACCAATATTAAGCTCTGTAAATTTAAAATCTGCATGGGTTTTGTCTGAATGGTAAGGTTTAAGCAAAACCTGAATGGCTGTATTCAGTCTTTCCAAATCGGTAGCAGCATAGGCCACCACGCTGACAGCGCAGATAGCAACGGTTAACAGTTTCGTTGAGAGATTTTTTGAAATTCTCATAGCAATTCCTCCTTTAAAATGTGGTTGCAAATTCCCTTTGCACCTTTAACGCTAACAATCAGAAAATTTGATGTCCATAAGAATAATCAGGACTGCTTAATGCCAGCTGATCCATTTGTTTATTAATCAGAATAAAGGTTATGTTAACTTTGAGAAAAGCCAAAACACCAAAACCCACCGGCCATGCATAAAAAAGCCGCAAACCACAGAGGGTGAGGCCACTTTCGTTCATAAATGCTTTCCAGGATTTGAGTGAATAATGGCCCTGTGCCGGCCACTGATGAAACCACGCTTAAATGCCCCATAGACACAGCCGTCAGATATAGTTGCAAAGACACAAAAGTACCCATGATTCCAAAAACTGTGACTTGAATCCTTTGCTTGAAATTTAATTTTATAAATTCTTTTTGCAGATGAATCCGTTTATAAAAACGATCCAGCAGCAAAAATCCAAACATGGCACCCACGAGTCGCCAAAAATTTACGGCCAATGGATCTGCGTCTGATTGAAAAGCGTTTTTTGTGATCAAAAGCCCGATGGCATCAAACACCACTGCCAAAATTCCCATCAGAATGCCTTTTTTTTGCCAACTGCCAGAAACTTTGTATCTCTCGAGGCTTAACAGCATCAAACATCCAACCATTAGCAAAACACCCAACCACGATAGCAAAGGTAATTTAGCATCAAAAAAATACCAAGATCCCACTCCAGCCAAAAAAGGAGTTAAGCCAAACATCATCACCATTCGCGATCCGCCGATGGCCTTCATAGCTTCCAACATAAACAGATCGCCAATACAAAGCCCCAAGAAACCACTGATCAACAGTAAAGATATTTTTAAATCAAATTCAGGCATGGGAATCTTAAAAATCAAAAGCACCAATACGGTCACAACCAATGAAGCAATTGATTTATAACAATTCATCCAGTGAGCGCTTATTTTTCTGGAAAAATGCGTGAACCCCAAACTGGCAATCGAAAAACTCAGATTGCCAGCCAAGGCATAAGCCAAAGCGATCATCTATATCCTGCTATCTGCCAAAAAAAATCAAATCAGCCCAACCAGTCAATTTGTTCCAGCTTAAACTTTTATAAAATTCGGGACCCTTCAGCTTCAAAATTGGGTCTTCACCACGTTCTTCTGAATCATCCATTTCAGGTTTTAATGTGATTCCAATCCCATGCACAAAGGGACTGCCTTGCGTGTGAGCTTCTGCCAAATAAATGCTGGTTTTAGGAAAGCTCTCTACGCTAACAAAATCCTGTTTTCGGATTAATTTTTCAGTGTGCAGCTGCCCCTGATTTAAGGTTTTGATTTCGACCCAGCGGGCACCCTGCAGCCACGGACGAAACTGAAAAGTCTGGTTTAAATTTCCAGACAATCTCAACACCCTTTGACCTGCAGTTTCTTGCAAGGAAAATTCAATTTCCACACCTAAATTTAAATCTTGATTAATTTCTTTAAAATTCTTTTTTAATTTTTCCAATACCGGCAATCCTGGATCGTCTTCGGTACCTGGTTTCATTAACTCATCCGCCTGAATCAAAATTTCAAAGGACTGCCCCTGTTCGGGATTCAGGGTTACCATTTGATTATTGAAATCTATTAATTCTTGAGGGTAAGCAATTTGCTTGAGCATTTGATCCGCCATAGCCGTGGTCTTTGGATCTGTTGTAATTCTTGGGATCTGCAGTAAAAATTCAACCAAATCAATATTAGAATCCATATCTACAAATCGGTCTTTCCAGGTCGGGTCAGATTTTAATAAATCATAGAACTTTGCTTTTTTTAACTGCGCCACCAATTTTTTAAACTGGCCTCGAAAGCTTTCCCAGTTATTTGAATCCACTACCACTGATGAAGTAAAAAAATACTCCCCTTCCGCCTGGACTTGCTTCCCCCCGCGAGCAAAGGCGCTGGCATGCATCCCTGGGATAGCCCTGGCTGCATCAATCGCTTGCAAAGATTTATTGCTGAGCATTTTAAACAAATCTACATAAGGAAATCCTGCATAGGGAGTTTCACGCTGTGAAACGGCTAAATAATCTGTGGTTTGAATTAAATAATCCACTGATTCCACAGTACCCATCACACAGGCATCGACCAAAAAAACAGCTGGACGAAATCCAACCTCTTGCATAGCACCGCTGAATTCGCGCACCGGCATCATTGTATTTTTAGAGGGCTGACTGGGAATCCCAAAATCCTGCAGTAAACCCTTCCATCCCCAAGAATGAGCCATCAAAATAAAAATCACATTCTGAGATTGAATATTTTTTTTACTCCAACGTAAAAAGCTTTTAAAATTATTCACATTGGCAGAATCCATTTCACGCATGGGTTGTTTCTGAACCTGAAAACCTGCGCGCTTGATATAACGGGCATCGTTTTGATTGCCATGCGAATCCACTTGCATGATCACTTCGACGTTGGAAGGCAGTTCAGAATTTAAAATCTTTTCGATGACTGGGTCACTGTAGGAAGCAATTTCTTCCTCATCCAAACCACCCAAAATCACGATGGACCAATCAGCTGCCTGAGCTTTTACGGTTACCACCATTGCTAAAAGAATTTTCGATACCAGAGTTAAAAAGTTTTTTGATTGCAAGTCTCACCCCCCTTGCTGACTGGACTTTTAGCCTAGGCTTAAAGGGCTGTAAAGCAAAAGAAACATGGCCAATATTTCAAAACTTCCTTAGCCTATTAGCTATATGAAAACCATCACCCTTGCAGCTTTGGCGTTTCTATTGTTAGCTAGCTGTGGTCCGAACATGGTCACAGTTCCTCGCGAAAAACTCTTAAATTCAGTGACCGGCGATCCCACCTCGCCACCCACTTTGCCGCCTGATTTAAAACCCATCATTGATTGGGCACAACCCCCCGTGGCTTGTGTTGAAGAAATAGTTCCCAGTGTGGCTTTGCGACCTTGTCCCGATTTAAGCTCTGTTGAAAAACCGCTTAGCGATTGGCCTGCAAATCTGGAAAAAGAAGAAATTCAGTACTGGAAGTCTTCAAAAACTTGGATGAAGTATTGCCGTGGAAAAGAACTTTTGCGTCGAGAAGAAATCAATCCAGGTTCACAAAAAGCCTCTCAATTGGAATTATCTTGGATGTATGTGGACTCTGTTAACGATTACGACACAAAGGTCAGGGCCATTTATCAATCCAGCCGGCAATGGCAAATCCCTGCTCAGGTATTAGCTGGAGCACTGACTCAAGAATCATTATTTGCAAAATTGGGAATCACAACAGATGGTGAAAACTATTCCTGTGGGATTGGACAGATCAATGTCCAAGAATGGTGTCACTGGGCCAGCAAATTAGATTCTGACCAAAAACAAAAAATCGGCTGGCCTGAAACGGTTGAATGCTCAAAGCTTCCTGCCAATACAATCAAACCTTTTTACGAGATAGCGATTCAAAAATTAGCAGGCAGGCCTTTTTACAAACTGACCAAAGGCGATTTTGCCCATATCACTTTACCAGATGTGATTGCAGGTTTACCCGAGGGGTCCGAAGAATTGCAAAACCTCAGATTTCAATCAGCGATGAGCTTTATCAATAATTGCCAGCACTCAGAATACGGAATTTTGGCCAAAGCTTCTCAGCTTAAATTAATTTATGACAGATATGTCCCAAAGGGTCTTAAAAATATTCAACAGTATCCTGACGACAGTGGTTTTAAAAGATTCTGCGCAGACAATGGCGACAAAAAAAATTATCCCTTGCATGTCGGTTGGCTGATTGCGGTGGGTATTTACAATGCGGGCCCACGTGCTGTGGACAGTTTGGCCCATTACCACGATTTAAAATTACCTGACATGCAAAATCCTGAAAACTTCAAAAATATTTTGCCCGTGGATTTAGTCGAAGCCTTTTACTGGAGTGGCCAATATAATTCTGTTGATGATCGGATTCATTTTAAACTTCTGAACGGCCAGGACACTAGCTGGTTGTGGTTTAAAACCTGTGTGCTACAAAGACATATGGCCAGGGTTGTGCAGCATTCAACACTGCCATTGATTCCAAAATTTATCGACAGTCTTGAAAACGGAATCACCTGCGCCAAAAGTGAATTTGCCGATGGTCAGCTGATAAAATCAGGGGTTCCCGAATTCAGGCAAAGGTCTACGGGGCGCAAACAAACAAATTGAATTTAATCCCTTCATAAAATACAAGGATATCTGGATATGAAAAAAACAAAAAGTATTCGCATTTTATTTTTAATTGCCGCCTGTTTGTTTCTGATGATTAATTTCCAAAACTGCGCAAAGCATGTGGAGTCTGTTTTTACAAACAAAGCTCTTGATCAACAAAAGCTGCATCAGGGATCAGACTCGTTGGCTGATTTAATCGCTAAGTCTGAAATTTTTAATAAAGGCTCGTTGACAGGAAATGGTAAAATCAATCTGCGCGGTAGCGCTGACCCTTTGGACATGTATAATTTTAAATTTCAAATCAGTCGCGAAGCTCAACAATCATCAATGTTCCAAATTAATTTGCGTTCTGACGCCTTGATCAGTCAATTGGCCCTGAACGATTCCATCCATCTATCGACATTGGAAAATAAATTGATAAAGCTCAAAGAAAGCATCGAAAATTTAAAATTGCCACTGCAGCTTTCTTGGCAGCAAAATAATGGGATCCACACACTGCAAATCGGTGCCTATGAAAACGAACAGTTTGTGTCAGGCATGAGTTTATTTTTCGAGTTTCAACCTATTGATCAAAATACCTACTGGGTCACCCTGAAAGATGACCTGGGAGCTTCGTTTTTTTCTCAGCTTAAATTTTCAATAAAATAATCTAAGCTGGCCTGCTTGTCTGCTACTGGTCTGTTACTGGCCTGTGGTTAATTTGAATTTTAAAGATTAATTCTATGATTTTATACCTTGAGAATACTTGCTAACGGCCGCAAGCTCATCTCTCGTATTGTGTCATTTAATTTAACCAGGCTTAGGATTAATAAATTATCCTACGTCTGGTTAAATTAAATGACACAACACCAGATATGCCATGCGCGCTCGCAAATGTATTCTCAAGGCATAAAATCATAGAATTAATCTTTAAAATTCAAATTAACCGCAGACAAGAGGACCGGTTTTAATAAACTAAGCCAGTTTTTCGCGAAAAGTCAGTTCTTCGCGGTAACCATCAACGACTAATCTGGCCTCTAGCAAATTTTTAAATTCGACACTGCCTTCCGTGTGCTTGGAAAGCTCATGGATGATTTTTTTATCAGACTCCCATAAGAAGTCGTTGATAAATAATGCATTTCGGCCCCTTAGCTGACGTATAGCTGAAAAATCTTTGGAAACTTTGTCTAAAAACGCAGGGATTTTGCCGCCAGCACCCGTTGAAAAATCCTGATAAAAAGGATTTTCAATTTGCTGGTCACCTTTGCCCACGATTGGATGACACAAACACTGCATCCCCGTGTGAGCACCCTGGAATACATTCTGGTCGTACATGCAGTAGGCCCACAGATCAGACTGTTGATCAAACAGCTTTCGCAGCTCGTATTCATAGGTGGCCAAGACGCTTTCGGCTGTTTTAGTTTCAATAGCCCAGCTCATTTCACCTGACAATGTTAACCCCTTAAAGCCTTCGGCCTTAGCGTCGACCAGGTGGTTTTGAATTCTGTTGATCATTTCAAGCGGGATAAATTTCCCATTGGGATAATAAACTTCTGATGCCTTAAAAATTGTGAAAACACCTTTATCCAATAAGGATTTAAACTCCTGGTCCGCATTAACTGACTTTAAAAAAGCTTCTGCCTTATTGGTGTAATAAACCAATTTGTGCCCTCTGGCCTGACCTTGCAGAAAATAAGCTTTTAGCAAATTAAAATTTTCGAGTTCGCTTTTATAAAAAAAGCAAAAATGGTGATTTTGATTCTTCATATTACTTAATGATAAACATCCAATTGAATTTGTCCACTGTTTCGCCCCGATGTATTTTAGATAATGTCTCAAACATTTCAGTGGCGATGGGTCCAGGTTTTCCATTAGCTACTTGGTAGTTTTTGTCCCGAAAATAAAATTCGCCTATGGGCGAAATAATCGCAGCCGTTCCTGTACCAAAGACTTCCAGCAAGGTTTTATTTTCCCAGGCTTGCAGTACCTCTGATAATTTCAGCCGCCTTTCAACAACAGGGGTCTTGCGGTCTGCTAGCAATTTAATCACAGCATCTCTGGTGTTGCCGGCTAAAATACTGCCGTTCAGTGATGGAGTTACAATTTCATTTTTAAAAACAAAAAACACATTCATGGTTCCAACCTCATCAACGTATTCTTTGTTGACGTCTAACCACAGCACTTGATTGTAGCCTTCATTTTTTGCCTTCAAGGCAGCTTGCAAGCTGGAGGCATAGTTTGCCCCGGCTTTTGTAGCTCCCAACCCTCCTGGAGCTGCTCGCAGTGCCTTGTCTTCGACCCAAATTTTTAGGGGCTTGCTTTGTGATGAAAAATACGAAGTCACCGGTGACAGCAAAATAAAAAACAAAGCCTCATTAGCAGGACGCACTCCTAAAAAACCTTCGGTCCCAATCAATGTGGGCCTGATGTACAAAGAACAATCTGAATCATTAAACACCCAACGATCTTCAGTTTTTAATAATTCGCATAAGCCTGTTAAAAAAACTTCTTTCGGCACAGGTGGCAGACACAGTCTGTCGGCTCCGTCTTGCATCCTTTTGATGTTGAACTCGGGCCTAAACAATCCCACCGAACCTGCTTTTTGCCTGTAGGCTTTCATGCCTTCAAACAGCGCTTGGCCATAATGCAAACAACTGGCGGCTGGATGGATCAAAAATTTTTCCACCTCTGAAATTTTAGCATCATGCCAACCCTTTTCAGATGTGTACCGACACTGAAACCAATGATCCGAAAAAAACTTTCCAAACTGCAGGCTTTCGATGCTGGGTAAGGTTTTAGGATTTTTAGTAAGAACTGTTTGGATTTCTATAAACCACCTTCTTTGGCAATTTCAAACTTAGGTGGACCTGACGGCGGCGGCGATGGCGGCCCCGATGGCGGACCTGATGGTGGTGGTGGCGGAGGTGGTTCGGCCATCAAAGCACCAACGGCTGTCGCTACAGCTTTACCCAGATTTTTTGCTGAGGCTGGATTTTGCCCAGTGATTATATTTTCAGAGACCACCACTCTGGATAAAAATGGCAACAGGGCTTTTACAAAAGTCGCCCCTTTAGCCAAAATTTCGTCTTGCAATTTAAAAGGCATCAGTTTTGTTTTTCGAATAATTAATTCTTCCAGGTTTGAAAATCCCGTGATTGATTTTCCAGCGATTATATTTTCACCCCTATCATCCAAAACATTTATCAAAGCACTGCTGCCATGACAAATCGCGGACACAATCCCACCTGAGCGGTAAATATGTTTTGCAGCTTTTTGAACACCTTCTGATTCTGGAAAATCAAACATGGCCCCGTGGCCTCCAGCAAAATAAATGGCTGCAAAATCTTGGATTTTTATATTTTCCAGTGCCGGGCTGTTTTTCAAACCTTGAGCAAATTCTGGAGTTTTAATATATTTTAAATTTAATTTATCATAGTTCTCAAAACTGGCTGGATCCAAGGGAATCTTGCCCCCCATGGGACTGGCCAACTGATAGCCTATACCCTGCTGCTCTAGTTCGTTTAAAAAATGAGTGACTTCGCCAATCCACAATCCGGTTTTTGATTCAGATTCTGGGTAGCTTGAGGTGTTTGTGCAAACGATTAAAACTTTCTTCATCCTTTAAGTATGTACTCAAGTCAGCATTAAAGGAAAGTGAACAAAGGGTTTAACCCCCGTTGTCAGGTTCGATTTCAAGTCCTGGCTCGTATTCAACCACAGGAGCCGGCTTACGAACTGGGCGTTTTTTAAGGCGCTTTTTTTTGTGATGTTTTTTCTTTACAACAGGTTCAGTGGCTTCCCTGAATCCATCACGATCTAAAACAAAGGATGGATCAAATAAAAACCCTCGGTCTTTAGCAGCAATACACAAACTAAAAACCGAAACAATTCTGCTGTCACCAAAGGCATCATAAACCTTGAGGTTTCGGATATTCATGGGTCCGACATCATAGCCGACAAATTTAATTCCGCAGATCCAATTTTTTCCGTAAATAAAAGACCTCAATCCAGCGTACTGAACTGGATTTAAATATTTATTAGTGCCAAAAAAATTCATAGCCACAGGTTGTTCGTCTTCGTCCTCTGATTCTTGCTGATTGATTAACTGCAAAACCGTGTTGTTATATATTTTTTTGTAAGGGAAGGCCACGTTTGCACCACTGTCCAAGCTGCCTAATCCATAAATTATCAGTTCAGTTCCTAAAAATTTTGCCTTATTGCGCCCGCCATTAAATCCTACTTCTGCAAACAAAGTTTGGCTCATAAAAGTCAAAACTATAAAAATCGAAATAATAATTTGATTAAAATATTGCAAAGGACTTCTCCTGTTTGAAAGCTGAATCTAGCAGAAATAGATATTTCTGCACAGAGCGCATTTTTGGGCGTTTTTTATCAAGACTGTTTAAGAGTTCGACACTGATTAGTGTTTGTTAGCGTGAACTTCATAAATTGAAGCCAGTTTCATGTACCGTTTCATATCAATGATATAGATATTTTTATCCGGAGTGGCTTTACGATTTAACAACATGTTTTTTGATCCAAAATATATATAGGGCAAGTAATCAACATAGTTGTTTTTATTGATAAAGGTCAGCTTGTTCAAACGGATTCGTCGCTTAAGCTCAGCCAAGGCTTCGATCAAATACCCCATGGTTGCCAGGGCCGCATTTTTGGGGACATACAGCTCTGATTCATCAAAACCGTATTCGGATTTAATCATTTCAGGAATCATTTTAATCTGTGTCGGGCCCCTAGAATTTGGAGAAACCCTGAAGGTTCCATACACAAACATTGAATCTAAGAATTTAAAAATCGAAATCACCTCTGGGAAATTTTCTTTGTAATAATACCTGGTGCTTTCAAAAAACAATGATTCCCGTCCCAAAATACCTACAGCCATTCTGGCCAACAAATTATATTCTTGCGAATCTGATTGATACAGAGTCAGCAATTCAAATTTATGAGTCTCTATGGTTTTGACAAATTCGCGGACCTTTTTGTTTTTTTGCAAAGATCCTTTAATCACAATTTTTATGGGACACATATCACAGCCAGGTTTTTGCCATTGCCAAGGCACCATTCGGTAGGCTTTGATGGGACCTCTGGAATTAGGATTAGTGATCAAGGCTTTATTGGATACTGCAAACGATTGCCCCATCGCCAGGGACGCAAAACATAAATTTAAAATAATCAAAAAAGCCATTTTTGCCATAAGCAACCCTAACCTATACCAGCTAAAGCCGCATTAGGAACTGGAATGCTTTCGCTATGAAAAAAACGAAAGACCCTGGGCCATATTTGTCATCACCCTTTTAATGGGACAGATTTGCGTTCCCGACAGTTGTGTTTTGGCAGGTCTGCTGCTGGGCCAGATTGAAAAACCTATCATCTGACAAATGTCCAATTTTACCAGGGGCTTTTTGAGACTTTATTTTTAATTTGTTAACCTGAAATCTATGAAAAAACTTATTAATTCAAATTTACTTGGTCTAGTTGTAATTAGCTTGGTTGTAACTGCAGCCATGCCCTTAAAAGCACAAAGCACTGCTATTGCCAATCCCTACGCTCAATCACAGGCCAAATCACCCATGCCTTCTGGTGGGAAACCCGGTGGCCCCAGCAGCAAAGGAATGTTTGTGGGCTTGGTTTACAATGGCCTCAGTCAACAAACCTCAAAAGGAACCATGACATTTACTGATAAAAGCTCTCGTTCAGTCAGTTCGGTTGAAAAGTTTGATGATCAGGCATCCAGCCAGGTACCCGCCAGCGGTATAAAAATTGGTTACATTTATATGCCCGCATTTAATTGGGGTGCAAACTTGGCGTTGACTTACCTGGACCCACAAAACAAAGACGAATTTTATGATGTTCGCATGTACACCTTTGAAATGAATGCGACCTATTCGATCAATAAAAACTTTGCGTTTTTTATGGGTTTAAATGGCTTGTCATTCAGTGAACCAGAAAAAGTAGCCGACTATGTTTACCTCAGGGCCGGAGCCCAAACAGGATTTAGTTTCAGATTTGCCTCCCGGGTTCATTGGTCACTGGGTTATTCGAGCTACCGCTACGCCAGCGAAAAAGATTATGAATTTGCCGAGCAAAAGCTAAAGGTCATCAGCGATTCATCGCTAAGCGGCCTGCAATCGTCTGTGTCTGTAAGTTTCTAATAAGGTTAATGAGTATTGTGGATTCCACACCGTTCAGGATACTGATATTTTTGATTATTTATTATTTCGAATTCTGAAATTAAAGGTCCATTAAATAGTACCGATATAAATATGGTTTCTATTTCCAAGAAGCTTCTTCAAATCAATTGTAAGTCGACTTACTCCGGCGCCGGAGTGGATAGCCAATTTTGTTATTTAATACTTGAGTGCCTTTATTTGTCAGATAGAAAATTGTTTGGTTGTTTAATTATTCAATTATTCAATTATTTAATTATTTAATTATTTAATTATTTAATTATTTAATTATTTAATTATTTAATTATTTAATTATTTAATTATTTAATTATTTAATTATTTAATTATTTAA
>JBIKLL010000027.1:0-29811 GCA_044359815.1 Pseudobdellovibrionaceae bacterium
AGTCATTTTGCCATTACTCATTAAGTATTTAACTTCGGGCTTCCATTTAAATTGAAAAGTTCTGGTATTGTTCTCTGTTTCAACAAGAGTTAAGTCAGAAGCGTTAGATGGCATATTAAGGATCTTTAAAGAGAACGTAGCGTTTCCGTGCAATACTGTAGCTCTGATTGTAGCAGTGGATTCTTCTCCCACTACATAAGTCAGTTCGTTAACTGAGTGAATTTGGAATAATTTGGCTGATTCCCAATTTTGTTCTTCTTCTGCAACAACGTACTTAATAACTTCTTTTTCTACTTCTTTGACTACAATTCGATCCTTTATAACAGGAACTTCTCGGTCAACGTATTCGATAATAGGTTTTAGAGTGGTCGTTGTGGTTGTGGCTGTTTCTAGAGCTTTTTTGGAATCCACGGGAATACTTACTTCGGAAGCTTTAGGATATTCTGTCAAAGGATTCTGCTCGTACTTACAAGCGCTCAATGCAATCGATATCAAGATTGAGGTTAAAAAAAGCATTTGCTTCTTCATACTATCCTTCCTTTGCCATCCATTGAAGTCTTCCGAAATCAAATGGGTAAGTTACGTCAACAGATACACCGCCAACAGGTTTTGGAAACTGCCAAGATTGAATGGCCTTACTGACACAGTTTTCAACATCCCTAGATGGCATGCTTGAACTGGTTAATTTAAATATTTTGACTTGCCCAGCTGCGCCGATAACCCACTTGCTGGTTAATCGACCTCTAAGCTCGGGTTTTGACTGAAGGGCCTTTTCATAACAGAATCTTAATTGTCCTTGGTTTTTTCTGACTACTGATTCGACTTGTTCACGAGTTAATCCACCAACAATTTCAGAATCATCAAAATCAGGAACTAAAATAGTTCCCATTTTGCTGCCAACAGAAGCTCCACCAAATCCCTTGGTGCCGCCGCCGTATTTACCGTTGCCATAACCATGAGCTCCAAATGACTTGGATCCATCACCTGACAAACCGGCAACTAGGCCTTTGCCCATCAGCGCGTTTTTAATTCCGCCACCGACTCCCGAGCCAAGGCCACCGCCCATACCAGCTCTAGTGCCAAAGGCACCTTGTTTTGAATTACCAAATCCTGTGCCTTTAGTTGTGCCCTCAGTAGACTCTCCAATGCCGCCGATTTTATCGAGGGTCTTAAGAGTACCTACTTCAGTAAATTTATCTTGTTTATAACCAGTGGGTTGAGTTTGAGCTAAAAGTTTTTTTCTGGGTTTTACTGTCACTGGAATTTTAACAGGGGCATGGGGACGCTTCATCAATTGAACTTTCTTTTCAGCAACTTTAACCGGTTCAGGTCTTTGAACCAATTCTTCCAGCTGTGCTTTGTTCATAACCACTACTTGAATTTCTTTGGGTTCTTCTGGGAAATATCGTTTTAACAAAAATCCAGTTAATAAAATCACTGTTAAAAAAACTGAGTGGAAAATCGTTGAAGCACCAACTGCGGCGCCGATAGATTTGTCCTGTTTCTTTTCGGCTAAGTCTTTTGACAGCTGAGCTTTATCAGTGGGCTTTAAAGTTGAAATAGTAAGTCTTGGAGAAATTTGAATCTCTTTATTAGAAAGCTCAGAGGCTTTAAATGATTGGATTTCGTCAAATTCAATGTCTTGAGATTCCAACTGTTCAAAGTTTGAAACCAAATCAAGTCTTTTAGAATCTTTTAAAAGAACCAGATGAACCTGTTCGTTTGAATTAAACAAATAGGAACGAACAACCTGATCAGCTTGGTTTTTAAATACTAGATTCACCATGAGTCGTTCCTTTCACGTTCTTCTTTTTCTCGGTCTTCGAAATTCCTTCGCACTCCTAAAAGATCTTCCAAAGATTTGTCGTTTTCGACGACAATTTTTCGAAGATTTCCGTGCTGAAGTTTTCCGTCAATACCAGTGCCTTCGAATGAATGTGTTGTTGAAAAGCCTTGAGCTGGTGCTGTTGGGCGGTTCATCAATCCATTCCTACCAGATGTTTTCGCATGAGTAGGGGGTGAAATCATACCGATAAGAAGTACCATAATAAAAAATAGAATAGCTGTAACAAATTTTGTCATACTAGATTCCTCCTAGTTTTCTGGTTCTTTCAACCAGGAAGGTGGAAATCAAATAGTTGCCTCTGGACTCTTCTTCTTTGGCAAGTTTTTGTGCCAATGAAATATCAAAGGGATTTCGTTTCAGTGAACTGTAGTAAGAGTCCAGACTTTTAGAGTTTGAGGACTTAATTGAGGTGAGGTCTTCGATCAGGTCTTTAGATTTGCCAACGCTTGCGGTGTGCCAGTAGTTAATTTCTTTCATTAAAGCCTGTTTCTGTGGGCCGTAAGAATCTGAAACGACCTGTTCGAACTCTGAAAGGATTTGTTCCTTTTTCCAGATAGCTACGATTTGCTCATCAGTTTTAGAAATTTTTAGCGCCAGTTTTGCTATTTCAGAGTCAAGCTTAGCATTGAAGACAGCTTGGTTTTTAGCGCCTACGTTTAACTTTTGTTTTGATTGGTTCAGGTCTGAAATAAGTGATTGATTCAGATATTTCAAATAGCTCAAGGAAATCATTTTAACTATTGGGTCTGCTGTCTCGCGAGCTGCAAGTTTGTCGACTTTTCGGATCAAACTGATCTTTGTTTCCAAGCTGTTTCCAAAAGCTACAACTGAATTGGAGTTAATATCAATTTTTAAAGCCTTGTTAAATGCTAAGTTTAAGTTTTCTAATTTATCCCTGCGAGTTAATAACAGGCCAATAAATGTGCTATTCAATTGAGGATGACGTTTGACGTATCTTTCGACTTCGGCTTGAGAGTTCTTGCTCATAGCCATAAGTACAAATTTTGAGTGAGTGCTATTGTTTTTAATCAGATGAAGATTGATTTCAAGAAGTCTAAGCGGATCACTGGAATTATTTAATTGATTTTCCAGAATCCAAATTTTCTGCAAATTAGTAAAGTCTTTGCTTTTCATAATGTCAGCTTCTAATTTCAGATTCGGACTATCAGACAAGCGAGCCTTCATCGCAATTCGAAAAAGTTTGTTTGAGGAATCGGGCGATTCGATCTGTCTTTCAAAGTACAATGATGTGGCGAAATCCAGTTCCAAATCAGCAACTAAGATTCTTTTTTCGTAAGCCAGTTTCCTGTCAGCAGAACCTAGGCTTGGAGCCAGCTGTGCCAGCTGAACTGAAATCTTTTTCAGTTCTGGAAATTTTTCGTTCTTCATAGCAATAAGAAAGGCATCGTTAAGTATTCTGAATTTTTCGCTGTTTGATGAATTTTTATCAGAAAGATCAATCAGCATAACCATGTCGGATTCGGTAGCTTTTGAAGTGTCAATTCTGTTTTTGATTTCTGCCAATGAGATGCGTTTGTAGTTTCTGAAGTATTCAGATTTTACATCGCCCTTGGACATTCTAAAATTTAGTTCTTTTTCTTTTCTTGATTGATTTGAATTTTTATAGACCAGCAACAGCATTTCGCCGATTTGATTATCGGGATTTTGACTGTAGGCTGCCAAAGCGTATTTCTCAGCTTCAGGGTAGTTTTTGTTATCTAAAAGAGCTTGAATTAAATCTAGTTGGATTTGCGTTTTTAAGCTTCGGTCAGAGCCCTTGTCCAAATAATTTTTGAAAGCAATCTCTCTCAGCTTCGAATCCTTGGACTTAACGGCTGAATCAACTTGTGCTTGAAGAGCGTTTTCCAGAATTTTGGGGTCTTTGGTATTGGCAATTATAACAGACATCAAAGTCACAGCAGGTGCATAGTTTTTTGAATCCTGGAAAACCTTCGTGCCAAAAAGCATTGCTGATTGATCTACAGGTTTTAGTTTTGAATATAAAATAAATGAGTTGATTAGTTCTGGAGATGGATTTGGTATTTCAAGATTGGCCCAGTACCGCAAAGATCTATGGATTCTAAGGTGAATATCGGGACACTGGTCGCCACATTTAACAATCACGATTTCGGCTAAAATTGCATTTGCTTTAGCTTTTTGGCCTAATGAAGCAAAGCTTTCAAAGAGGTCTGCTTTTGCAGTCAGAGTCATTTCTTTGGTTTTTGAGTATTTTAAGAATTCAGTAAGTACGATGGCTGCTTCTTTACGTTTTCCAAGGCGCTTCAGTTCGTCCTTGTATAAACCTAGGTTTTCTTGAAGGTCGTTTTTTTCTGAGAACAGTTTGATCTTCTCAATATTGTCA
Organism: Pseudobdellovibrionaceae bacterium; assembly: GCA_044359815.1. Taxonomy (GTDB): domain Bacteria; phylum Bdellovibrionota; class Bdellovibrionia; order Bdellovibrionales; family Bdellovibrionaceae; genus JBIKLL01. Next base: position 4,209 of record JBIKLL010000027.1, read on the forward strand.
GGGTTGTAAGGCTGCCGTGAATAGAATATCACGATGTCTCTGGCTGCTTCTTTTTTCAATGACGGGTCGATCGATTTTTTACTAAGAACTGTTTCCAATCTGGTGACAGCTGTTGATTCGGAGCCAAGATTTAAATCACACCACGCCAGTCGGTATTCGCTAAAATCGTTATTTTTTCGACTGGCTTGAATTTCTGCATATAGTTGTCGTGAAAATGAAAACTGACTTAAGCTAAAGTAGTAATCAGCCAAAAATTCAGTTGCTGACAGAGATTCATCCGAGTTTGCTGGGGCTTCTTTTTTAACTCTTGTTAAAATCTCTTCTGCCCGTTTCTCTTGACCTAAGAGCTGAAAGAGCTGTGCTTTTTGCAGTAAGGCTTTGTATTTCTGATCAAGAGGTAATCTTTTTTCAATAGATTGAATCAGGTTAATAGCTTCAAAACGATCATTGTTAGAATCTTTTGAAAAGGAGTTCTTATCTGCTGATTCCAAATCCATCAATCTGGCTCTGTCAGCATAAAGGTCTGCAAGTCTTAACGTGGTAGGGACGTACGAAGGATCATTGACAGTCAGGTCTTTTTTTACTGTTAATAATTGAGCAATAAGTGCATTGTGCGTTTCGCGGTCTAAGCGAACTGCGTTTGCCGTCAGTGCAAAAGTTAACGTTAAAAAAAGAATCGACGATAAAAGATTCATAGTGTTTTCTTGGCCTCAACTGCTAAATGAATCATTTCAATATCTAGATCTGCAAAAATTCTCATTACGGGTTCTATAATTTCAAACGGAGTGTTTTTATCAGCTTCTAGAATGGCACGTTGATCTTTAATCTTAGATTTATTTGCTTTTACATTTGCAATCAAATCAGTGAAAGACATTTTTTTGTTTTCGAAATAGTACCCATCTGAGGAAACTGAAATTCTAAGAGTCGGTTTTACAGCTTCGGAAGACGCTACTTTTGGCAGCTTGATCTTGTTGTTTGTATCGATTGTTTTGGGATTTGAGCCGCTGACAATCAAAAATATCACTAAAATAGAAAATGCATCTATTAAAGAAGTTAAAGTCAAAGGAGCGTTTAAGTCCTTTTTTCTTGTGGATTTGTTCAGAAACGAAATTTTTCTGGTCAGCATACATTCCCCTTAAAGTGAAGAGACTCCGACTTGTTTAATGCCTTGATTTTTCAAAATGGAAAGCATGTTCACAATTTTGTCATAAGCAATTTTCTTTTCAGACAGAACAATTGCTGAACCAAGCTTTTCATCAGTTTGTTTAAGTTGCTCAATTGTTGCTACCAACTTGTCATTGAGTTTTGAATCACCAGCATTGAACGAGCCCATTTTGTTGAAACGGCTGTTTTTGAGTTGATAAGAAATAAGATCAGATTTAACAGAAATAACTAGCACAGGTGTTTGGTCGTTTAAAATTGGAGTGGAGCCTGTGCCTTGTTTTAAATTAATTGATCCAATCAAGGCGGGATTGATGCCACAGACAATCAGAAATATTACCAACACCGACAAAGTATCAATAAATGATGTTAGATTGAGCTCGGAATCAAAGTCCTTTTTCCGAGCTTTTGAGTTTTGAAATAATCCTCTGCTGAACATGCGTCCTCCGCCTCTAGTTAAACTACAGTTAAGCTTTTTTGATTCTGACTTGAGATTCAGTGTTGAATCCAAACCAGATAAACATTTTTAATGTAGCTTTTTGCAGATCTTCGATCAGTGCATTTGCTCGTGATTGCAGGAGTGCGTAACATACAAGAGCTGGAACAGCGACGATCAGACCATAAGCAGTTGCATTCATGGCAACTGAAATACCTTCTGCTAAAAGACGAGCTTTTTCGCTTTCATCAAGTGATGCCATCGAAGAGAATGATTGGATTAAACCTACGATTGTTCCTAATAAACCTAGTAAAGTAGCAACGTTTGCTAACATAGGAAGGTAGCCTAATCTTGTATCAATTCGACTAGTTTCTTCCATAACCAGTTCTTCCATCTTTAATTGGATTTCTTCTTTGCCAGAAGAATTAAGAACTGACTCAGCACCTGTTCTAGCCAATTGAGAAACGAAGTCTGATGAATTTTTGTCGGTTTTAGAGATCACTCTTTCAAGTTGTCCACGCTTGATGTCTTCTTCAAAGGCTCTTACGCGAAGTTTTGCATTTGGGGCTCTTGCAGCGAACAAAGCCATAACTCTTTCTGCAATGATCGCGAAAGTCATGATTTGTACCAATAAAATTGGATACATCCAGATATCGCCAAGAACGAAGGCGTTGTACATTTGAGTGATAAGCATATTTATCTCCATTTCAAATAGGTTAAATTTTTAGCCTTTTGGGCTATCAGGGTGGTTACTGAGCAAGTTAGATGCCCTGATCAAAAGTTCCTAGAAGCGTAATAAATGGTTAATTATTTGAATGCGGACGAATAAGTTGAATATGAACAATTAGAATTTCTAAGGCGGTGTCAAAATTGGTAACACCCTGACAAAAATTGTTTCAAAAGTCCAAATTCGGGTTAAGAAGACTTTTTGAACTGTTCGAGCTTGGCTTTCAGTATAGAGATTTCATGTTTTAACTGAGCATTTTCATGAGCCAACTGATTGGCTCTGGTTTTGTAGATTTCGGTTTCATCGGTGTGTGATTTGTCTATGTTTGAAGTCTGCTGAGGCTGTGTGGCAGTAACTTTTAACTGAACTGCAGGCTTGGTGGGTTGGTTTGAATTTTCAGTTGGAAAAGATTGTCTTATTGGAGAGGAGCTTTGAGTGAATTTTTCGATTATTCTTGGGTCGGGCAATTGATTCAAGATTTCCTCGATATTGTTTGCTATTGCCATTTCCGGGTCTATTTTTTCTAGTTTTAATCCGCCGCCTGCAACTAAGGCCCTGAGTTCGGTGATGATCTTAGCGCAGCAGGTATGGCTTTCAGCTGCGGTGGGATTGAGTTCATCTAAATGAATGGCGAGCTTTCGTTGATCGCTGGTGCTCATGGAACTTACGGCCCTTTGGACTTGATCGGTGGGTAGGGGTTTAAGAGCTCCAGCAAGGGTCTTAAAATGCAGTTTTTCAAATATCTCGGCAAGGGTCATTGGATTCCAACCTAAGATTCTATCAAAAGAAAGAATCTTTCTGCGAAGCTCGGTTTCCCAGTTTTGATTTTCTTGATTGATTAAGCTTAGAAGGTGCTCGCGCTTTGCAGTTGGAGAGGTTTCCAGCAAATTGAGAAGTTGTAAGAATCCGCCCTTTTTTTTGTATCGATCAAGCATACCCATTTAAAGTTTTTCGGAATTTATCGTATCTGGCTGAAGAGCGAATTGCTGTTGTCTGATTGCATAAAACTGGATCAGGACTAAAAACGAGTATAGACTTTTGAAATAGGACCAAGGAGGGTCGATGCAAAAAGCTATTTTCTTAGTTTCCCTATTGTTTTCTTTCTATGTCCATTCACAGAGCCGAAGTTTACCCTTATTGGGGAAAATGGATAAGTACCCAGACAAGGGCTATGCTGGCTGCTGGGGGTACACTGATAGTAAAGGTCGAGAGTATGCCCTGTTAGGTGTTGCGGATGGATTGTCGATTGTAGACATCACTGATCTCGAGCTTTCAGAAAAAGCCTTTGTTAAAAATAAAAGTTCAACATGGACTGAGGTGAAAACCTATAAACATTATGCTTATGTCGTCAAAGACATGGCGAATGCGGGGATTCAGATTATAGATTTGTCTGAGCTTCCTTTAAGAGTCAAAGTAGTCAATACGGTCATGGACTATCCGCAAAACCATAATATCTGGATTGATCAAGAAAAAGGTTTGATGTTCGCGGTTGGTGGATCAAATATGGGGGTGACGATTTGGAGTCTTGAAAATCCTGAGCAGCCTCGGGTGATCACGACCTTCAATGGAACGACCTATGTTCATGACATGTACGTTAGAGGAAATAGAGCTTATTTGGCAGAAATCCTGTCTAAGAGTTTTTCAATCTATGATATTTCAGAAATTCAAAAACCAGTTCTGGTGAAAAGGGTTAGGGATCCAAATTCACCCAGCATTTCGTTTCACAATATTTGGCCTACCGAAGATGGCAAACACCTTATTACGACTGAGGAAACCAGTGGGCAGCCAGTTAGGTTCTGGGATATTTCTGATGAGAGAAAGCCGAAAGAAGTTGCCAGATGGCTGGGGCCAAGTCGGTTGGCTCACAATGTTCATGTGCTAGGAAACAAATTGCATATCGCACATTATGGGTCAGGGTACAGAGTCCTGGATATATCTGACATTACCAATCCATTTGAAGTGAGTTATTTCAATGCTAGAGGAACTGATGACACTGGATTTATTGGGGTGTGGGGAATTTATCCCTATTTCAAATCTAAGAAAGTAATTATGTCCAGCATGGAGCAAGGTCTTTTTGTAGTTCAATACAATGATTAGTAAAGTTTTATTTTTTTTATTTCTGAGCATGACCAGTAAGGCTGAAAAGCTTAACCAAAGAATTTATATAGATTCATTGGAAACATTGACCATGACTGCGGGACAGTTTGTAAATTGGGATTTTGAATACGAAGATGATATAACCAGGCAGTACCCGCATCACTTTCATGAAATGCATGAAAAGCCCATGCACCTGATAATAATCAGTCAGGATTTTGCCAGTTTTTCCCATGTGCATCCGACTTTGAATCCTCATGCCAGGCGTAGCTTTTCAATTGAACTTAACATGCCAACTGATGATCCGGATAACTTTCAGGCTCAGCAGGCTTTGCAACTTTCTGGGAAGTACTTTGTATTTTCCGAAGTTATGCCCATGAACTATGGCATGTTGATGTTTCCTGCAACAGTCACTGCTGAAGGGGCGCCAAGAAATTTTGATAAATTGATTCCTGATTCTGTAAACCCTGATGGTTCCTATGCCAAATTTTTTGATCAGAACGGACAGGCGGTTAATCCGGATCAGGCTTATTACAAATTACAGCTAAAAACAGAACCTTTGGATTTGTGCAATACCATAGTGCCTAAATTCTATTTAGAGTTTTGGGCAAAAGATAAAGACAATTGGCGACCAATCCAGGATTTACAAACTTGGCTGGGGGCCTTTGCTCACGCCTTTATCATTGGTAGCAGTGGTGAAAATGCTGAAGATAAAGTGATTCAACATTTGCATTCGGTTTGGCCAATTGCCGATGACAGCAATGATTCAGAGGAAAAAGGTCCCTTTGTTGAAATGGCAGCACACTCACATGGCTTGAGTACAAAAGATGATATTTACGCAGTATGGATTCAATTTAAGCACAACCATAAAAAACAAACCCTGAGATTTACCATAGACTGGAAGCTGCCACCCAAAGGCCTGATCAAGAAAAGCTGTGGAGTGATGCTCTAGAATTACAATGCTGGGCAGGTGTGCTTGACAGTGATTGTATCTGAAGGTTTCAACGGTCGGCTGAACGACAGTGTTGTTCCAGATACGTTGTAAGTCATGTCAGCCGGAACTGAAACGATTAAGCTAATTGGATTAGTGCATTTTAACTGATAAGAATCGACTTTGTCGACGATGTCACTGGCAATAGTGTTTAACTGTGAGGTGTAGTCTGCTGCACAGATGTCGCCAACAATACCATTAGTGATCATTGCAGTTAATGCGTAAACATATCCATAGCTGCCTTTTACAGATTTTTGAGCAGGTAAACCCAATTGATTAAACTGTGAATCAAAACAACCGACATCTTTGTTAATGAAAGAACCGCCAACATATTTAGTAACTGTCTGACCATTGTAAGATTCAGTTTCTGACAGTAACTTTGCTACAGCTTCAGCATTGGCTGAGGCCGTCAACTGACCTGGGCTTACCACTATGGCATAGGCATTAAAGGATCTGCCTGGATAAATTGATTTAACATTTTCAATTAAAGTTTGTGGTAGATCCTCAGATTCTAGTTGGTAAGATCCGTTGTCATCATAAATTCCAGACCGTTCGTCTTCGTCAGACAGAAATACCATTGAAAGTGGTGCGTTTGATCTGAGCATTTGCGAAGCATTATTTTTGATAAATAAATTTGAGGCTTTGATTCCTCTTTCGTCTTGGCCGGGGCAATTTTCAGTGATTCCAGTTTTGAAAGCTGCAGAGTTTTCGTCAACCGCTTGATTGTTAACCAAGAAGTTCTCGCACTGAAGTGTTTCGGATCTTTTAATTGCTGTGGCAAAAAGTGATTCCTTATTAGGAGTACCTGGAGTCAAATAAAAGCTTCCGTCACCAAACTTGATTAATTTGCCATCCTGAAGACTGCCATTTTGATTGATCGATCGCGCAGGATTGCTGGCTGAGCTGACGTCTGTAGTGATGATTCCAATACGATAATTGATTTGTTTCTGATCCAATACAGAAATGAAAGTATTGAATTTATCGGCCATATTGGTTTGTTCAAATGACATAGATCCAGAATTATCATTAACAAATACAATATCAGCGACTCCGCCCTTACCAGTGAGAGTGTCTTCAAACGCATCGATGCCATTTTCGTTTATGCACTTGTCAGCGCCTAAGCCTTGGCAGGCAAATCGGCTGTTGTCTCTTTCAAACTTTTTGTCCGCGCAGCCCAAGTAATGGGTCACGGCGATCAGACAAACAGTCATTCTAATTACGAAAGACATTGGGGGCTCCTTATCAATAAAGATTGAATCCAACCTTTGTGCCACCAGAGTCTATGAGCATAAGTCATTTAAATTATTGGTGATTTTTAATCAGTCCAAACCCGTGTCGTTGACGAACTTGTTGTGCAACACTTAAACAAGAGGGCTTTTAAGCAGTAAAAATCTAATAAATTCAAATGGTTAGATTTTGTCACCCCAAAGAGACAATTTCGGGCAAGACTGGTAATTTTATTCAAACAGTGAAAACATAAACAAATGGCAAAAGCTTTTTGTATTTTCATGTTAGTTTCTTCGGTTTCTCTGATTTGCTGTTCAAAGCAAGAAGCAGTTAAGTATCTGGGAATACCCCAAGATCAAATTGAAAAGATAATCGTCAAGCAAGAGGGCAAGCCATTGGTTTCTGAATCACCAGACTATAATTTGTTTTTAGAAAGTTTTAAAAAATACTGCAGGGAAAACCCCAAAATAAACCTTCGCAAAAAGGGTAAAAAGAAAAAGTATTTTTTCGAGATTGAAGCAATCAGTAAGTTTGAATCACAAGAAATCAAAAATAATGAAAAAATGCAGTATGTGATTCAAATCAGTCTGTTTGAATCAAAGTCCAAAAATAAAATTGCCGAACAATCATTTGATTGCTGTCAATAAATCACTGCAATGACCAATTTTCAACTTCTAGATATTCAGAAAAAGTATGCGGAGAAATCCAATAGTTCTTCAGATTAATTGGGTATACGGAAGTGTTGGATTTGTAGTACATCGGCAGGGCTGGAATGTCCTCGGTGTAGTGCTTAAGAACTTTCTTTATCAAAGCAGTTCTTTTTTTAGGATCAAATTCTGTGTCAACCTTTTCAAGTAATTCGTCGACTGATTTGTTTTTCCAACCAGGTCTGTTGGAACCTGACCAAGAATTTTCCTGAGAAGGAATGGCCTGAGAATGATAAGTGGATTTTGGGTTTGAATCAGGATTATTTACAAATGAGTAAAATGCTAAATCAAAATTTCGTTTTTTAATTATTTCGCCGAACAAGACTCGGGCTGGATAGTTTTTAATTTGCAGGTCAACTCCGATTTTCTTCCAAGCGCCCTGAAGGTAGGTTTGAATCATTTCATTGATCTTGATATCTGCACTGCTGGAAATATTAAACTGAAGCCTTTTTCCATCTTTGGTTCTGTAACCGTCGTCAGCAGGTTTCCATCCAGCATCATCTAACAGTTTTGCGGCTAATTTAGGGTCGTATTTGTTAATTGAAATTTCTTTTGGATCTTCGGTGTACCATGAATCTAATTCTGTAGAAAAATGAAGCGCTGGTTTTTGCTTTCCTTGAAAAAATGCCTTGGTAAGGTCGTCTCGATTAAAACTGATCGCCAAAGCCTTTCTGACTTTTAAATCAGATAAAATAGGGTTATCTAAATTCAAATCAATATGAGCATAAACCACACCGGGCTCAAAAATTATTTGATAAGGCAGTTTATCCTGTTGAATTTTCTTTTCTAAGGACAAGGCCTGGTCAAACCCTAGTCCCGAAGATGAAATCAAATCAATATTTTTAGAAACCAAATTGGCTTCCATGGTGGATGTATTCAAGATAAATTTAAAAATAATCTTTTCAATTTCAGCCTTTTTCCCCCAAAATTTTTCGTTTTTTGAAAGCATAATATGACTACCAGTTTTGAACTCTTGCACTTTGTATGGGCCGTTGTACAGACCTGGATTGCTGACATTGGTTACATATTGAGAGTTTCTTTCATACGCCTGAGCTTCATTTTTATGTTTTTCGTAAATCGGCAGTTCAATGTGAGCTGGAACCAGTCTTGGAAAGTTTAAATGAAAATCCCAGCGAGCTTCATTATAAGTGATCGTGCAATCTTTTGGATTTGCCGCAGTAAATTCGATTTTTTGAATATTGGAAAATTCCTCTTTATTTGGGTTAGAAACTTTGTCGCCCATGCCAATTTTCCAAGAGGCTTCTAAATCAGCGCAAGTGATGGGTACTCCGTCTGCCCATTGAGCGTCTTTGCGAAATTTTATTTTAGCCACCATGCTGGGTTTCGCGTTAGGTTTTTCAATAATCTTAACCAATTTATTTTTAACTTCTGGAATCGCTTCAATCAAAACGGCTTCGGCTTTTCCTGATTTGGTCAGTTTCACCAAAGGGCGATTTGTTGCATCGATAACGTAAATCGATGCCATCATTGATGTGATTATGGGATTCAGGGTGTCGGCCTCGGCATTGATGGCAATGTTCAAATTATTTTTTGCTTGTCCCAATGATGAAAGAGCCAATACCAATGTTATAGTCAAAGATTTCATAAAATTCCCCCTGGAAATAGGTTTTAGCATGTACTGGACCTTTATCAAGTGTCGCACTCAGTTGACTGTCCTGCGACGAGCTCTAATGACTGGTTTCCTTGCAAATTCCAATGGTTTTTCTGATAGCAAAATAGACCCTACGATCATGGGCTAGGTCTGAGTGTTTAAATTGTCGAATTGTTTCAGAAAAGTTCCAACTTTGACGAAACGAAAAGAGTGAGGAATTTCTTTAAGTGAACAACAATTTATTAAATTTATTGATTAAACCAAATCAGATGATTGAGTTGGTATCAAAGTACTTGGTGGCATTCATTTTACCATTTTGGTTGGTTTTGTCATTTGCCCTGACTGCATTTGTGGGAACCTATTGGACCAGTAAAAACAAAGAAGAGGCTAAATTTCATTTTGACAGTAACGCCACAGAAAAACTTAGGCAGGTTGTTGGCTCGGCAGAAGAAGTTTTTAAAAGCACTTATGAAGTCATCACTACAATCTCCAGATTTCCAACTGTCAAGAAGCTGAATCAACAAGGCACCAATCTGACAGACGATGATAGGGCGACATTGATGCAAGTTTTTTATTCATTGACTAAACAATGGAAGGTTTCAAAAGTTTATATTTCTGTCTTAGGGTTTGATCCGGCAAAATCTCATCCAATAACGAAAAAGCGTGAAGCCCCAACATTGACATTGGATTTGCAAATAGCAACACGGCAGTTGGCCAGTGAATCAAATGACACCGCCGAATCGATTCCTGAGGTGTTTGATCACGAATATATGGAGATTTTGTCCCATCTAAAATACTTTGAAAAAAACTATGGGTTGCTCAGGCAAATCATTCCGTCGAATCCTCCCGGCATCATTGGCAATGAAATTGTAACCAGTGACAACTCGGATATGAAGTTCAAGGAAGCGTTGTCTGGAAACAATAAAGCCAGATTAGGATTTTGTTACTCAGTTCCGATTTATGGATTGGATGGACAGTTTAAGGGCGTCGTGACTGCGGTCATTCGACACAAAATAATGTCCGAGGTTATAGGTGACTATTTTAAGCTCAGAAGAGATGGAATTTCGATTTCCGGTGGAACAAATGAAGCCAAGGCTCCTTTTGCTTATAATTTTGGACAAAAACTGACAGTCGCTGATGGCCGAAATTGGTATGTGGAACATGCTTTGAGTGCAGCCTCTTTTGAGGAGGCTGAGTTTACTAAGGCCAAGAAAAAAGAAGTTCAACTGATAATATTTTTTGGTCTGCTATTGAGCTTGATCAGTACAGGAATCATTTGGCTGTACGTGCGTGGCGAAGCAAAATCCAATAAGATTGCCAACAATATGATGAGTTTTGCTGATGTTCACCGAGAGGTGTTGATCGAATCTTTGCGAAAATCAACACTGGGTGAAATGACAGGCTCAGTTTCTAATGAGCTTTTTGATTTGCAACGAGATGTTTCCAAACGGTTTTCAAAAATACGTTCCCGGTTTGAGCAGTCTTCATTGGCACACCAAAATGACGAAAACTGGAGCAAGCTCGAGAATTCTTTGCAGAAAATTTCCAGATTGATAAAAGGATTGCAGTCAATGGCCCGAGACGCCAGCCAAGACACTTTGTCCGCGACTTCATTAGTTATGCTGGTTTCTGATAGTGTCGAAATCTGTCAGCACAGATGCACACAAATGGGTGTTGAAATCGAAACAAATATTCCTGCTGAAATTCTGATCGAGTGTCGATCAATTGAAATGGGCCAGGTTTTGGTGTCTTTGATAAACCAATCCCTGGATTCACTAGAAAAACTTTCCCAGCGATGGATTCGAATCGAAGCATTTCAGATCCAGAGCTATGTTGAAATCACAATTACTGATTCAGGGTTGGGATTTTCCAAAGAAGTTTCGGAGAATCTGTTTCAGTCATTGTTTGTGGTAAAGGCGGGGCAAAAATCAAAGGGCATTGGTTTAGGCGTAGCCACTGGAATAATTAAAAGCCTTCACGGCGAGTTTTTTCTGAATAAAAATTTTCCGAACACACAGTTCGTTATACGATTGCCTTTGAAACAACCAGTACAAAATACTCAGCAAAATAAAAGGACCGCTTAGATGAAAACTTTTAAAATAAAGTATTCCTACGTGCTTTCATTGATTATCAGTATCGTTTTAGTTTTTATTTTTCAGAATTGTTCTGGCAAGAAAGTATATGACTATGCCACCGACTCCAGCAGTCAGGGTTCAACCACAACCTCACAAAACAATTCGCCCCAACAGGAAGTGTGCTCGATTAAAGCTTCGTCTGAAATTGCAGATGTTGGTCAGTCAGTTGTTTGGACAGTTTCTATGACACAAAGTCTGCCCAGCGGATTTAAGGTATTATGGAAGCGACAGGCTTACGATTTTCACCACATCAATGTAGAGACCTCCAGTGAGCTAAATTCAAATTTGCAAAAATCAGAGACTTTCAAAGAAATTACCAGCGAGATTTCGTATTCTGCAGAATTACAAACCAGTAATGGGGCTTTGATTTGTGCAACTAACACTGTCCCAGTTACCCTGGTACAAACCACATTTAGTGTGGATGCAATAACTGTATCCAGGGATTTTGTCGTACCCTCAGGAGTCACTCAGCTGAAAGTCACGGCGATAGGTGGCGGTGGTGGCGGCGGTGCTGGGCATTTTAATATTGGTGCAGGTGGCGGTGGCGGCGGTGGAGGAAAGGTAGAACAATCTCTGGTAACAGTTCAACCAGGGCAAACAGTTTTTGTGACAGTTGGAGCTGCGGGTGTGGGTGGTCGGTATGCAAGCTCTCGTTCTTTGGGCACAGCTTACAATGGAACTGCTGGAGGGACATCTTCTTTTGGATCTTTAGTAGTGGCAAAGGGCGGATCAGGCGGATTTGCCGGTCAATCCTCAGTGGGTTTCGGCAAAGGAGGCACAGGGGGTGGATCAGGTGGTGGACCTGGAAGTGGCAACCCTTTGGGTGTTGGTGGTGGCAATGGGGGGAAAGCCGGAGCGGCAAGCTCAGGTCCTGCTGAAAGGCAAGGGGCTGGTTTAGGTTGGAATTTTTCATCCGCTTTTACAAAAAGTATTCTAAGTGCTGGCGACGGTGGGATTTGCGCTAACAGTTCTACTCTACTGGATGGTGGTGGTGGGGCCGGCGGCCTGAACACTGGGACTACAATTAAAGCGTCAGATGGATTAACGGGTGGGGCGTCGCCAGGTGTGCCCGGTAAGGGCGGAGTTGGTTACGGTGCTGGCGGTGGTGGAGGATCAGGAACACTTGGTGTTGGCGGAGCCGGCAGCCCGGGCATTGTGTATATAGAGTGGTTATAATTTAAATTTTTATCTATGCCAGGTTTGTGTGGCGCTCTGAGGATTCAATTACTGAATACCAACATATTCAACCATGCGAGAAAGTTTGCATGAGTTTTTCCAAAAAAACACATTGGCTTTTGCAGAAAATGAGTTCACCGAATCAGTCATATAATATCCACTGGTCTGTTTGATTTTTTTAACTTCAGTGACCTCAAAATTAACTGTCAATTGCACTTCCCTGTAATTGAGAATTTTTGATTCATGAGACATGATGTTGACTAGTCGGTAATTTAAAATTCTGTTTGGCTTAACAGTTTGAATTTGAATTTTATTTTTGACTAATGAGTCTGCATATCGAGTGCAGTTTTTTTTAGCGTAATTTAAGAATCTTTGTCTTTCGGTGACGTCATAGCCAAACGATAAATTTGAAATAAAAAAAGTGATTAGTAATGTGGCGTACTTCATTCGGCCTCCTACAAGGACTTAACTAGACAAGCGACAAACTACTAGATCCTTATGGATTTCGCAAATTTGCCTTAGGTGAAATTGAAAAAATGTACCTGGTTGCTTAATAAACAGAACATTAAAGTTTAAACTCTATCTGTTTCTTAAGATTTGCACTCGGGTCGTAAACAGCAATCGCGGTCCGTCGTACTGGGGGGTCCTATGTATAACAGGTTTGTAGTTGAAACCTTCAGGAGGGTTAGAGCCCCAAAAAATCAAAGCTTTGCCCGTAGGAACAATAATGCCCTTAGAGTCTGCTGGTAGTGACCGTGCATGATCAACAATTTGAGCAACTGGCAAGTCAGGAGTCCCAATGATTTCTGTGCCGGGTCCCAATAAAGCAACTGTGACAGAAAATCCGCCTTTGTCGACATGCCAATCCAGAAATTGGAACCCTTTGTGGTCAGTTGTTGATAATCTAAGGTCAGAATAAGTCAGCCCAATATTATCATCCGTAAGATTAAAGGATTCTTTGATGAATTTCCTGATTCTACCTTCCAGCAGATTTATGGAGTTTAAAGCTTGAGGGTATTTTAAAGCCCTGACCTGGTTGAATTTGGAATTTCGATCTGGAACTGCGCCTTTGGTAAAGTGGTAGCTTTTGTCATGGGGAAGGCTTTGGTAAAGCTCTTGACCATCGATTAAATCCTTTACGTCCATGATTGCGTAGGATTTGGTTTGATTTAACATCTTGAAGGCCGCTTGATTCAATGCGGTTGATTGATCAATAAAAACATCTTCACAAAGTTGGCCGGCGAATCCATTGAAACTTAAAAAATTGACCAGCAAGAATAAAAATTCTTTTTTTAACATGGGCCGATTGTAGCAATTTTGCAGACCATTTAAAACTGTCATGATTTAGACGAATGTGACAAAAAATGGTCAGGTTTCGTAATGTAATTGATAATAACTAGGATCAGAAAACAGGTTTAATTTGCAAAAGTAGCTTCACAAATTCGTGCTTTTGCAGATCTGGATTTGAAAAAATCCATACTGGATCGAATCAATCCCATGGACAAGTTTTTAAACTTCTGAGGTTTATCAGCAAAAAATGACCTGATTTTTTCAGGGACACCGATAGACAGAATTTTAAAGTTTTTATAGTTGGTTTCCATAACATAACCCGCAAAGTCTGATCCGGGAGCGCCCCAAGTGCTGGCGTAACCCGCCTGAGCCATTTTGTTAGAAATGCTAAAATACCCAGGGGGCCCAGGTGGGTAGTATGAGCGCCCCGCATGTTGCGAATAAAATGTGTTTTCAGAATTTCTAAGAGTGTAAACACTCATTTTTGTATTTAAGCCCATCGCCCAATAAGGTAGGGCAGACAGAGTTTGCTTTGCATTCTCGCGGCCAAATGAAATTCTGGCAACGGCAGTCTTTGTGACCTCGTTATAGCCAAAACTTATGCCGATTTCGAAATGCCGACCCCTCAATTTAGGAAACGTTACGCCGACTCCTGCCAATGAAAAATAAAATCCCACTTCGTTTGAAGCTGCGATGACTAAAGCACTCTTCCAAAGCATATCATTAAACTGAGTGATTAGTTTTTCCATGATATTTCGTCCCAGAGAATGAGCCTGTCCCCAGTTGTGATTTATTTCGTTCAGGGTTTGTTTTTCCTCGGGGCTCAATTTTTCATAGGCAGATTTTCGAATTACTTTGTAATAATGCTTTCTGAGTTTTTCGCCGGTGATCGCAGTTAATCCCATGGCAGACAAACCCACTCCGTCTGAATTCAAAATATGCACGAAATACCACATGTATGAATTACGTCTTTGGATGAAAGTCTGAATTTGTTCAGGGGTCATAAACTCTAGAATTTTAACATCATCAGGGTTGCTGGGTGACACCCGCACATTGTAAACCGCATTTGAAAACTTGAAGGTTTGTGAAGATTCTAAGTTCAGATTATCTTTGGAGTCGCCTTGAGCCGCGGTTTGATTATTTATATCGCTGCCGGTAATTGGGTGATCATAAACGATGTCTTGTGCAGTAAATTCTTTATCTATGTCTAATGATGAACTGGTATTTAAACTGTCCGAGTTTTGGGCTTGGGTCAGAGAGGCGGTCAAAGTAACAGCAAAGAATAGCAACATTCTTAGTTTGGCTCTTAAAATTGTTTTATGATCAGTTAACATTTTCCCATCCAATGCCAGACCGCTTTCTATAGCAATTTCGCTGCCTTCTTTAGGGTGGGATAAGTTGATTTAGACATTGATTTGAATGTTTAAACTTTGATCACAAGACTGTAATTGTTGTAAAAATTGGTCGGGGAGACAGGATTTGAACCTGCGACCCTCTGGTCCCAAACCAGATGCGCTACCAAACTGCGCTACTCCCCGACATTGGAGTGTAAAATAACGTTCCAGAAGAGATGTTCTTCTGCTTTTGTTAAGCAAGATCGCAAACATAAATCCCTACCTTGTTTCTTGTCAAATTACCTGAGCTAACGCAGACTAGCATTAATGCTGGATAATATTCCCAAACCTGTCTTAGTCTTTTTTGTAATCGCTATCGGAATCGTACTGATAGTTTTTCTGCAAGAGCCCCATACGGTTTGTCATTCACAGATCGAGCAAGCGACTAAAAATTTAAGGGGTCAGATTTTTCCCTCAAAAGGAAAATCCATGGCCCTGGCGCCAAAGTACCCCAAGTTTAGAGAGTCTTGTAAAATTGGGAATTCCCCTGGAGCTTGCTTTGAGTATTTTCAGGTACTCAAAAAAGTAGCCAATGAATTCAATGCGATTTCTTACGAATGCGCAGGTGATTTTGCTCAGGTGCCGGCTGTGCAAAAATCAATCACTGAAGGATTGGATTTAATTGCGATGCTTGCATGGGGCGAACAGCCACCCGAGGTTAAAACGGGGTGGTTGGAATCACCAGATTTGGTTTTATTTTGCAAATTAAAAGAACTTTATTTGAATGCCTTTGGCTCAGAGCAGTTTGCAGAATTTAGAAACTATGTGATCGCAAAGCTCCCTGGCGAAGCCCGTGTGTACAAGGGGCCAGATTGTACGGATTGCAACAAATCCCGAAAAGCGTTAGAAGTGTTAGACTACGACAAGGTCTGGTCAAAAAGTTTGTTTTCACTTAGATGCGAGAATTACAGATGAAATTTAGAAACAGATTTAGAAATTATGTCAATTACCAGGCTCTGGCCGCGGTTTTGGTTTTTGCCACGTTTTTTTTGATAGCTCAAAAACAAATTGCGGCTCTAATAACTTCCTCTATTTTTTTTGGAGTTTCAGCCTACATTTTGTACGCTGAAAGTAAGTTTGAGGGCTATAAAAAAAGAATTTCGTTTATCGCAACTTTGATTTTTTTAGTTGGATTCATTGTACCCATTTTTTTGTTAAGGCTTTCGCATTGGGGTACGCCTTTTAGCGAAATTGTATTTTTGGGAATTAGTGGGCAGCTTTTGCATCAGGTTTCCAATTATGGATTTATCCTGATGCTTGTCTGTTATTTTATAGATTCAAACTTAGAACAAAAACGAAATAATTAGATATCAAAAGGTGCTGGAGAAACAGATTCTACTCGGCCAGATGTATCGTGAGCTACCATTCCAGTCGGCAATAAAGCCAATGAACGAGCCTTTTTTACTGCGTTAGCGACTTTTCTTTGTAAATTTAAGCTCAGTTTAGAAATTCTAGCTGGAGTGATTTTACCACCGTCGGTTACAAATCGAGTCAATGATTGTGGATCCTTATAATCAAAAACATGATCGCCCGTGAATTCTGCTCTGTACTTACTGCGGCTTGTGTTGCCTCTTCTGCCAGATCCTGATTTGCCTTCGTCTTTTTCCATTAAAATTCCTTTCATGTTTCTAAGATTTAGCGTTTTAACCTAAAATTCTATTGCCAACAAGGGACTTTTTTATCTATACCTGGCTTTTAAATTTAGCACCACTAGGGGGTTAGCGATGAGTAAATGTGAATTAACGGGTAAAGGGCCTGTAGTGAAAAACCTTGTGAGTCACTCAAACATCAAAACCAAATCAATTTCTCAACCCAATGTACAAGAAAAACGTTTGTATAGTCGGATACTTAACCAGATGGTAAGGCTGAAGGTTGCTTCCAGTGCGATCAAATCTATGGAGCATAGAGGTGGCTTTGATCAATATTTATTGGGTCAATCAGTTGAAGTGCTTTCACCAAAAGCGTTAACAATCAAAAATCGAATCAGAAGAAAAATGAAAGCAAAGAAAGCTTAGGAGTTCTAAATGGCGTTAAAACTATCAATTAAAAAAGGTGACACAGTTCAAGTAATCGCCGGCCAAGATAAAGGCAAAAAAGGCGCCGTAGTTGAAGTAAATCCTCGTACTATGAAAATCAAAGTCCAAGGGATCAAAATGCAGACTCATTTTGATAAAAAAGACGGCTTAAAAACGCTGGAAGGCTTTATTGACTATTCTAACGTCAAGCTGGCTGAAAAAGCGGTTAAAGAAAAGAAAGCTGCTAAGGCTACAAAAGCTAAGTCTAAATAGTCACTTACAGAAAACTTAAGTTTTTTGTCTAAGTTTCCGATTAAGCCGCATAGCGGGGTAAAAGCAATGTACAGACTGTACGAAAGTTTAGGCGTTCGTTGTTTCATTTTGAGTCTATTAGTATTTCAACCTGCTTGGGGACAGCAAGCAGAGTATCTTACAAATTTTCTGTGCAAAAGTGGCAAAGAGGTCAGATCCATTAAGATTGAAAAATCTGGCAGTGGTTGTGTTGCTACTTATACAAAAACAGGAGTTGATCAAGTGGTTGGCAAATCCTCTGTAGAAAATAATTGTTCTGAGGTCGTAAATAAAATCAAATCCAATCTTGAAAAAGGCAATTGGAGTTGCAAAGATATTTCAAACTCTAGAATTTCAAGAGTGGCGGATTGAATAAATTAAAGGTCTCTGTACTGCAGTTAAGTTCCATAGATGATATTTCAACTAACATCATTCAAGTTAAAAAATTAATTTTAGAAGCTCTTAAGTTCAATCCTGATCTGATATGTCTGCCAGAAAATGCGCTCTATTTGAGGATTAAAGAAGGCGAAGCCATACCCTCATTGCAAATCACAGATCCAGTTTTTAGTGAATTACAAAGTCTGATTAAAAACCAAAAAACAATGATTCACATAGGGTCTGTGCCGCTGAGAAAAACTGACGGGGTTTATAACTCATCGGTGATTGTTTCGGGTGAAAAGATCGAGGCCAGTTATAACAAAATCCATCTGTTTGATATCCATTTAACAAATCAGAAGCCTATTCGAGAGTCCGATGTTTTTAAGCATGGGGAAAGTCCTAAGGTCTTTACAGTTAACGGATGGAAGGTTGCTCAATCCATTTGTTATGATCTTAGATTCAGTGAACTTTACAGTATGTATGCAAAACAGGAAGTGGATTTGATTTTAGTGCCTTCGGCATTTTTAGTTCCCACTGGAAAGGCCCATTGGGAAGTGCTGATCAGAGCAAGAGCTATTGAGTCTCAGGCCTTTGTGATTGCCGCTGCTCAGGCGGGACAACACAAGAGCTTGCGCACAGATTTGGTCCGAGAAACTTATGGCAACAGTATGATTGTTTCGCCGTGGGGAGCAATATTGAAACAGGGTGGCCCCAATCAACAGGAAGTCATAAATTACGAGCTGGATTTACAGGAAATTGGTAAAACTCGAATGCAAATCCCTATGAAAAATCATCGACGCGTCTAAGGATGACAACTTTCACATTTTATTGTGAAATTGGTTTATGAAAAAGACTCAAATTCTAATTACAGTATTGGCGATTGTTTTACCTTTTACGGCAATGGCTTTGATTTCAGATGATCTGTTGTCAAAGGAAGAGCTTGAAATTCACAAAAAGGTCAAAGAAAAGAATTTTATTTGGGGTAGGGATGAAGAGCCGTTAGAGGTTCAAAATCAGTTGATCCAACCCATCAGAAAGTTTGGCGCCAAGGAAGAAGAGAGCTTGGGGTTAGATCATGATTAATTACCCACTTCCTGAGGGCGTAAACCGAGACACGATGGATGCTGATGTACTGATTGTGGGTGGCGGAGCAGCCGGTTTATCGTGTGCACTGCAGATTGCGAAAAAAACTGAGGGTCAAAATCTGAATATTGTAGTCCTTGAAAAAGCCTCAGAAGTTGGTGCCCACAGTTTGTCAGGCGCTGTCCTGAATCCTTCGGCGTTAAAGGAACTGGTTCCAGATTTTAAAGAAAAAAATTGTCCCATTGAAACTGAAGTCAAAGAGGACGCTGTTTATTATCTGACTCAAGGTTCACAATTTAAATTTCCCATCACTCCACCGCCCTTTGTAAATCATGGAAATTTAATCATTTCGCTTTCAAAGTTTAATCGTTGGTTGGCGGCTGAATGTGAAAGCCGGGGAATCAATGTGTTTCCGGGATTTGCAGCTGTTGAAGCTCTGTATGAGGGAAATAAAATAGTGGGTGTGCAAACCGGAGATAAAGGGCGTGATAAATCAGGTCAACCTAAGAGTAATTTTGAACCTGGATTAATTATCAAAGCCAAGGTCACTGTTTTTGCCGAAGGAACCAGAGGATCCCTGTTTAAAAGAGTCAGTGCAAAATTAAATCTAAGAGAAGGCAAAAATCCCGAGGTGTTTGAAGAAGGTGTTAAAGAAGTCATACAAATGCCGTCTGGTACAGTAAAGCCCGGTGTGGTGATTCACACTATGGGATTCCCATTGCATAAAAGCATTGGGGGGACCTTTTTATACACAATCCCCGGAGATAAAGTTTTACTGGGATTAGTTGCTTATTTGGACTCTAAGGATCCCATGCTTGATCCGCATCGAGAGCTTCAAAAACTGAAGACTCATCCGTTTATACAGAAATTTATCAAAGACGGAAAAGTCATTGCTTACGGAGGAAAGACTCTGCCGGCAGGTGGTTGGTATTCAATGCCAAAACTGTTCGGTGATGGTTGGGTGGTTATTGGGGACTCGGCTAGTATGGTGGATGTTCAAAAACTAAAAGGGGTTCATTTGGCAATGAAGTCCGGAATGTTAGCTGCAGATGCTGTTGTTGAGGCCATAGCAGCGAATGACTTTACTGAAAAATCTTTGGCTTCCTATGAACAAAAAATCCAGAGCTCATTTGTTAAATCCGAACTGTATCGAGTGCGAAATTTTCATCAGACATTGTCTAAAGGTTTCTTGGCTTCATTGCCATTAATTGCAATGCAAGAACTTACAGGCGGCAGAGGACTGTCAGACAATATGAAAATTCATAAAATTGATGCCAAAGAAACTGAGGACTTTTCTGAAGTGTGGCAGGGTCATGATGTTAAGTCTGAAGAATTCGCATTGCCTAAGCCTGATGGAAAGTTGTTTTTTGATAAACTCAGCTCTGTTTATCTAACAGGAACCATGCATGATGAAGATTCTCCGAATCATTTGATTCTAAGAAATGGAGACATCTGCAGGTCTGAATGCCATCCTAAAAAGAAATCTCCTTGCGTGCAGTTTTGTCCAGCCAGTGTTTATGAAATGATTCCATCAAAAACTGGCAAATCAGACCAATTTGACCTGCAAATCAACTACACCAATTGCATTCATTGTAAAACCTGCGATATTAAGTGCCCATTCGAAAATATTGATTGGACCGTACCCGAAGGTGGTGGCGGACCTCGGTATCAAGAAGTCTAACAAGCAAAGGGCATTATGGCAGAATTTTTCGCGGTGGCTCCACGAGGGCTGACTCCAGTATTGGAACAAGAACTAAAGTCTTTTGGTCTGAATGTATATGATACAAATGCCAGCGGGGTGTTTTTTAAGGGCAGTTGGGAAGACTGTTATTTAGCAAACCTGAAATCCAGAATCGCTTCCAGAATTTTAAAGCCTTTGATTGATTTTCCTGCCTATCAAGGTGAGGAACTGTACAACAATGTTATCAAACACGACTTTACAAAATACATTGAACCTAGCCAGACAATAAAAGTAGATGCATCAGTTTCAGAATCAATGATCCATGACCAACGTTTTGTGGCCTTGAAAATCAAAGACGCAATCGTTGATCAGTTCAGAGATAAATTTGGAGTCAGACCCAACGTAGATACAGCCAAGCCTGATATGCAAATAGTTGTAAGGGGAATTAAAAACACTTACCGAGTGTTTTTAGACACTTCGGGCGAAGGTTTGCACAGAAGAGGATACAGAGACGCTGGCGGTGAGGCTCCGTTGAAAGAGAATTTGGCAGCTGGTTTAATCGCTTTGTCTGGTTGGAAGCCTGGTGAAGTTTTAGTTGATCCTTTGTGTGGTAGTGGAACGTTTTTGATTGAAGCTGCGATGATAGCCAGAAACATTGCGCCAGGAACATTCAGAAAGCGATTTGCTTTTATGAATTTTAAAAATTTTGAAAAAGACAAATGGACATCGTTGGTTGATAAAGTTTTAGATGAAGAAATAAAAACAGAAATTCCAGTTCAGTTTTTTGGCTCAGATATTGATCGTAAAACTGTTTTTCTAGCCAAGCAAAATGCCAAAAATGCTGGAGTTGACGATTTGATTCAGTTCAAAACCGAGACTGTTGCCACAGTTAAAGGAACAACAGAAAATCTGGGGGCCAAAGGTTATTTGATAACAAACCCACCTTATGGTTCCAGGATAGGTGAATGGGATAATCTGCGCGACGTCTACAGAGATTTAGCCCACACTTTAAAAACAGAGTTTAAAAATTGGACCGCATGGATTTTGTCAGGAAACAAAGATCTTATTGGTGATCTGAAATTGAAATCATCGCAAAGAGTTTTTGTTTACAACGGTCCAATTGAATGCCGCTTTTTAAAATACGAAATGTTTTAAAGATTATCTGGCAGCTAAGGTTTGATCCAATTGTGGCCACCGTTTTGGAGTCATACCTGGCGGCAAGAAAAACACTGAATTGGTCCAAACACCCTTGTTGGATTTTCCATTGGCATCTTTACCTGACCAGGCCAAGTATCTTTCAGGTTGAGTCCTGATGTCCCTGCCTTGAGGAGCACCATTGTCGACAATGATAAAACCATTGTAACCACCAACAAAATAAATGTGGCCCGGTGAAGTGGCTTTTTGTGTTGCCATAATTGCACCCACTGGTGGGATGAACTCATCGGCAGTCCATGGTATCCATCCGGCAATTGCCAAGCTTTCTGTTAAACCTTGAACACTAGAGCCATTTCGATTGATCGTGTGTCCACGATTGTCTTTGTAACTGTATAACCATTTAAGTGGGTTTCGTTTGTCTTCATTAAAATCTTCTCGGTAATCATAGCCGGCTCTAAAATAAGCTTGGCGAACGACTTCAGAAACAAATTCAGCACAAGGTGTTTTTTTGAAATACCTTTCGGCAACGCCCTTGACCGCTACACTGTGAGCACCATATTTACCAACGGTACCAAACTTGAGCAGAGCAGAAACCCGTTCAGCTAATTGCTTTGGATCCAAGATCATATATTGTTTGGGTGTAGAGACCTCTCGATTCACAGCGACTGAGATTTCTGAAAATACCTTTTCAAATTTAGTTCTTTCATCAGCACGCAATCTGTCGTTAGGAATGTTAATTAAATGACCAAAGACAGCTCGATTTTTTAACATGGCTTTAGCTGGATATTTTGGTCTGCCATTGGATTCAAAATATTTGGTCCAAGATCTAGACAGAATTTCCTCACTGTCCTTCAATGCAATTGCAGAATAATGTCCACTGGAGCCTCGGTCAGCCATGATTTCGGCACTAATATAAATGAAGCCTGACAGCGAAAGAATTTGGCTCAATTGTTCGGGTGTCAATTTGTCTAAATAACTCTTAGGTAATTTTGTGATGTTTACGGGTCCAACAAATCCTTTATTGATTGTGACAGTTTCATCTATTGAAAAATTTTGTACTTTTGCTTTTGAAGAATAACTGATGACGGCTGTTTTAGGTAAAATCAAAGCTTTTGAAAGCTTCCCATTTTGAAGCACGTAAACATTGGTATTGCTGGGTAAAACCAGCGTCATCGAGGCAATCTGGGCCAAATCATCCTCGGTGTCGTCCTCGAAAGTTCTCGCGGCAGGAGCTTTTGGGGCTGGAGCTGCTGGAGCTACTGCAGGAGTTGGTTGAGTAGGTTTAAATCTTGGCTTGGGAACGGGCTCAGCTGACCGCTGTCCAGAAGTGAAGTCAGGAACTTGGATCTGTGGACCAGCTTGGGGCTGAGTTTTTTGAGATTTCGTGCCTTGAGCCGGAGCCGGTGGTTTCATTGGAGTTGGTAATTGCTGAATTTCCCCAGGAGGCTTGGGTGCTAAAGTAGGAGTTTTTCCCTGTTGAGTCTGATTCTTGGATTTTGATTTGTCGTTATTTTGAGGCTGTGATCTTTCCAAAGATTTTGGGATTCTGGTTTCCTTGACTGGGGATTCGGCCTCGGAATTGTCTTTCTGAGAATTTTGAAATTCCATGGCCTCTTCGTTGGGTTCTGGCTCTGAATTGCAAGCGGTCGCTAATGTGCTGACCATTAAAAATAAAATTAACTTTACATTTAAAGACATTAGATACCCCCAAAGTCTTATAAACTGCGATTTTGGATTAAGGGGTTTGAAATCACAACTTTTCTGCAGGCATTCAGGATTCAATAGAAAAGAAGTTTCGGTAAAGGCCAATTTTTGTGATGGCAAAATTACTTAGTACGAGCGAAAAACGGCAGCGTGTAAAGTTGCAATCGTAAGGAGTAATAAAATAAGCAGAAAATTTTTAATGCTCAGAGAAGTTCTTTTAATCAACACAAAAAATCCTACCCACAAAAACCACAGCAAAATTTTGACACTGATCCAGTTGGGAATTCCTATATTGAGTTGTGATAAAAGCATAAAGCCTGTCACTAATAAAATCAGCAAACCAGTCCCATGAAAAACAGAAGAAATAATTTTAAATTGCTTGGTGGGAACAATGGATAACCTGTGAGTAAAATATGAAAATGCGATTCCTGCTATTAGCAGTGCAAAACCGATCAGATGTAAAAAATTAAACCAAAGATTCATTTCTGAGATCCCTCGGGCTTGTCCGAAAGACCTAATTTTTGTTTGAGTTCTTTTACATCCATACGGATTTCGTGCAAAAACTTAATTGCCTGCAGATTTTTGATGCCTGTTCTGTAAGGCTCAAGTGGAAAGCCAGTGTAAACGCCTGGTTCGCGAACGTCCGAGGTCACAGCCGAGCGGCCCCCCAGAGTCACGTTGTCAGTGATGTTAACGTGATCAGAAATGGCAACAGTTCCACCAACAGTGAGATGTTTTCCGGTTTTACTGGTGCCAGCAATAAAAAATCCACCGGCCAAAAGGTTATGCTCACCGACATCCACATTGTGTGCAAAATGACTATGGTCATCGACCTTGGTGCCTTTTCTGATGCGGGTTTCAAAAAGCATGGCTCTATCAACTGTGCAATTGGCTCCGAGGCTGACGTTGTCTTCGATCACCACATTGCCAACTTGGGGGATTTTTGTGTGCTCGCTGCCTTGAATATATCCAAATCCATCAGACCCTATTGAGGTGTTGTTAAATATTTCGCAGTGACTGCCGATCTGTGTGTGATGCCCAACGAAGGCAAAAGAATGAATCCTGGTGTAGCTACCAATTTTGCATTTTGCTGAAACAACCACATGATGAGCAATCTGAGCAAAATCATCAATGACTGTGTTGTCGCCGATAAACGAAAAAGCTCCTACGGTCACACCTTTACCCAATTGAGCTGACTCTGAAACCACCGCTGTAGGATGGATTTTTGTGCAAAAATCTAAATTTTTTTGATCAAACAGGGTCAGTGCCAGGGTCATAGCCCTTTGGCAGTCAGAGACCTTAATGATCAATTGTGCAGCATCTGGTTGGTATTCAAAACGATCAGATGAAACAATGATGGCAGTTTTTTGTGTGAGCTGGTCTTTGTGGTTATTCTGTCCTATGAAAACAATACTTTTAAGGTCAGCGCCCTCGGGGGGTCTGGGATATTGACAGGTTGTATTGGCATCTCCGGTTGAATTGACAACTAAAGAACCCAAAGTTTTTAAGATTTGATGGCCAGAAATTGAATTATTTGACGACATAGCTGATTTTGCTCTTACCGCTGTGCAAAATTCAAACGCAAAAAGTTGCCGCATCGTCTTATTAGAAGCTATACCAATACCTTATTTAAATGTGAGTTAGGAGAATTTGATGGCTAAATCGAATGCGAAGGCTGAAAAGAAAGACGCCAAAGCAAAAAAGGCAGCTCCAAAGGCTGCAAAACCCGTGGCAAAAGCTGCCCCTAAAAAGGACACCTCAAAGGCTGATGCAGCTGCAGAAAAGGCCCGATTAAAGGCAAAGGCTGCAGAACAAAAGGCGGCTGAAAAGGCTAAGGCTCAAGAGGAAAAAGAACAGAAAAAAGCTGAGCAAGCTGTTCAAAAGGCTAAGCAAAAAGAAGAAGCCCAGGTTTTGAAAAAACAAAAAGCTGTTGAGGCAAAGGCTGCCAAGGAAAAAGCTGCCCAGGACAAGATCACATCCGAAGAAACTAAAAAATGGCAAGAGTACAAAGACAAACATGGCAGCCAAAAGGCACAGACCTATTTGATGTCAGGAACTTTTGAGGCCCAACAGCCCTTGCAACATAAGGTCTTAGGTTGGGGATTCATTCTGACAAATAATAACGACCGCTTAGAAGTGCTGTTTGAAGGTGGTTTAAAAACTCTTATCAGCAATTACAAATCTACGAACTCATAAAATCAGGAGAACGATGGCAAAGGATGATTTAGCCCAATTAGAAGGAAAAATTGTAGATGCTCTGGCTGGCGGAATTTACAAAGTTAAGCTGGAAAACGAAGTCGAAATACAGGCTAAGCTTTGCGGAAAAATGCGCAGATTTAATATTAG
>JBIKLL010000033.1:0-26127 GCA_044359815.1 Pseudobdellovibrionaceae bacterium
TAGAGTGGTCGTGGGTGATAAAGTCACAGTGGGAGTTTCACCTTATGATCCTACCCATGGTTTAATAATGTTTAGACACAAATAAAATGAATGAATACCGATCAATCAATTAAACAGAATTATTTTAGTAAAATTTTAAAACAAGTCCCTTGGAGATCAGCGGCTGCCGTTTTAGAATTGGCAGCAGAAGGGGCCACAGTTCCCTTTATTGCCAGATACCGAAAGGAAAAAACCAATAATCTGGATGAAACCCAGATTAGAGATGTTCTGGAGACCCACCAAAATTTTGAGGAAATAGTT
The DNA here is from genome assembly GCA_044359815.1 of Pseudobdellovibrionaceae bacterium. Classification (GTDB taxonomy): domain Bacteria; phylum Bdellovibrionota; class Bdellovibrionia; order Bdellovibrionales; family Bdellovibrionaceae; genus JBIKLL01. The sequence continues at coordinate 301 of JBIKLL010000033.1, forward strand.
AAAAGAAAAGATTTTTTGGTCAAAGAAATCGGGGAACAAGGCAATCTGACAAAAGAATTAAAGCTCAGAATCGAAAGCAGTTGGGACCTGGGCGAGCTTGAAGAAATCTATAGACCATTCAAGAAAAAACGAAAAACCAAGGCTACAATCGCTCGGGAAGCTGGATTGGAGCCGCTGTCGCAGTGGATTTGGGATTTGGGGCATGGACTTAAGAAGGACGAAATCACTCTTGAGGTCAAAGCCAAGCAGTTTTTGAATGTTCCATCTGGGATTGTCAGCTACGAGCTGGCGATTAAGGGTGCTCAAGATATTTTAACTGAAAAAATTGTCAATGAAGCCAGCCTGAGATCATTGGTTAAAGCCAATTATATGGACAAAGGGTACGTGGTTTCTAAAAGAACTAAGAACTTTAAACCTCATTCTAAATTTGAAATGTATGCGGATTTTAAAGAGCAGGTTAAATCGTTGCTGGAACCAAAAAATTCTCATCGTTATTTAGCTATGCGACGGGGATGGACCGAAGAAGAGCTGTCCGTCACAATCGAAGGGCAAGATGATTACCTGTTGAAGTGTTATGAGGAGTTTTCAACTGTCCTTAAAGACGGTCAGATTGCAAACACCCTTAAGGAATGCGCATCACAAGCTTTAAAATTATATGTGATTCAGTCTGTCACCAATGAAGTTCATAGAGCCCTCAAAGAAGTGGCCGATCATTCTGCAATCAGAGTTTTTTCTGAGAATGTCAGAAGGGTGCTGATGAGTTCTCCCTTTGGTTCCAGGGTTGTTTTGGGAATTGATCCCGGCTTACGCACTGGTTGCAAAGTGGCTTTAGTTGATAAGGGCGGAAATTTTATTTCCCACACTGTTATGCACACACTTGGTGATAAGGCCAAAGAAAATGCCACCAAATTGTTTTCTGAAGTGCTTAAGCAAATTCAAATAGACGCCATTGCTGTTGGTAATGGAACTGCAGGCCGAGAAACCGAAGCATTTATCAGAGCCATACTGAAAGATCTTGGCAAAGAAGTTCCTGTGTTGATGGTCAATGAATCAGGAGCCTCTGTATATTCGGCATCTGAAATTGCTAAAAAAGAATTTCCGGATTTAGATCTGACTGTAAAGGGCGCGATTTCTATTGCTCGCAGATTGCAAGATCCATTGGCTGAATTAGTTAAAATTGATCCTAAAAGCATTGGGGTTGGACAATACCAACATGATGTTTCTGAAACTCATTTGAAAAAGGGTTTGGAAGCCGTGGTAGAAAGTTGCGTTAACACAGTGGGAGTTGATTTGAATACAGCTTCCGAGTCTTTGTTGTCCTATGTTTCGGGAATTGGTCCTGCTTTGGCTAATAACATTGTCTCGGCTCGCAAAAAGCAATTGTTCAAAGATCGAACTGAGCTCCTAAAGGTAGATAGATTTTCGATTAAGGTTTTTGAACAGTGTGCAGGATTTTTGAGAATCAATGATGGTAAGGTATTTTTGGATAAAACAGGTATTCACCCTGAGCGCTACACAGCGATCAGGGACATGGCTCAAGAGTTGTCTGTCCCTATCAGTGATTTGGCCGGTGATAACGCAAAAAAATTATTGGCTCTAAGAACCAAATGGGCCCAATTGATTGGTGAATTTACTTTTGATGACATTATTAAAGAACTTGAAAAACCCGGTCGTGATCCACGGGATCCTTATAAGATTTTTCAATTTAAGGAAGACATTCATGAAATTGCTGATCTGAAAGAGGGAATGATTTGCCCAGGATTGGTAACGAACGTCACAAATTTTGGTGCTTTTGTAGATATAGGTGTTCATCAAGATGGTTTAGTACACATTTCGGAATTATCCCATCAGTTCGTGGAAGACCCCAGAAAAGTTGTGAATCCAGGTGATGCTGTAACTGTAAGAGTGCTCAGTGTTGATTTGGGTAAAAAGCAAATTGCTCTGTCAATGAAACTCGAAGCAAAACCTAAGCCCGAAGTCAGAGCTGAGCGACCTCCGCGGGACAATCCCAAAAACAATGCCCGAGGAAAGAGTTTTGACAAAAAAGACTCTAAACAGCCGCCCCAAAAGAATTTTGCAAATAAACAAAATCAGCAAAACAACAATCAAAAATCCAATCGTGGTGGCTCGCCCTTTAATAATCCGTTCGCTGCCCTTACAAACCTGAACAACAAAAAGTAGACTTAAAAAACCCCAGGTTTTTGTTTAAAATTCAGACACTATACAGTTTGGGGCCAATTTTGGACCTCAAAGGTAGATAAAATCAAACAAGGTTTAGGATGCTGGCGGCCTGGTGATTGCATTGAATGTAAACGTACCTGCAATTCAAAGGAGAGATTTTATGAGAGCTTTGAATTTAATTATTTTGTCTTATTTTTTAACAGTTTTGATTTATCCCACTTTTTCCCATTCTAAAATGACCGAAGTCAATTCTGCTCAGATGAACTGTAAAAAACTTGTGAAGCTTTTAAAATCAGAGAAAGTTATCAGAGTTAATGACAGACTTTATTCAATTGATGCCACCCAATGTGCCAAGTTTTTAAAAACCGATGAAGCCAAAATTGATCTGGAGAGCGGATTTGAGCTAGTTAAAAACAATAATATGTGCACATTGAATTACAGCTGTGATCCCAAAAAAGAGCAGTAATACAGTAAGCCCAGATAATTATTGCCGGGCTTTAATGACTCTATCAGCAATCTGAGCAAAACCTAATCCGCCTTCATAGTCAGCAACATAAGTGGGTTTTGATTTTAAGATATTTAAAAATTCTTTAATATTGGCCACTCCAAAGCTGTGCTCAAAAAAATCAAACATAGGTTCGTCATTGGGGGAATCCCCTGCAAATCCGACTGTTTTTTTGCACTGATCAGGTGTCAAGTTGAATTCATTTTTCAAAAAATTAAGGGTTTGAGTCAGCTTATTAAAACTGCCAAACCAACCGTTCACATGAATGCTTGAGATTTTTGCTTGAGCGCCGTTCGTTTCAAAAATCTTTACGATTTTCTGAATTTCTGGATCTGGCAGTTTGGGAACGTCTTCACAAAAATCTATTGCTAAATCAAACAGACGGCAAAACTGATCTGATGCCAGGGCTGAACCTTTAATCTGAGTTAGAATTTGTGATTCGATATTTTTAAGCTTTTGCTTGTAAGAAAGTCTTTCAGATTCAGATTGAGCAAACACTCTGTGCATTTTGCCAGCTTGGTATCTAAAGTAAAAAGCTCCGTTTTCACCGACCACACCGGCCACCGGCCATTGGCGGGCAATCATTTCGCACCAACCAGCCGGACGTCCAGTTATGGGAATCACCTGTATTCCGTTTTTTTGAAGTTCCCACAAAGCTGAATAGGCTTCAGGTACAAGCAGCCCTTTCAAAGTCAGTGTGTCATCGATATCAGTCGTTAAAAATTGAAGTTTGCCGTGAAATTCAGAAATGTGTTTCATATGAATAATGTATCAGATTTTTGATTTATAAATCTTGCAAACACCAAGTGCTGAAGCTCTGGGTCGTAAATTTATCTTGCCTGCATTGAATACAAACTTCATTTTAACTAATACAGCATATGATTATGCGCCTACACATAGGTCTAGTTAACTAAGGAATCAATGGCAAAGGCTTCAAAAGTAAAAGCATCAGCTGCAAAAGCAGAATCAGAATCAGGCAGCAAAAAATTGGTGATCGTTGAGTCACCAACAAAAGCTAAAACAATCAGAAAGTTTTTAGGCCGTGATTACATCGTTGAAAGTTGCATGGGCCATGTAAGGGATTTGCCACAATCATCAAAGGACATCCCAGAAAAATACAAAAAATTTAAATGGGCGCAATTGGGCGTAAATGTTGACAGTCATTTTGAACCTATTTACTGCATCCCCAAAAATAAAGAAAAAGTTGTCCAGTCCCTGAAAGCAAAGCTAGAAGGCGCCAGTGAATTGTTTCTGGCGACGGACGAAGACCGCGAAGGGGAAAGTATCAGCTGGCATTTGTTGGAAATATTAAAGCCAAAAGTTCCAACCAAACGAATGGTTTTTAACGAGATCACTAAGGACGCCATTCAAAAATCACTGTCTGATACCAGGAAAATTGATGACAACTTGGTTAAGGCCCAAGAAGCCCGTCGTATTTTGGATCGCTTGGTTGGCTACACTATTTCACCATTGCTCTGGAAAAAAATTGCCTATGGGTTGTCAGCGGGACGAGTTCAATCAGTTGCAGTGAAGCTGATCAGTGAAAAAGAACATGAGAGAATAAAATTTGTCCGTTCAAAATATTGGGGAATGACGGCGCAGCTTAAAAAAGGCTCTGATCAGTTTGTAGCAAAAATCTTTGAATACAAAAACAAACGAGCCGCTATTGGTAAGGATTTCGATGCTGATACCGGTAAGCTCATTGATCCAAAAAATATCGTATTGTTGGATGAAAAAACAGTTCAAAGTCTGAGCCGTGATTTAGTTAAAAAAGATTGGGTGGTTAGAGATGTTGAGGAAAAACCAATTTCCAGAAAACCTTCACCTCCATTTATAACATCGACACTGCAGCAAGAATCTAACAGAAAACTCGGATTGAGTTCTCGTGAAACTATGCGTGTGGCCCAAAAGCTGTACGAAGAGGGATTTATCACTTACATGAGAACGGATTCGACCTTTTTATCCAAGGAAGCATTAAAGGCTTCTAGGGATTGCATTTTAGAAAAGTACGGCAAAGAATTTTTGCCAGCCAGTCCTCGAGAATTTGATGCAAAAAAAGTCAAAGGTGCTCAGGAGGCCCATGAGGCGATCAGACCTTCTGGCTCTGCATTTATTGATCCTGATGAAACTAAATTAACTGGCATGCATTTGCGGCTCTATGAATTAATTTGGAAGCGAACTATTGCCAGCCAGATGGTGGATTCGAAACAAAAACAAGTTTCAGCAAAAATTATTGTAGATGATGTTGTTTTTTCTGCCAACGGAATGACCATCGAGTTTCCTGGATTTCTGCGCGCCTACGTTGAGGGCAGTGATGACCCAGAATTAGAATTGGCAGAAAAAGAAATCAGATTACCAAAGTTAAGTCCCAAAGATAAAATCACGTGTAAAGACATTGAAGCCACTGAGCATGAAACAAAGCCACCGGCACGATTTACAGAAGCCTCTCTGGTTCAGAAAATGGAAAAAGAAGGTATTGGCAGACCTTCAACTTATGCTTCGATCATTGGAACAATTATCGATAGAGGATATGTTAAAAAAGACGGAAATGCTTTGGTGCCGACATTCACGGCGCTGGTTGTTTCAAAATTGTTGACTCAGCATCTCGAGACCTTTGTTGATTTAAAATTCACTTCTGAAATGGAAAAAGCATTAGATACTATTGCAGAAGGGGATTTGGATTCAGAAAAATATTTGAACACCTTGTACAAAGGTTCAAACGGTCTGAAAGCAATCATTGAAAAGCAAGAAAAGAAAATTGATCCTACTGAAGCTCGTGAAATCAAATTGTTTGGACTGGATAAATTTGCGTTTAGAGTGGGTAAATACGGAGCCTATGTTTGCACCAAAATTAAAAATGAAGAAATTTGCACCAGCATTCCGGAATCGGAAAGCCCTGCCGACATCACTCCTGAAAATATTCTTAAATGGATTGATCAAAAACTTAAAGGTAACGACGCTATGGGGAAGGATCCCAAAACAGGCTTACCTATTTATGTTTTAAATGGCAGATTTGGTCCTTACGTGCAGCTTGGCGACATCAGCAAAGAAAATGATAAACCCAAGCGGGTGTCCATACCCCCAGCTATAAAGTGGGAAGAAATTAAGCTGGATCAAGCTTTAGAGCTTTTGAGTTTGCCAAAACTTTTGGGCAATCATCCTAAAACTAAAAAAGAAATCAAAGTTGGATTGGGGCGATTCGGTCCATTTATCGTTTGTGACGGGGATTACAGATCCATTCCTAAGACTGAAAATTTATTTCAGATCACTTTGAAAACGGCAGTCGAGATTTTATCGCAACCCAAAAAAGGCCGAGGAAAGGCCTCTGCATTGAAAGAGTTGGGACAACATCCTGATACCAGCGAAAAAATTGAAATCTACAATGGCAAATATGGCCCTTATATCAAATCAGGTAAGATCAATGCTTCTCTGCCTGAGGGTGCGAATCTGGATAAATTCACATTGAAAGAAGCCATCGAGCTTTTGGCAGCAAAAGCTCAGACTGCAGGCAAAACAAAATCAAAACGGAAAAACGCTTAATAATTTTTAACGTATGATTGATTTTTTGATGTGAACAAAGGCATTAAAAAACGAGTTCGGATTTGTGCGTGTGCTCGCATTTAGCGAGCACCGCTGCAAAACGTATGTTTGAGCTTTTTTAATGCCTTTGTTCACATCAAAAAACCAATCATACGTTAACAAAAAGATGGTTACGATTCGGCGTCTCAACTTTAAGTAATTAGAATTACAGGACATATTGATTATTGCAGAGCATTGGTTTCGCAGCTATTATGCTGATCAATGCAAAGGCAATTGGAACTTCCTATTTCAAGAAAAAAAGAAGACGACAGAAACCTGAGTCAAGGTGGACGCAGTTTTTATTTCTTTGATTTCGATGACAACATTGCCTTTTTAACGACTCCATTAATTTTATTTCACAAAAATACGGGCCGGGAATTATCGATTTCCAGTGCTGAATATGCTCAGGAGCATGCCCATATTGGAAAGTCCGGAGTCTTTAAAGATTACTTGATTGACTACGACGACAGCAAAGGAACTTTTAGATGCTTTCGGGATCATCACGAAGATCAATTGATCGAGCTAGGTTACAAAGAGCAGGTTTTTATTCAGGACATTGCCCACGCCCTGGGATTTCCTGATTTGCAATGGAAGGGGCCCTCTTGGTCTTGTTTTTATCACGCAACTTTTAATCAGCGCCCGATTAGCGTCATCACTGCCAGGGGGCATCGTCCTGAAACCATTTGCAAGGGTATTGATCAGTTCGTTAAGTTTAATTATCTGACCCAATCACCTTTGTATTTGTCAGTATTTCCGGTCAGTCATGTGTCTACGCGGCTAGAGCTGGGTGACAAAGATTTAAAGCTTTCAGTTGCTGAGTTAAAGCAAAAGGCGATCAGAGCCAGTGTGTTGAAAGCCTTTTCAGAGTACGGTTACAACCCACATCACCGTTTTGGAATGAGTGATGACGATCCTAAGAACATTCAATTGATCAGACAAGAAATGACCAGGCTTAAGTCTGAATTTCCAGAGGTCAGTTTTTTTGTGATCGAAACCCAAAAAGGTGAGTTTGTTAAGCACGAAGTGTTGCCAAACGGCACCGAGAGCCAAAAATCAGATCTGACTTCTGATCAAATAAAATTATTTTAGAGATATTGACCTTCGTCAAGGTCTGTCGACGATCGACAATGCACCAATAGTACCCTAAAATCTGTGAAAGGGATCACTTAAATAACCACAAAAGTGAAGGGTAATTTCATGTCTTTTTTAAAAATCGTTTTAGTTGCAGTGTTTGCATCGGTAACAGCTCATGCGGAACTTCAGTGCCGCTATATCAATGCGATTGAACAGTATTTTCTGACTCAGCACATTCGATTCAGCCAGATGGATAAAACTTTACAAGAAAGAGTTGTCGATCAGTACATTAAATACCTGGATCCTACAAAAATTTATTTTCTGAAATCAGACGTAGACGCTATTAAAAAAAATATGTCAGACCTGTTTGGGAAAATCAGCGCTAAAGACTGTGGGCCACTGGATGAAGCCCAAAAGTTGCTACTGACCAGGGTAAAAGAACGTGCTGAGTTTGCTAAATCAATACTGCGAAAAGGATATAAATTTGATAAGTCTGTAGAAATAAATTTTGATGTGGACCATCGTCCTCACCCAGCCAGCACAGACGATGCAAATGCTTTTATTAGAAAGTATGTGCACTTTCAGGTTTCAAATTATTTGCTGACTGACATCAAGCAAGATGAAGCTGTAAAAAATGTCGAAAAAAATTGGGACAGAACAATTAAACGGATTCAAGATATAAAATCAGACTTGCTTTACAGCAATTATTTGGATGCTTTTGCTAGAGCCTTAGATCCTCATTCGAGCTATTTTTCAAAGGACGCTCTAGAAGATTTTGAAATTCAAATGAATCTGTCGCTGGAAGGAATCGGAGCCACTCTGTCGTCTCAGGATGGCTTTACGGTTGTTGAAGCATTGGTTGCAGGTGGATCGGCCTCTAAGTCTGGACAATTGCAGCCGCAAGATAAAATCATTGCAGTGGCCCAAGGTGACAAGGGTGCCATGGAAACCGTGATGGAAATGGATCTTCGCGATGTAGTTCGAAAAATCCGAGGAGAAAAAGGCACAAAAGTTAGATTGTCAGTTTTAAGGAAAGAAAAAGAAGGCGTTAAGAAGTTCGAAGTGGTTTTGGTCAGAGATAAAATCACTCTGGAAGACGACGCTGCTTCAATTCTGTATGTTGATAAAGAAATCAACGGCGCTAAAAAGAAAATCGCAGTTTTGAACCTTCCTTCTTTTTACGCAAGCTCCAAACGCGGTGAAAGATCATCGGCCAATGATGTTAAAAAGTTGCTGGTTGAAGCACGAAATAACAAAGCCGATGGTTTGGTTTTGGATTTGTCTAACAACGGCGGGGGCAGCTTAGAAGATGCTGTTAAGCTGGCGGGTTTATTTTTTCAAGTCGGAAACGTAGTTAAACAAAGTGGCCGAGACGATCGTAAAGACGTGAACACGTTGAAAGATTCTGATCCTATGGTTGATTGGTCAGGACCGTTAGTGGTTTTAACGTCCAGAATTTCTGCCAGTGCCTCTGAAATTGTCGCTGGTACATTACAAGATTATAAGCGAGCAGTGATTGTTGGTAATGATCACACTTTTGGTAAAGGCAGCGTTCAATCTGTGATGCCAATTCCTCAAGATTTAGGCGCAATCAAGGTGACTGTAGGAATGTTTTTTACACCGGGTGGGGATTCAACCCAACATAAAGGAGTTGATTCAGACGTGGTGATCCCAGGTCCTTACACTCAGGATGATATCGGTGAAAAAGGATTGGATTATTCTTTGCCGCCTAAAAAGATCGACACCTTTGTCAGCCTGGAAGCTTCGGTCAAGGAAGGGCCTCAAGCGTGGAAACCAGTTGCTACAGATTGGATCCGATTGTTAGCGGATAAATCAAAAGCCAGAGTCGATAAAAATGAAGAATTCAAAAAAATTATTGAAGAAAACAAACAAACAGCCGCAAAAAACAAAATTTTTAAATTGAGCGAGGCCGGCAAAGATAAAGAAAAAAAGGAAAAGGCTAAAGCAATCCTGAGAGCCTCTAAAGAAGAAAAAAACAAAGAATATTTAAAGCGAGTTGACGTCAACGAATCAGTTAATGTGATGATGGATTTGATCACTGTAGTGGGTGGGCAGACACTGACTAAAAACTAAAAGGAATTTTTAATGAAAGCTTTTTTGATCGGGATTTTAAGTTGTGGGTTGAGCCTAAATTTGTATGCAAGCTTTGGGTTTTCTAAGGCTGATTTGATTATGCAAGAATACGGCAGGGCAAAAACCACAGCAGAGTTTGTTAAAGCTTTAACAAAAAAAATGGATCCGGTCGATGCCGAGCACACAGAGGCGCTGTTGGCTAAATCAAAACTTCCTGCTGAAAAAGCAAAATTGGCTTTTGAGAATAAGGTTTTTTCAATTGTAAATGGATTTAAAAAATCGACATTGGATGTAGCTCAGGGGTCAGAAGGGGTTTTCAAGATTAACGGAAAGCCAGTGTATTTTTCAATCAGCACTAGCCCCAAGATCAGATTTAAGAAAATCCAGAATTTGCTGAATGCAAAAACAGCCATGACTCTGTTTGTTCAGCCTGCTTTTGCGGAAGCTTCTTTGGAGATCGGTCTGGAGCAAATTCTGTTTAACACAATTGTTGATTTGTATTATTCCGAAACCAAAAGACCTGATGTTAAGCCAGAAGGCCTGAATGACTCTGCCTGCAATGAAAGGGTCAATAAAATTTATTCAGATCTAAAAATGTGGCTGGGAAAGGGTGACAACCCTTTTATGCAATGTACTTCAGGTCAAATGACTGTCCAGTTAAGGTCAGCGGAACCATTTGAAGAAAGAACGACAATAACTGTCAAAGCTGATAGTGTCCGCGTGAATTCTGAAGTCAGTGATAGCAATTTAATTGCTGGGAATAAAAATTTCAAAGCCAGCAACAGTAAGTGCACCGACATGGTTTATGCCAAAAAATCAAATAACTTTGGGCTGAGTTGGACCGATGCGGGTCGTTTCGAGGATACATGTTCGCCGCAAGGGGAAGGTCCCTCAAAGCTGTTGTTTGAAAGATTCAAGGCACTGCATGAGTCTTCTATCGTTGGATTTTGCAGTCAGCTGAATGATCCCTGCGTGGTCGCGTTTAACAAAGCCTGGAGCTCCTTTAATCCAAACGCTAAGGGAGTAATTAAAGATGCTCCGACTTCCACTCAGCCTGGTAAGGGTATTTCAGACAAAAAATAACAAAATTTGAGGTTTCAAAGATTTAAAAAATTTGGTACCTCTAGCTTTGGAAAAAAAGCATGATTCAAAAACATACAGCCAAAAAGAAATCCAAAGTGCAACCTGCCGTAAAGGCCAAAAAACCTGTTGCGAAAACTACTAATGGTTCCAGCAAGCAAAGTTCTTCAAAAAAATTAAGCGAAGAGTTATTGCTTCAAATGCACGATCTGATGGTTAAATCCAGAGTGCTGGAAGACCGATTGATCAAAGTCTACAAAGCAGGAGATGCTTATTTTTGGATAGGTGGTCCCGGGGAAGAGGCTTGGGGAGTCCCACTGGGTCTTCTGGGAAAGATTGGCCAGGGGCCCGAAAATGATTATTGGCATTTACATTACAGGTGCACACCCACATTGATTGCTATGGGCATGCCCATGATTGATTCAATCAGACTGATTATGAACAAGGCCACTGATACATCCACTGGCGGTCGTAATTTTTCAAATCACTATTGCTATCCAAAATGGAATGTCGTTCCTGTTTCTTCTCCGATTGAAGTTCAATATGTGCACGCATTGGGAACTGCCCATGTTCAAAAACGTCATGGTAAAAAAGCAATCACCATAGTTTCTGGTGGTGATGCGGGAACTGCAGAAGGTGATTTTGCCAGCAGTTTGATTTGGTCGTCTCGTAAAGGCAATGAACTGCCTATGTTGATAACTGTGCAGAATAATCTTTGGGGGATTTCGACGTCCTTTGAGGGGCAACACGGCGAAAGCTTTATTGCAGACCGGGCAAAGGCTTTTAATATTAGGTCTATCGTAATTGATGGCAATGATCCGGTTGAGAGCTACTTAAAGATAAAAGAATCCATGGATTATATCAGGGATACGGGAAAGCCTGCATTTATCGAAGCCAGGGTTTCCAGACTGTATGGTCATTCATCGGCTACAGGTGCAAATCTGGTGGGCCAAGAATCTGATTGTTTAAAAAATTTCGAAAAATCTTTATTGCAGCAGGGAGTGATTTCAGAAAATTCTGTGAAATCAGTTTATGAAAAATATGAAGAAGAAGGCTTTCAAGCTCAGCAACTGGTCAGGTCAGAATTACCACCGGAAGCAGTCAGTGTTTGGGATCATATTTTTGCAAACAATGAAAATGGCGATTGGAGAAAATTCTAATGGCTAATATGGCTCAAGCGATAAGAATGGCATTACACTATGGTGAAACTCACTTGGACGTTAAGGATATTTTTGGTCAAGACGTAGGCGCGCCACTGGGTGGAGTATTTACTGCGACTCAGGGGTTGAAAACATCTTGGAATGCACCTTTGGATGAGCGTGGAATTATCGGAATGGCCACAGGCATTGCGATGACAGGTGAGCGTTGCGTGGCCGAAATTCAATTTTGTGATTACATTTTTAATACAATGGATTTGCTGAAAATTGCTGGGAACACTCATTGGGTTTCTAATGGCAATTATTCTGTGCCATTAGTTGTGATGACTCCTGTGGGTGCTGGCATTCGTGGATCAGTTTATCATTCGCATTCCTTTGAATCTTGGGCTTCCAGATTACCGGGCTGGAAGGTCGTAATGCCTGCTACGCCCATTGATGCTTATGGATTGTTGATTTCTGCAATCAAAGACCCTAACCCAGTTTTATTTTTAAAACCCAAAGCTTTGATGAGGGTAAAGGGTGATGAACTGATCCCAGGTGAGCCTGAAAATGAAAAAGAACTAAAAAATATGATCGATGCTCCGATTGGTGATCGAAGCCAGTGGTCCCCAAAATGGCCAAAGCTTGGTGAATATGAAACGCCAATTGGTAAGGCCAAGATCACTCGTGAAGGTTCTGACATCACAGTGTTGTCATGGGGTCGACATTTATTAATTTGTAATCAGATTGCTGATCAATTGAAGGATCAGGGCATATCGGTTGAAGTTTTGGATTTAAGATCAATCATTCCCTATGACTGGAGCGCGATAAAAAATTCGGTGGAAAAGACTCAGAGGGTTTTAGTTGTGAACGAAGACACTGAACTGACAAATTTTGGTGAACATTTGGTTTACCGAATAACAACTGAATTATTTTATCATTTATTGGCCAGGCCCATGGTTTTAGCGGGCAAACATCTGCCTGGTATTGGGCTTCATCCGAATCTAGAAGACGCCAGTGTGCCACAACCCCATGATATCGAAGCGGCTATCAAAAATATCGTTTCTGAAATTCCATAATAAAATCCTTTAAGATTATTCTGAGAAATTTCACAATAGACATTTCTGATTTATTTTTTTGCGTATGACTTTAGTTGTTCCATCGTAAAAAGTGCTTTGAATGTTAAGCCCTCTTTCATCAAAGCTTCTTGTTTACCTTGAGTTCGATCTATGATGGCTAAAACTGTTGTGATGTGAGCCCCAATGTTTCTGAGATCTCTGGTCGATAGCAGGACTTGGCCGCCAGTTGATACCACGTCTTCGATAACTAAAACATTTTTCCCAGCAACTGGCGAGCCTTCACAAAACTGGCAAGTGCCGTAATCCTTGGGTTCTTTCCGAACAAAGGCCATGGGGATTCCTGTTTCCAAGCTTAAAGCTGTCGCTATGGGGACTCCGCCCAATTCTAATCCTGCAATCACCTGTGTATCGTTAGGTATCAGTGGTGCTAAATGTTTAGCTATGGCTTTCAGCAACTGAGGTTGGGCTTCAAACCTGTATTTATCAAAATACTCGTTACTGACCGAGCCCGACCTAAGTCTGAATTCACCTCTTAAATAACAGATATTGTAAATAGCCTCTGCCAACTGAGAATGATTCATAAGACACCGCCCCTTCAGGTTACCAAGTGACACCAAAATTAAGGCATAATTTATGCTTTATCAAACCTAATAGGGGCATGTTGAGGTTCTTTTTGCATCCACGGTAGGTAAGGGCATATTGGGACTGATTAAAAATAAATCAAAAGAACAATCTGATGGATTGTTCGGAATGTTTGTTATTTTAGTCGCGCTGACTTTTGCCTTTGCATTGGGCATGAAGTGGGCACTGCTGACCGAGCCAAAAGATTATTCCCCCACCACCATCGAAGTCCAAAAACCATAGTTTTAAAATTGCGTCACCCAACGCAAAAAACCAGAATAGTGAAATTATTTTTGCTGTACCCATGCGCTAGCAGTCCCGAAAAACTCAAGATTTTCTAAACTGCTGGCGCCTGATTTGCCATTGATCCAAAGCGTATTGGCGCATGTCGGTTATGTTGTCCAGCTCATCAACGATCTCGACACCTAACAGTGTTTCAATGGCATCTTCTAAGGTCACTATGCCGGTGATCACTCCGTATTCGTCGACAGCCAACAACAAATGTTGTTTGAGTTTTAAAAACAAATCAATAACAGCAGCTACAGTGGTGCGTTCAGGGACTGACTGCACAGGGACGATAAGGTCCTTCAATGGTTTTTCCCAGGCATCATGAGCCGCAGAATCAAAAATCTTCCATCTGTGAACCAATCCAATAATATGATCCAAATTAGATTCATAAACTGGAATTCGCGAAAATCGAACGGGTCTGTATTTATCAATGATTTGTTCGACCGTCATATTTGAATCCAGCGCAAATACAACTGACCTGGGTGTCATAATGTCAGACACATACATATTATTAAGCATCAGCAGATTTTTGATAATCGTTGATTCTTTTTTGTGTAAAGTTCCATCATCTACGCCGATTTCAGCAGTCATAATGACTTCTTCACGGGTGACTTGGACATCTTTAGCTTCGCCCAATAAGTTGGAAGCTATTTCAGTCAACCTGACTATAGGAAACAAACTAAAAATCATTAACTGAATCGAATAAGCGGCAAAGGGAGCCAATTGTTTCCAATAAGAAGCGCCCAGGATTTTCGGAATAATTTCTGCAATGATTAAAATTGAAAATGTCAGCACAATCGATGTTGCTGTTAAGGCAACGCTACCAAACTGTTCGTGGGCCAATGCTCCGATGGCCGAGGATCCCGCGGTGTTCACAATAGTGTTCATTGTCAGAATGGCTGAAATAGGACGGTTAATATTGTCTTTCAGATGAGCTAATAATTTACCTGATTTGCGGTTTTCTTTAACCGAGAGTGCCACATAGGTGGGAGTGATAGATAAAAATACAGCTTCCAACAATGAACAGAAAAAAGAAATGGAGCAAACCAAAATTAAAAGGCCGACAATAAGGGTCATTTAGATTGTGATTACTTTATCTTGTTCAGATACATTACGCCACTATCAACAATGCGGGTCACCCCATCACAAGGTTCACTAGGTGTGCATAAACGATCATTTAAAATTTCAACGTTTAAGCGGAGTGTGTTTAAAAACAAATCACGTTCCCTAAGATTTTCTGTGTCAAAAACCAGTTTAAACTGACCTACAACTTCTCCTTGCACGCTGATGCGACCACTGTCCAGTTTTCTGACTGTCATTCTGACTGTTTTTGCTGAAGGAGAGTCCTCAGTGATGACCCTAAAAAGGCCCTTGTATCGTCCTTTTTCTGAGTCCTCATATTTTTGAGACAAAAACATTTCCACACGGGTGTTTCGTCCACTTTCAAACTCAATATTTCCACGGTAGTTAAGGCTTTTGGGTAAAGCCCCTGCAATAGCAGCAGATGACAATAAACTGAGCAGCAAAAATCTTAAAGCTGATTTCATAAACCCTCCATCCTTGTTAAAAAAGGCTACGAAGGGTTTAAACTTTAGGCAACTATTTATTTTCGGCAGCTCTTTTTTCGGCGTATTTTTTAGCCAATTCGTCCTGGATATTTCTGGGAGCTTGCGCGTACCTTGAAAATTCCATAGAGAATTCGCCCTTACCCTTTGTTGCAGATCTGAGGTCAGTTGAATAACCAAACATTTCCGTCAATGGGACTTCAGCCTCAATTGTCGCATTGCCTTCAATCGAAGTCGTATTTTGAATTACGCCCCTTCTTTGGTTGATTTGGCCAACAGCTGCGCCTTGATATTCTTCAGGGACAGTTGTTTCCAATTTCATCAAAGGCTCCAGCACTGTGGGTTTTGCTTTTTGATAAACTTCCCGCATAGCTGCCATAGAGCAAACCTTAAAGGCCATATAACTTGAATCCACGTCATGGTAAGATCCGTCTTCCAGCATCACTTTTACGCCAACAATAGGAAATCCTATCAATGGGCCTTTTGCACATTGCTCTTCAAAACCTTCTTCAACAGCAGGAATAAATTCTCTTGGAATCCGTCCACCCACGACTTTGTTTTCAAACACAAAGGTTTCCGTTGAATCAGATGGAAGCGGCTCAATTTTACCAACCACTTTTGCAAACTGACCGGCACCACCAGTTTGTTTTTTATGAGTGTAATCATAGCTGGCGCCCTGACCAATAGTTTCCCTGTAAGCAACCTGTGGTTTACCAACGATAACTTCGCAGTTAAATTCTCGCTTCATTCGCTCAACGTAAATTTCTAAGTGAAGCTCACCCATGCCTGAAATAATTGTTTCAGCGGATTCTTCATCCCTGTGAACTCTAAAAGTTGGATCTTCTTTTCTGAATTTCTGAAGGGCCTTTGAAAAATTCGCAGCTCCCGATTTTTCTTTCGGAGCAACTGCCAAAGAAATCACAGCGTCAGGTACGTGCATTGATTGCATGGCAACGTTATAACCTTCATGAGCAAATGTATCACCCGAGGCACAGTCCACACCAAACAAGGCAACGATGTCGCCGGCATAAGCTACGTCAAGGTCTTGCATTTTATCAGAGTGCATTCGAACCATTCTAGGGATTTTGATTTTTTCTTTTGTGGTCGTGTTGTAAATAAAATCACCTTTTGCCATTTTACCTTGGTAAACCCTCATGTAAGTCAATTGACCAAATGGTGTTACCTGTAATTTAAAAGCCAAGGCGCAAAGTTCTTTGTCTGAATCAGGAAACAATTCAAATTTTTCTTCGTTTTTATCCAGATTCAATGCGTGTTCTTTCTTTTCGTTTGGAGTCGGTAAATAAGCAACGACGGCATCTAATAAAGGTTGCACAGCTTTATTTTTAAAAGCTGAACCACAAAATACTGGAACCAGTTTCAAGGCAATCACGCCTTTTCGAATAGCTGCAGTGATTTCGGCTTCTGAGGGTGTTTCACCATTTAAAAATTTATCTCCAATTGAATCATCAATGTCCGCAAGCTTTTCAATCAGCTTTTGTCTGTATTCTTCAGCCTGTGCTTTAAGGTCCGCGGGGATTTCTTGAACAGATATTGTTTCACCGCTATCGCCTTCATTAATGTAGGCTTTCATTTTAACTAAATCGACGACACCTTTGTGCTGATCTTCAAGGCCAATTGGGATTTGAGCCATCACTGCATTCAGTCTCAGTTTTTCAACCAATGCGTCCTTTACCCTGAATGGATTAGCACCTTGGCGGTCTAATTTATTTACAAACGCTAGGCGGGGAACACTGTATCGTTTCATCTGTCTGTCGACGGTAATAGATTGTGATTGAACTCCAGCAACACCACAAAGAACCAAGATGGCTCCGTCCAAAACACGCAGAGATCTTTCAACCTCAATGGTGAAATCCACGTGCCCGGGTGTATCGATTAAGTTGATTGTATGATCATCCCAAGTCACCTGCGTAGCAGCTGATTGGATGGTGATTCCTTTTTCACGCTCTAGGTCCATCGAGTCCATCGTGGCACCCACTCCGTCCTTACCCTTAACTTCGTGAATGGCATGGATTTTACCACCGTAAAATAAAATACGTTCAGATAAAGTTGTTTTACCTGAGTCAATATGTGCTGAGATTCCAATGTTTCTAACGGTGTTAATGTCCCAGTTTTTTGCCATGAGCTCCTCTTTTTCTATTGTTAAAAAATGACTTATAGGAACTATCATGTAAGCTAGGGTCAGGCAAAAATTCCCTGGGGTTAGCGCGATGCATGATGATGCAAATAAAATCTTAGATTTACTGAATTCTCGATTCGGATTTCAAAAATTTAAAGAACCTCAAGGGGAAATCATTGATCACACACTAAAAGGACAATCTTCTCTGGTAATTTTGCCCACGGGATATGGCAAAAGCCTATGTTTTCAGCTGCCAGCCTTGGTTTTTGACGGATTGACGGTGGTTATTTCCCCTCTGATCGCGTTGATGCAAGATCAGGTTTCTGTTTTACGCAAAAAAGGAATTTCAGCCAGTTTTATAAATTCCAGTTTGACCAGTGAAGAAAGGGCTAAACGCTATCAGGACTTGGAAAACAGACAGTACAAAATCATCTATGTAACACCCGAAAGATTCAAAAAACCTGAATTTCTGAAAGCATTGTCTAAAAACAAAGTCAGCTTGATGGCTGTTGATGAAGCCCATTGTATTTCCCAATGGGGCCATGATTTTAGGCCAGAGTATTCAAGGGTTGATGAGTTCATTCAAATAATGGGAAACCCAGCAGTGATGGCACTGACGGCGACAGCCACAGAAAAAACTCAGAATGAAATATGCCAAAAATTAAATATCACCAAAAAATTTATCACAGGTGTTGAAAGACCCAATCTGTCGCTCAACGTTCATTCTGTTTACGGGCTTGATGAGAAAATCAGAAATTTTGTCGGGTTGATTCATCAGATTCAGGGAGCTAAAATCATTTATACTAGCCTGATCTCGACACTCTATAAAGTCGCTGATGAATTTTCGAGACTAGGGATTTCATTTTATGTCTACCATGGTGATTTGACCAGTCAGCAACGAGTGCAAAATCAAAAGGACTTTCTGGGTTCATCAAATGGTTTGATGTTGGCAACACCGGCTTTTGGATTGGGCATTGATAAACCCAATATCAGAGGGGTTTTTCACGCGGAAATTCCTGCCTCCATCGAAGCTTATTTTCAGGAAATCGGCAGGGCCGGCAGGGATAGTCAGGATTCATTTTGTCATTTGATGTTTGATGAAGACGATATTTCCATACAAGCAGAGTTTTTAAAATGGTCCACCCCGGATCCTGGATTTATAAAAACTGTTTTTCATTTAATCCAGGCAGGAGGCCCGGGGTTAGCCAATGATGGGATTGATTTTTTGCGCGAGAAAATGAATTTTTATAACAAAAGGGATTACCGTGTCGAGACCTCAGTGAATCTGCTAGAGCGCTGGGGATGTTTGGAATCCGACAGGTCACGATTGGGATTTAGAGCAGTCAGTGAGCCCGAAAGTCATGATTTAGACGTGAATTTACACAAACTGAGAGTGAATAATTTAAATCAAAAATTATATGAAATGGTTTCTTATGCCAAAGACACTTCCCGTTGCCGCCAAGCTGCAGTGCTGAGCTATTTCGGCGTCCAGTTTCCTGATTGCGGAAAATGCGATGTCTGCTGCGCAGAAGTAAAAACTCTTTAACATCTGAACTTAATTTTAAAAGCCAACTTACCGGGCTGTTGATTAGTTTCATTTAAATGGGTACATTGAAGTCTATGAAACTAAAAAAAATAGCCTTGATGGTGTTGGCTGCAGTTTTTGTATTGATCGCTTGGTTTGGAATTTGGAGTGTGTATTTTAGTTCTAAACCTCTGAGAGAAAAGGTTGAGGAAAGAATTTCCGAAGTTAAAACCACTGCAATGTCTAAATTGGCAATATCTACGACGGCTTCTAGTTTATTGATGTATTGGGCTGAATGTGGCAAATACCCAGCATCACTTGATGAGTTAACCAAAGAAAACAAAAGTTGCCCTGGCTGGACACCACAAGAATTTGATAAACCAACTCCCGATGGTTTTGGCAAGGAGCTGATTTACCTTCCTACTGAAAATAAGTTTATTCTGAAAAGTCTAGGAGCTGATGGGGTTGAGGGCGGAGTTGGTGAAAACGCCGATATCATCTGGGATACCAAAGACTTTAAAAATTAAAACTTTAAAAATCTTTTTTTAAAGTTCATATCTTTTATTTATAAATTTAGATCATTAAGAAGTGAGTTTTTTTCCGCAATCATAACAGAAGATGTTGCGTTCTTTTCTGCGGGCCGCATGTTTTTCTTCGTTGCAACTGCCGGCTGCCTTGGTTTGAAATCGATCCCCGCATTGGGGGCAGAAACGAACCATGGGATTCATTTTCCCATGGTTCATATTTTTACAATGGTTATTTTTAATATTCACCCTAGTAACGTGACCGGCGATCGCCACCGAAGCCGCGTCCACCAGAACGACCACCACCGCCGCCACCAGTTCTTGGTGCCATTGGTTTTGCGTGGCTTACATTGATAGCGCGACCAGATTGGTCAGTGCCATTCAATTTTTCGATAGCAGCTTCAGCTTCTGCATCTGCTGACATTTCAACAAATCCGAAACCTTTGCTACGACCAGTATCACGATCCATAACGATTTTTGCAGATTCGACAGTGCCGAACTCAGCAAACAATGCGGTCAGAGACTCGTCATTCATAGAGTAAGATAGATTTCCGATGTATAGTTTTTTTCCCATTTTGCCTCCTTTAAAAGCTTTGGGGGCCATTCGCAAGAAGACAAAAGATTGACTTATGAATCACGAGAACGGACGGTTAGAACTCCTTGGACCATAGTTTTGGAAATTTAGATAGGAAATTCACAACTCTGAAATGCAGGGTCGTTATTTACACAAGAGGCAAAGCCTTGCCCATTTAAATTCCTGTTAAAACCTTAATTAAAGGTTTCATGTTTTAAACCCTGTCCAGATCAAAAACTGTGTGAAGAGCCTGCGCAGATCGTTTTAAATGCTCCTGGTCGATGACAGCGCTGATTTTGATTTCAGATGTCGTCACCAAATGCACGGGGATCTTATTTTCTGCTAAAACCTTAAAAAACCTGGCGGCTACACCCGGGTGGTTTCTCATTCCAACTCCAACAACCGAGACTTTTGCCATTTTGTCCATTGTGGTGCGTTCAAGGGTTCTGCCTTTCAGAATCTGATCCAAAACTTTGTTGGTCAGGGGCAGGTCTTCCTCGGTCACTGAAAACGCCAGCCTTTGCCCCTGTTCGTGTTGGCTTTGAGTGATAATATCAATGCTGACACCTTTATTGGAAAGCTCGGTAAATAACTCAGCTAAAAATTCAGCGCCTGCTGGGACGGGATTTAATTTTATAACTACAGTAGAGGGGTCGTGGGTCACTGATGTGACTAAAGGGTTTTCCATAATTTCTCCTTCGGGGACAATCCAGGTGCCAGTTCTATTTTCAAAACTACTTCTGACGTGGATTCGGACATTGTGTTTGGCACCTATTTCGACACTTCTGATGTGCAGGACTTTGGATCCCAAAGACGCCATTTCCATCATTTCTTCAAAAGAAATTTTATCAAGCTCTCGTGCATTGGGAACTAATCGGGGATCGGCAGAAAAAACCTTGGGTACGTCTGTGAAAATCTCGCAAGACTTTAATTGCATGGCTGCTGCAATCGCAACTGCGCTGGTGTCTGAACCACCGCGGCCCAGGGTAGTGATATTGTTATCAGTATCTATCCCTTGAAATCCTGCAATCACAGGAAAGATATTCTCTGAAACCAGCTTATTAATTTTGTCAGGATTGATATTTAAAATGCGGGCTTTTGAATACAAACTATCAGTTTCGATTCCGATTTGATAGGACAACAGGGGCTTGGCCTTAAACCCACGTTTTTCAATAGCAATTGCCAATAAAGCTATGGAAACCTGTTCGCCGCTGGCTACCAGCATATCGTAGGCGGGACCTCGGTATTTAGGATCGATTTGATTACCTAAGGATACCAAACGATTGGTTTCGCCTGACATGGCCGATGCCACAGTGATTGGAAATTCGCCCTGGTGGTAATCAGCGATCAATCGATCCGCAACGGCTTCGATGCGTTCGATGCTGCCGACAGATGTGCCTCCAAATTTTTTGACAACGATTTCGCGATTATTGAGTCTCATTGGTGTTTTTGATGTCGATAATCTCCGTGGGCAAACAGGCTGTTTTTTTGTATTTGATCTTAATTTCTGAAATTTCGATCTGTTCATTGCCTAAATAGCTGATGTTCGTCAATCGAAATTTGTTTAGCAATTTACCCTGTTGCAGGCAGTCTGTTTTAGGAGAGTTCGGCGCTGGTATCAAAGTCATAAAAGCCATGTTCAGATTTTTATCGGTTTTGACGGTCACATTTGATGTCGGAAAGCTAAACAACTGTAATTTATGAGCTTGAATTTCAACACCCAAGCTTAATGTCAATGATTCAACCAAGGGGCTTTTAATCCTGAGCTCGACGGAATCAATGCTTAGATGATTGGGGCCATCCAATTTGTAATTGAGCTCAAAGGCGCAATCGGTGGCTTTTTTAAGTCCCATGGAGGTGTCAATAACCAAGCCTTCGTTTTCCATAAATCCAAAGTCACCAAAATCAGGGTTTGCACACAGGTCAGGTTTTACTGCAGCATTGGCCGGTAGCTTCATTTTAAGTAATTTCAAAGCCGTGAATTGGTCTTGGATTTCTGTACAATGTGCCGAAAAAGGTAATAGCAAAGTTGTTAAAATGATTTTGAACATAAAGACCTGCCTTATTAGCTATTGAATGCAATTTAAGAGCCACAGTAAAGTCTAAAATTTTAAACGGGATTGCTTTTTATCATCTCTAAAAACTGCTTTCTGGGGATTTCTCGCCCCCCAAAAGATCTAGAGACATTGGTTACCATTTGCAGATCCATCCATGTGTGATTTTGTTGTTTCAAAACTTGGACAAGCTTAACAAAGGCAGCTTTACCGGCATCTGTTTCCTTAAAAAACATGGACTCAGCTGACAGATAATTTTTGCTTTTGACAGCATAAATCCCACCTACCAAGTCGGTGTTATTCCAGACCTCAACACTGACTATATGACCTGAGTCGTTCAGTTTTTTATAGGCTTTCACTATGGAATCATTGATCCATGTACCATTTTGTCCTTTGCGGGGTGCTAATTTGCAGTTTTCAATCACTTGCGGAAAAGCTTTATTGACTGTGTAGGTCCACAATTTTTTTCTGAGTCTCTTTTTGAGACTACTGCTGATTTTAAGTTCATCAAAAAACAAAACTCCTCTGGGATCAGGGGAAAACCACAGCATCGGCAAGTCTTCATGAGGCCAAGGAAAAATCCCTCGGCCATAAGCTTCCAGAATCAAGCCCGTCGTCAGATTTCCGCCAACGGCGACAATGCCTTCGGGGGTAGTTTCAAAATTATTTGGGAAAAACTGTCGAGGTTTCATACGCACAATAATTAAGACACAGGATATTAATAAAGTCACCTTTAGGGTACACTGAGGTCTGCCGAAAACTAAAAGGTGAGCGGGGGAGAAGCCATGTCATCACAAAGATTCGATACTCGCGAAAAAGCAGCGGTGGAAGTTTACGGCAAACCTCTTAATATTATCGCTGATCTAAAAAACATTTCAAAAACAGGTGCTTGCTTGGAGTGGACTTCAGACGATATCGATATAGACAAAGGTGATTTGATCAGAGTCACTGTGATCCTGAAAGCACTCAATCGCAAACACAATATCAGTGCCGAAGTCGTTTGGCGTGAAGGCAAAAAAACGGGTATCAATTTTATCCCTCATGATCAGGTGCTTGAAAAGCTAACAGCCAAAGACATCTGATATTTTTATGCTTTGAAAAAAAACATAAAAGCAAAACTGCAAATCCACAATATTAATGAAGCCCAAAGTGCTGACAGTTTCAGCCAATTTCTGAAAACGCTGATAGCAAAGGATTCCCTTACAAAAGATGTTTCCTGACTCATTTGTTCGCGAAGGCGGTTGCTCAATGACTGTAGCAATATCATTTTGTGAGGTGTCTGCAGTTTTTGAAAATGCACACCTACGACAATGGTTTTGTCGTATTTTGATTCAAGCCTGGTGACTAATCCATAACAAGCCATTGGTTTTCCCCCAGGCAATCTAAACTGGATTTTAATAAATTCACCCACCTGAGGGCATAAATCAGCCGTTGTCGTAAAGGCCAAGCCACTTAGAGAGATATTTTTGATCTGAGTGCCCTCTTCCCAAGGAATCTGGTGGGGGCCCGCGACACGGATCAGGGTGTCATCTTCAGGCTGAAGAATGTACCTTGGTGCTCTTGCATGGTATTTTGCTAATGTATTCACTAACAGTTTATCGGCTTTAGTCTAGGGTAACTTTATGGTTTCAAAAGATAAAAATTCAAATCCATCCACCGATGCTGAGTTGTCAGCCAGTGGTAAGAGAAAAAAATCTTTGGGTCAAAAGGCCACCAAGGTCAAAAGATCCAACAAAAAACGTCCCAAAGTGATCGAGCACCCCAGGTCCTCGGCCATTGAATTTACAAACCGTGAAATTGGTTGGCTTGAATTTAACACCAGAGTTTTGGCAGAAGCAAAGGATCTGAACAATCCCCTTTTAGAACGATTAAAATTTTTGGGAATTTGCAACAGCAACATGGACGAGTTTTTTATGAAGCGGGTGGGTGGACTGAAAAGGCAGATCGCTTATGGAATTTCGCCAAAATCATCAGATGGTAAAACGCCTGTTCAACAATTGAAAGAAATCAGGAATTACTGTTTGCCAATGATTGATGATCAAAGGCAGGTGTTTCAGAACAGCTTGGTTCCAGCCCTTAAGAAAGAGGGGATTTTTCTGTTAAATTATTCAGAGCTGACCACTGCTGAAAAAGAAGCCGCTGAAAAATACTATTACAAAAATATCTTCCCAGTTTTAACCCCGCTGTCTGTGGATCCAGGGCATCCTTTTCCTTTTATTTCAAATTTATCTGTGTCTTTAGGAATCACATTGCAAGCTCCTAACAGCGAAGAAAAGTTTTTTGCCAGGGTCAAAGTCCCTCAGGTATTCCCAGCTTGGATTCAGGTTGGAGCTTCAAATGAATACCGATTTGTTAGTTTAATTGAATTGATCCAAGAAAATCTGACTGAATTATTTCCTAGCATGAAGGTCTTGGCAGTGATGCCTTTTAGAGTCACCAGGAATGCGGACATTGAAAGGGACGAGGAGGACGCAGAAGACTTATTGCAAATGATCGAGGAAGAATTACGCCAAAGAAGGTTTGCTGAGGTAGTAAGGCTTGAGCATGGGCCCAATCCTGATCCGTGGATGGTGCGATTTCTGATGGACGAGCTGGATTTAACCAGTGAGGATATTTTTGAGAAATCAGGAATTTTAGATTACACAGGGTTAAATGTGATTTCGGATCTGCCGATTGCGAAATTGAAATATTCGAGTTTCACACCCGTGTTGCCCGCGGCATTAATGGACGAAGATTTTAGTCAGTTTTTTCATTCGATTAGAAAAACCGATCAGCTGGTGCATCACCCGTTTGAAAGTTTTGTTTCATCAGTAGAAAAATTTGTCAGATTCGCAGCTGATGACCCCAAGGTTTTAGCCATTAAAATGACTCTGTACCGCACGGGTGACAACAGCCCATTTATAAAAAGCCTTATCAGGGCAGCTGAAAATGGCAAACAGGTAGTCTGTTTGGTTGAGCTGAAAGCACGCTTTGATGAGGAAAGAAATATTTATTGGGCTCAAGAGCTGGAAAATGCTGGAGTCCATGTGGTGTACGGTATCGTCGGTTTAAAAACACACGCTAAAACGGTGTTGGTGGTCAGACAAGAATCCGACGGACTGCAAAGCTATGTGCACATCGGGACGGGTAATTACAATGTCTCGACCTCCAGATTGTACACAGATTTTGGATTGTTGACGGCCAACGAGGAAATCACCAGCGAGATCATAGAGTTTTTTAATTATTTAACCGGTCGTTCATTGAAAAATGATTACAAACATCTGTTGGTTGCGCCCTTAAATATGTTTCAAAGATTTAAATTGATGATCGAACGGGAAATTGAACATCAGAGAGCCGGCAAGCCCGCTCAGATCATAGCCAAAATGAATAATATGGAAGAAAACGACATCTCGATTTCCTTGTACGGTGCTTCTGGCTTGGGTGTTAAAATTAACATGATCGTCAGAGGTTTTTGTTGCCTCAGGCCTCAAGTCAAAGGACTGAGTGAGAATATTTTTGTGCAATCTACGATCGGTCGATTTTTAGAACATTCTAGGGTTTTTTATTTTCGAAATGGTGCCGAAAACCCAGTGGATGGTGAATTTTATATTGGCTCGGCAGATTGGATGTACAGAAATTTACATGCCCGGGTGGAATGCATAGTGCCGATTTTAAATCGCGATTTAAGAACAAAAATTTGGGATATTTTGCAATTGTATTTAACCGATCAAAAGCAAAACTGGGACATGTCATCAGATGGAACTTACAAAAAAAGAACTCAGGGCAACGTGGGAGTGCAAGATCAGTTGCTTTCACAAGCCATGGCTAAATC
>JBIKLL010000048.1:0-20743 GCA_044359815.1 Pseudobdellovibrionaceae bacterium
CACAAAAACGGCGAGACAGAAATTATTTTGATAGAAGAGGTCAATAAGCATGAGTACTAAGTACGGACTAAAAGAACTAGAAAAAGAATTTGGCACACTCACTTTTGGTCGGCTATTGCGTTCGCATCGTCTAGGTGAGGAAATGAGCCAAGTTCAAATGGCAAAACTTTTAAAAATGTCAAAACAAAGCCTAAACGACCTTGAAAGCGGAAGGACATTACCTTCTATCGCAAGAGCTGCAGAAATCGCAAAAAAGATTGGCTTGATGGAGGCAACTCTAGTTGAGCTTGCGATCCAAGATCAGATTCACCGGGTAAAGCTCAATTTGCATGTCACGATTGAGGGATCCAAAGGTAAATCAAAGAAAGCATCGTAAAAATCAAAACACAAAAGATTGTCCTTTAGATGAAGGCCAGATAACCAACGGCAAAGGATTTGGGTGGCGAGATGCATCCAACTGCGCTCAAATTTTAAAACTACACTGTAATCGAAAAGCTGGGGTTGTGACCAAGGACTGAAAATCGAAGCCCTGATTTGGACAAACCGATGACGAACCAAAGAGAAGAACGCGAAAATCCGGCTCTTTTCGATTAAAATTTATGCTAATAGAGCCACAGGTCTTTGCAGGCTTATAGTCAACATCTAGAGAAAACTGCTCCTTAGCGACTCTAAAAGTTTCTTTCAAACTGATCGTACCGTTTGTCGTTGCTTGACCATTAAATACTGAAGTCTGTTCGGTGCCATCTGTCACCAAAACTGTTGCGCGACAAACCAGAGAACTGGCGTAAGTTGAATTTGCGATTAATAGAATAATGAAAACGACACTTTTCATATTTCACCCCCTTAATAAAAACATTAAAACAATAGCCCTCGATAGGAACTGAGTCATCAGCCAAATCCTTTAGACCGCAGCAAAACCACTTTTCCTAACAATCCAAATGATTCATATACACCAAGTGTTCAGCAATTCAGACATTAGTGATTTGCAAGTAACTGATTGGACAAAGGGGACTCGGTCTTCTCGCTGCGTTCGCTTCACGCTCACTGCGCTGCCAGAGCCGGCATCGATCGCTTAAAAATGCATCCAGCATTTTCAGCTTGCGCCAAACGCTCCTGGGCGCATCACAACGAACATGACATTTAGTCATGTTCGCCGTTTGCACAGTCGCGTCCACCGCAAGCCGCGATCTCTATTCTCGTCCCGTCTAACCCGGTAAATCTTTTTTACCCCCTAGTTTCCCCACACTTCAAAAACGAGTTCGGAGCGCAAGCGCGAAGCGCTGAGCACCGCTGTCTGAGGCTTTTGATGTGTGGGGAAACTAGGGGGTAAAAAAGATTTGGCGGGGTGGACGGGACTCGAACCCGCGGCCTTCCGCGTGACAGGCGGACGTTATAACCAACTTAACTACCACCCCGCTGGTGGTCTTAAAAATATAAGCATTACTTATATAAATTTTTAACCTCAAAAATCAACAATTTCCTTCCTGCCTACCATGACAATCATCAATGACCTGCTTTCAGAATAGGCATTTTAAGTTTTTTACCACGAATTCTGCTATCCAATGTTTTGACAGATACTATTTTCACCGACTTAAGGTGCTGATAATCTGACCTTATCTGGGGGCCAAAAACGTCACCCCAGGCCCGGGCAAAATCCTCAAGCTACAGTCTGTAACCAGTGGTATATTCAATCGAATACTTGGTTACCCTTATAAGGAGGATTCAGTGAAACTTTCTATCAAAAATTTCTGCATACTGGCGATTGCCACGTTGATTTCAGCTCAATCATTTGCGGGATTAAACAATGTGACCTTGGGTAAGCTTGAAACCAATATGCCCGAAGACGTTGCCCTGGATGTCGAATACGGGATCACTGAAGCCGGTGCTAACTCATTTTTAAAAGGCCGCGATGCCGAAGTTTCAAGCCTGATGTTTGATTATTTAAACAACCAATTAACTGTGACAATGATTTTCAATGGCAACCTGGAATCAGAGTGCACAATTGATAATATTAACAGCCCACAAAGCATTATGGACAAAATGGGCATCAGATACGATGTGGCCCAAGCCCTAGAAACCTGCTTTACCGAACACAAAAGGAATTAGATCAGATGTTGGCTTTATTTTTTACCTTATTAATCAGTCAAACCACCCTAGCGGATGGCACTGACTATTTATCCGAGGTTCAATCACAGCCAATCCTTTCAAATCTGAGCGTTTCTGAAACCGCCGAAATTGCTATTCGCATTTACGAACTGGGTTACGATTCCTTTATGGCTGATCGTTCTGGCGAAATCCTTGAAATCAGCATCAACAACGCAAAAAGCACATTCACTGTCGTGTTAGCTCTGTCGGCTTCAACTGAAGGCAAAGATGACCCATTGACTGTCGAATGCGAAATCCCAAAAGTTAACACTGTCAAAGACGTTTTGGACACCTATGGCTTCCAACCCTTTGTTGAAAGCCGATTGCTTCACTGCCTAATTAACAACTAAGCTCATAACAAAATTTCTAACTAAGCTCCCAACCAATTGGCCATCTGCATCTTTGATCAAATGCACTAAATCAATGGACTTCAGATCAGATTTACTTTTATCTTAGTCCTGATGGATTTAATCAAAATGGCCCAAACATATTTTCCGGCGCTTACAGAAAAATCCGTGTACGGATACGAACTCCTCAGATCATTTACTTTTTTAGGGCAATCCCTATCCCTGCCACTGTTTGAGCTGTTATTTATTGGCAAAACAGAGCGACCGTTGAACAAGGAAGCCTTTGCGAAACTTAGAATCGTCTATGCCGATCTGTTAAAGCTTCTGCAAAAAGATTCTGCCAATATCGCAAACGGCATTTATCCAGCTGATGTTCTGATACCTGAATCCCCTCAGACATTTTTTTTACGCTACCCACGCATAATCATGGATGGGATCCAAGTATCCAAGCGCCGTCTTTCCAAAACCGCCCACGATTTTGAAACCGAAGCTCAGCAGTATTTTGCCGATGTGCCTGATTATTTTCAGCGTAATTTTCATTACCAAAGCGGTGGATACCTGACCGAAAAAAGCGCCGAACTGTATGAGCATCAGGTTGAAATCCTGTTTGCTGGTGCCGCCGATGCCATGCGCAGGTTGATATTGGCACCCATGAAAGAGCATTTTTCAAATACTCCGCAGGAATCTCTGCATTTTCTTGAGCTTGCCGCAGGCACGGGCCGACTGAGTCGGTTTGTTAAATTAACATTTCCGAAAGCCAAAATAACAGTTTTGGATTTAAGCCATCCTTATCTGAAAAAAGCCCAAAAAAACTTGGAAGGTTTTAATAAAATTAATTTTGTTCAGGGCGATGCCGCCAATCTGCCCTTCAAAGACAATCAATTTGATTGTGTGTATTCTTGTTTTTTATTTCACGAATTGCCAATGCCTGTGCGCAAACAAGTTATTTCAGAAGGCCTACGAGTTTTAAAAACTGATGGTTTTTACGGACTGGTCGATTCAATCCAGCAATCTGACAAAAAAGATCTGACTTGGGCGCTAGAGGATTTTCCAAAATCCTTTCACGAACCTTTTTACAAAAACTATTTAATAAACCCCATGGAAGGCTTGCTGGAAGCCGCAGGATTTAAAAACCTTCAGCGGGACACAGGCTTTTTATCCAAAGTCGTCACCGGCATCAAATAAGAATAGAATAAGAATAGTTTTCAATTAAGAACATTTAAGATGAACGAAAAGGGTTCATTTATTATCCCTAGCACAGGATATCAAACCATAGGGGGATTTTTATGAAACTAGTTATTTTTGCTACTGCTGCATTTGCTTTTCTCTTCTCTGCAAGCCTTGCCCAGGCGGAATCTGCAAAATCCAAGTACCTTACATTTTTATGTGGATCTGAGTCTAATATCGAGGCTGCATTAGATCAGCGAGATTCTTCAATCGCAGATCTAGCAATCGGGCTGCATTCAGAAAGCCATCTTGAATTCAGCAAACAGATTTATTTGTTAACTATTGATGGTTACCGTATTTCTGAGCGTATCAATCATTCAAGCTATGATACTGAAGATGGCTTAAGAATTATTTTAAAAGATCAATCCTCTTACCACATAGCAGATTTAAGCGATTGCATGAAATCCTACTCAAATGGAAGAGCATCAGTGGTTTACAAACAGGTAAATGGCCTTGGCAGTAAATCCGAAAAGGCGCCCTGTCTTTGTGTCAGATCCCTAAAGTTTCATTCAGGCAAATAGTCGTGATAGGATTCAGTCATTGCAGGAGTGTTCAGTAATGAATAGAATCTTGTCCGCGAGAAATAAATTAGGATCCGTTGTATTCATAGGTATTTTTTTATTTAGTTCGCTGACTGCATTTGGACGAATTCAGTGTGAAAATGTTTTCCCTTTGCTGGACGTAGGCAGGGATATCATAGATTCACCGAATGAGTTTAGAAACTTGCTTGTGGATGCACTTAATAAACATAAAAAGAAATCTTCCAATAAAGCTGCTGCCTTTGTTTTGCCCCAAGTGTTACAGGCTTCTGCACGAGCAACAATTGATCGGATTTATTCTAATTTAGTAAATTTAAAAGAGACTCTGACAGATTCCGATATCGAAAAATTTCTTAATCTCGTAGAAGGTCCCATTCCGACAATGCAGCAAATTAGAAAAGATCTAAAAAGCGATATCGTTTTTATCAATTCGATCATCCAAAAAAACCAACCAATTACCTACGAAGAATTGTATCTTAGCTCTGAGGCTCATGCTTTTTTAATGCAACTAAGAACGTCAAATAGAAAAGCAAAAACAGACGGCGGGCTAATTTCGGTGAACTGGGAACGAAGGAAAGAGGGATACTTTCAACTCATAAGATACAATGAGCTTTTAAATAGAAGAGTCCCAGGTTTTTATATCCCTAGTTTTGCCGAATTTTCTGTTTTTGATATCAATCAATCTTTTTCAAGAGGCCTTTTTGTTTTAGGCCTCACTGAACAGGTTGCAAGAGTAGATGGACAGACGAAGAATAGCTGGAACTATTTTATTCATGATTTGAATCATGTCGCAGTTTTATATAGTGAACCAATGTTTTCGTCAGATTCAGGCCGTAAAAAGGTTTTAGATATTTCGTTGAAAAAAGAAAAAATATTTCTTGATTCACTATTTAGTGAGATTAATTCCGTTAAGGACGAAAACTTGAAAGTACTATTTAATGTCATACTCTTTGAAATCAGTCATGAGAGAGGCATCCCCCTACATAAGGATAACCTTTACGAGTATCTTGCAGGTAAAGAAAAAGGCAGTGCTGTTTCAAACATCCAAGAATTGATTTCAGCGAGGTGGTTTTTAGAACCAAAAATAAGAGAACGACTAGCCGCACTCATATTATATCGAGGGAAAAAAGGATGGGTTGATCCATTCAATAACCCAGATGCTGATGCTTATTTAAACAAAGCATTTAAAAAACTTCTAGATATTGTTGAATCTATTAGCCCATAATCAATAAAAAATGGCCCTAAATGCAGATAAGAACAGGTCCGTGCTAAGCCCTAAAGGTTTTTAAAATCCCAAAGGCTTTGATCCATCATTTGTGATTGATGGATATTTCCCAAAGCACCCAGCATTGAAAATTTAATATCAGGAATGTCCTTAGAAAGCTTTGTTAACAATGCTTTCACCTGCTGACGCTTCATCCCGTCCTGTGAACCACACAGATTGCATGGGATCACTGGGAACTGCCACTGTGACAACAGCTCCTTGATTTCGTCTTCAAATACCAAACACAGGGGCCTGATCACCACATTGCGCCCATCGTCTGATTTCAGCTTTGGTGGCATGGATGCCGTTTTGCCTGTAAAAAACTGATTCATCATCAGTGTTTCAATCATATCATCGGCGTGATGACCCAAGGCCATTTTGTTAAAGCCATTGTTAGCCGCATAATCATATAAAATCCCTCGGCGCAGTCTTGAACACAGCGAACAATAAACACCGTCTGTGACTTTTTCTTTCACGATTGAATAAGTATCTTTTGATAAAATCGTCAGCTTCACACCCAGCGACTGCACCCAGTTCTGAAAATCCCTGGGATCAAATCCCGGATGCCCCTGATCAAGCATCACGGCCTCAAGCTCATAATTATAGGGAGCTCTTTTTTGAATCTCGGTCAAAAGAGCCAATAAAATGCTAGAGTCTTTGCCGCCCGAACAACAAACAACCACTCTGTCGCCTTCGCTGATTAAATTAAATTTCGCTATGGCTTCCACAATTTTTTTGCGGATTTTTATGGCCACATTGGTTTCAGTCAGAACTTCTGCTTTTGATCTTACCAGTTCCATTAAATTTCCTCTTTGATATAGGCCGTGACTTTAAATTCGACGTGTATGGGGGTTGGCAATGCCACCACCTGCACGGTTGTTCGAGTGGCCATGATGTCTTTAAAATATTTCTCGTAGACTTTATTAAAAGCTGCAAAATCGTTTTTCATATCGGTTAAAAATACTTGCACATCAACTATGTGATTTAAACCGTATCCAGCTTCAGCTAAAATATTTTTAACATTTTCAATCACGCTTTCAGTTTCAACCGTCACATCATAACTGATCACCTGCCCCTGATCATTAATCTGAACCCCGGGTATTTGTGTTGTGTTTGGTTTTCTGGGACCGACACCGGATAAAAACATAAAATCACCAGCGATCCTGGCATGGGGATAAGCCCCCACAGGTTTTGGTGCTTTAACCGAATTGATCGAAATCATTTTGATTCTCCTTCAGCATATACCATCTGTCATGGTCTGGATCCCAGTCGTCCCAGGATTTGATTTTTCCCAGATCATTTAAATACTTTGCTGGAACGATTCCTGGAACCAAAAAAGCTTTTTGCCGTCTGAGCGGGTAAGGATTTCTAAGCTCAAAACCCAAAACTCCTAAAATCCCGCGGGCCACATACCATGTAGCCTGAGGATTCCAACCGTGAGCAATTTTAATCACCACACCTAATCCGTCTTTGTAATCAGGGTGATCAATGGCAAGCCCCAACAAACCGTCAGCGCCTTCTTTGGCAATCACCCTGCCCTGGCAAGATTTCATCACAGTGGTGTCCAGTCTGTTAAATCCGCCAACCAAATCAGGATGTTTGATCATGCTTTCCCAAATCCAATCCTTGTCCTTGTCCCTGGCAATCCCCGCATAGCAAAGGGCTAATTCATTCACTGTCATCGACAATGTTGGCAGCCCATCACCATCACGGGCAATTCTGAGCGGCTTCCAATCAGACCCCAAATATTTCTGCACAATTTTTAAATAATTTTTGTAAACTTCATGATTGGGCATTGTGTAGCCTGTTCTGGACCAACCCAACAACCGACAGCCCAACAATATCGCTGCATGATGACCGCTAGAATTATTGTACCAACGACGTGGCCGCCTGACCTGCCTGCCAAACTGCACCAGTGGTAAATCCAGCGGTGTCTGCATTAATCCCCATTCGCTTTCGTTCAATAAACTCTGCGCAGCTTCGATGTGTTCAGCAGATCCATTGTGCGAACTAACTGATATCGCTTTTTGCTTCCAGTCTGTTTGATCTTTTAAAACTTCAGCAAAAACTTTCATGTACAAAAGCTTCAGCATACTGCGGCCATAGCACAAAACATTTCCACCAAACGAATGTATCAATTGGCTTCCGCTGTACCAGGCAATGGCTCCGTGAATGGTGTTTTCGCTCACACCATTTCGGCGGTAATCCACCAAGGGTTCCCATTCAACATCACGGCCGGTTGGGATGTTTGGCAATGTTTCGCCAAACACTGATTCAGGATAAATCCGGCTCATTGGTTTTCTTCGCTTTCAAAATCTTCTCCAGGGTTCAGACTTTGGCTGGACATTGATACGCTTTCTAAAACATTGCGTTCACCCAAATAAGTTTCAGTATTGTCCTCGTCAAATTCTAAATCTCTGGCAGCTTTCGCAGCCGGAGTCAGCCCCACCACGGCACAGCCCACACCGTAGATTGGTTCATAGGCAAAAACTTTGCCTTCAAATCTGTTGTGTGCACCCATAACGGCTGACAACCACCAAAGCGGTTTAAAATTATTCACTTTTTTAACACGAGCTTCTTTGTGAATCTGCCGACTTAATTGGGCCAGATCTTCCAACCTGCCCATTTCCAAAAGCTCGATCATTTTTAAATTCCATTCTTGATCTTTTAGCGAATGGATTTTGTCATCCTTGGGATCAATCAGTGTCTGATGCAGTCTGTTTGACAATGATGACACCACTATGGCTACAGCTTTTTTGTTTTGAGCTTTCAGAGTCTCGTTGACAGCTTTTCCTAAAACCACAGTTTCCGCGCGGTCAGAATAAATATTGCTGGAAACAATGGATGCCTTAAATTTGTTACCTGGATTAATTAATTTCAATGCGACCACAGATCCTGTATCAACGGGGAAGGCTTCATAATCTGTGACCTTGATCATTAAACCTTTTTGTTTGCCGATTTCTGCAAACTGATTGGCAAACTGTTTATCAAACTGAAAATGATATTTAATGCTTCCCAGTTCGTGAAATTCCTCGTCCACATGGGTCCATTTTAAATTTTCTTTGGCCTGAACCTGATGACCCAATATGGATGGCCACATGGTCGAATAAATCACAATCAGATCAGGATTGATGGCTTCGATTTCGGCTCGGACAGCATCAAAGGCTTCACGAATTTTTTTGTAACCTTGATTTGCATTAGGTGACAGCAACGGCTGAACCAAACCTGGCAAAATAAATCCCTTAACTATCATACAGCCCCCGCATCGGGTCTAAATTCAACCACAGCATTGCCGGTTCCAATCACCGTTCCATATCCGTAAACCCGGGCAGGATTTTTAGGAAATCCCAATGATGCCAGCATCCAGGTCAGGGCACCGCAATCAGTTTCACTGACGGCTTGTTCGGTAAAATCTGGCATGATGTTTATGATTTCCTTGGTCTTACCTTCTTTCATAAGCTTAATCATTTTCATGTCCCACAAATACTGATTGTGATTATAAATATGCTCATGGCTCATGTCTTCTGGCAGTGGCGGTTCTTTGGTAAAATGCCTGTGCGATAACGAATTACTGGCTAACAACAAAACTTTTTTTCCGGATTCAGCAATGGCTGCCACTGTGGCCTTGGCCAAAGCAATCATTTCTTCTTGCATGACATCCACATTAAAATATTGAGCTGCCGAATGACTGGACAAAGCCACAATGGGTTTATCCCATTTGGGATTAACCATGTGACATGAAATTATGGTTCCATAATCCACACGAAAATCCGGATTGGTCATCGGCTTCATAACCAGATTTTCTTTCAGCCCATGGCTGACAATTTTCTGCGCCAAATCCACGTCGACCTTCAGATCATAATGAAACCGAAACAAATGCGGAAAAATCGGATCAACAGAAATTGATTTCATCTGTGGCACAGACAAAACATGGGTTCCCACATAGGTTCGCCAATGCGGGGATAGCACCACGATCACATCGTAATCTAATTTATCAAGACTTTCCCTCATATCTTGATAAGCCCATCGCAGAACCTCCCAGCCGCATTCGCTTTTGGGTTCGTTTTGCTGGGGATTTTCCGCGTACACTAAATGCGGAGGATGGGGTGCCAAACACCCGGCTACAATTTTGCCTTTCATGATGGGTCCTTTATGCAGATTGTTTTTATGTTTGTATAAAAATCCCTGGAATATTTGCCGCCTTCACGTCCCAGCCCTGAAGCTTTCATTCCACCGAAGGGCACACGTAAATCACGCATCATCCAACCATTCACCCAGACTGTGCCCGCCTGAACAGCCTTCGCAACCCGCAGGGCTTTTTGCTGATCCAAGCTCCAAACCGTAGCTGATAATCCATAAATCACGTCATTGGCCAAGGCCACGGCCTCGGCTTCAGTTTCAAATTCTGCTATGCTGACAACGGGTCCAAAAATTTCCTCCTGCATGCAGGCTGAATTTTGTTTTAACCCCGTGATGACTGTGGGATTTAAAAAATACCCATGGGCTAAATCCCCCGACAGTTTTGGACTGTCCCCGCCTGTCAGTATCGTTGCGCCTTCTTGTTTTGCTTTTTCAATGTAGGATTTCACTTTGTTCAGATGTTGTTCGCTGACCAAGGGACCCATAAAGGTTTCAAGGTTTTTAGGATCACCGACTTTTAATTTTTTAACCTCTTCAACAAAGGCTGAAATAAATTTCTGCGCCAAAGGCTTTTGCACATAGATTCTGGATCCACACAAACAAATCTCGCCTTGATTCAGAAAGCTTGATCTGATCGAGATGCTAAGAGCTTTTTCAAAATCACAGTCTGCAAAAATAATATTTGGATTCTTACCACCCAGCTCCAGACTGAGTCGCTTTAATAAACTGGAGGCCTCCCAAGCAATAGTGGTTCCAGTAGCCGTGCCCCCAGTGAATGAAATCACGGGGACGTCTTTGTTTTTGATCAACGCTTGTCCTGCTTGAAAGCCTTTACCGTAAACAATGTTGATCACACCTTTTGGAAAATTAATTTTTTGCACAATTTCAGCCAAGGCATTGGCCGAATGTGAAGTGAATTCTGATGGCTTGCAAACCACAGCGTTGCCATAGGCAATTGCTGGTGCGATTTTCCAAGTCAGCAAATACAGTGGCAGATTCCATGGTGATATCAAACCCGCCACACCAACTGGTTCATGGACGATAATATTATCAGCCCCAAAATCAGATTTTATTTTGAACTGTTCTGGATGCAGATTTTCTGGCTGCAAAATTTCTGCTGCAAAAAATCTAAAATTATCCACCACCCGATTCATATCCATTTTTAGCGCAAGCTCGACGGGCTTACCCTGGTCTTCGCTTTCGATTTCTGCCAGTGCTTGTTTGTGGGCATCAATAGCATCGGCCAGTTTCAGCATCCAATCAGATCTTTGCTGGGGACTTAAACTGCGCCAATAATTAAATCCCGATTTGGCTGCATCCACTGCCTTATTTACGTCAGCTGAAGAGGACAATGGGATCATAGAAATGACCTGGGAATTTGAGGGGTTTTTATTTTCCAGATATTTTTCATTAACTGGGGCTATAAACTCGTTACCGATAAAGTTAGCTAATTTTTTAATCATGCAAAATCAGTATGATTTAAGCCCCTGACAGTCAAATAAGTTTTGCGCCCAGTTGATTTGATTTTATTCATGCAATGTCTTGGGATTTTTGTTAAACCTGAAGCCTCAAAACAAAGGATCTAATCACATGAATTCGCATCTAACATCTGTCTTTAAAACTGACACAGTAACCAAAATAAAAACCAAATTGTTCAATGCTTTGTCATTTCAGTATATCCCGCATCCTAAAGTTCTATTATTCATTGCGATTCCATTTATATTATGCCAATGCAAATCCCCTGAAAAGCAGGTTCAAACCGCAGTCCCAAAACAGAAATTCTATACCCTGAAATCCCCCGCGACTATTGGAACCACCGATGTGGGACAGCAACTGTTTCTGGGCGGATTTTCCAGTTTGGTATACAAAGGCAAAACCGAAAGTGGAGAATTTGAATTTTACACCATCACTGACCGTGGCCCCAATGCCTACACCATGGCTGATTCAAAAGTTAGCGACATCGCAAAACCTTTTTTGCTACCGGCTTTCAATCCAGAAATCATTATCATCAGAACCGATTCTAAAAACATGAACCTCGAGATTGTTTCCAGAATCCCACTAAAATACGACGACACAAAATTGATGACAGGACTTCCTAACATCGAAAAAACCAAAGCCACTGCGGGTGACGAATACCCCGTGAACAATCATGGTAAGCCTTTGGAATTTGATTTAATGGGCATTGATTCCGAGGGTCTGACCCTGGATCCAGAAGGAAATTTTTGGGTCTGTGATGAATACCGTCCTTCCATTTTGAAATTCAGCAAGGATGGAGTGTTAATTAAAAGATTTGTGCCTGCAAATTTCAAAGGTTCAGATCCCAAGCTCTCAAAAACTTTGCCCGCTATTTATGGCGAACGCCAACTGAACCGGGGTTTTGAGGGCCTGACCTACAGAAATGGCAAAATTCTGGCCGTGATGCAAAGTCCTTTGAACATCAAAAAGGATAAAAATAAAAACGTCGTCAGGATTTTAGAATTTGATCTGAAAACCGAAAAACCCTCAGGGGATTATATGATTTTGCTTGCCGACAAACAGATTGATAAAATCGGCGACATCAATGTTTTTAACGATGATTTGATTTATATTTTGCAAAACGGACAGGTCGGCGAAAACGGCTATCACAGGATTTTCAGAATCAGACAAATGACGGCAATTAAGGGCCAACCCGAAAAATCCAATTTGGATAAATTAACCGCCAGTTACCAAGCCCCCATCGAGATTTTGGATCTGAAGGCTGCTGGTTTTGACATGGAAAAAACCGAGGGTTTGGCACCCATTGACGCAAACACTATGGCCGTTATTAACGACAATGATTTTGGCTTAAATGGGGGCATAGACCGCCAAAAAGGCACTGTCCCCATGGCTCCAGATCGATCTACGGTGCTAGCCATCATTAGTTTGTAATATTTTCATGTAAAAATCTCTGTCAGTTTCAAATTTGAACCACCTGCCTTAGAATGCCGTCTGTATGTTTGAATTTGGAGGGAAAATGAAAACATTAATCACGCTAGCAATACTGGCTATGGCTCCTGCCACTCATGCCCTGTCGCTTACACCTAAACAGGTCAGACACTGTCATGCAATCGGCGGTCGCGAAATGATCGTATCAAAGACTTTTGGCAAAAAAGGCATTTATCAAGTCGCCATCACTGGTGTTGATCAATTTGATTTTGTCAGAATCTCTGAGGACCTAAGAGTCGATACAACCACAGGAACCTTAAGCGGTGTTGCCAACAATTCTTCAAAAGAAGTTCCTGAAGGCTCTATCATCCGTTTGGGAATCGAAACCTTGGAAATTCTGGATAAAACCACTGAAAACCCAATCATCCAAATGAATGAGCTTCACTGCGAAGACACAACATTTGATGACCCATTCGCTGAAAAACTAACTGATTTTTAAATTCTTGCTGGCCCCTTTGAATCAGGGGCCTACTAATTCTGGAAATATAAATTTTAAAAAATATGCCCTTACCTTGTGTATACTTGCTAACGGCCGCAAGCTCATCTCTCGTTTTGATATTCGGGATAAATCAATAATCCCATGACACAATACGAGAGATGAGCTTGCGGCCGTTAGCAAGTATTCAAAAGGTATAGAAACAAAGAAATATTTTAAAAATACAAATTCTGGTTTCAGAAAACTAAATCAGACTCAGTGATAACTTTCGCTTTTAAATTATGACTCAACACCAGATATGCGGCGATAAATTAACCGTCGCGCTCGCAAATGTATTCACAAGGTAAGGAATTTAGGGCCTTATTTTTTAAAATTTGTATTTCCAGAATTAGTTGGCCCTTTTGTCAATGGCGCCAGCCAATTTTAAATTAATTCAGGGGCGACTTTTTCGATAAATAGTCGCATGGAATTTTTAATCCCATCATTATCGTGAATGTTAAAATCAAACCATGCCATCAATCGATCCTGCTGATGATACTTTGATTTTATTTTTTCCAAGACCTCAATGGGATTTCCGGCAATGGTGTTTTCAACGGCATCAGCAACC
Organism: Pseudobdellovibrionaceae bacterium; assembly: GCA_044359815.1. Taxonomy (GTDB): domain Bacteria; phylum Bdellovibrionota; class Bdellovibrionia; order Bdellovibrionales; family Bdellovibrionaceae; genus JBIKLL01. Next base: position 13,670 of record JBIKLL010000048.1, read on the forward strand.
TTTTTAGGATCCAAGGTTCCTTCCATCGCAATCCAATAATTGCGCCAAGCTTTTTCAGCTTGAGCTTTAGCTTTTGCAGAATCCTTATCAATAAACACCATCAACGTTCTGGGCATATATTCGCGCTTCCAAGCACCACCTGCGGGATGATAATGCTTTTGCATGAAAGAATGAGTTTGTTCAATAATTTCAGGTGGAGTGATGGACAAATTAAAAACCCCCACTGGCATCCATTGATTAACGTGTTTTTGCACAGCTGGATCATGACTGCCCAAAGTCAGATTTAATAACTGCATCGGGGCTTCAAAGGGTATCACTCCTACCTTCGGAAACTGCCAGTGACTGGCAAGTCTGATTGAATCACCGCTATGACCTGATAATTTTAAAGTTTTTTGCCAATCCAAATCCGATCTAAAATCGGCACGTGTGAGTATCAAAGGACTGACATCAGCTGAAGAAATTTGTTCCCCAGACAAAATCCTAACAAAAATTTCTGAAGCCTGTTGAAAATATTTATTTTTCAGGACGGCCCAGCAGGATTTTTCAAAATCATTTTTTGGATAAAATCCGTAGGGAATGTTTGAAAACGGAAATCTGCCAGCCGCAAATCCCAACTGCAAAACCCTTGATTCAGAATCATTCATCCCGTGCAGGGTCAAAAATGTTTTGATCGCTTCGGCATGGGCAATGGGACCACCATTGCAGATGATGTTTCTGATTGCAGAACCCACTTGAATTTTTGAAGTGCATTTGTGAACCAAATGCGCCAATTGCAAAATATCTGTGTTGAGTCCGATCTCGCCCAAAAAATGTGGAACCACAGCATCAGGTGTTTGCTTTTGCGTTTGACAGGACAAATGTGTTTCAGCAACCCACGCAGTTTGAAATCCCAATTGATCAGCAAACTTTACCTGATCAAAAAAATTCTGAAACATCACCCTTTCGCTGGGTTTGTAGCCATCGACTTCTGTTTGGCAGATAGATAAAAAAATATCAAACTTCATAGCGAAGGAGTTCGTCCACCATCAACGGTTAGACTGATTCCAGTGACATAACTAGCTAGCGGACTGGCTAAATATAAAGCCGCATTGGCCAGATCTGAGGGCTCTGCAAATCTGTGCATAGGAATGCTTTCAAGCCACATCTCGGTAACTTGGTCTTCGGTCATTTTTAGTCTTTCAGCTACGGATTTTCTAAGAGTCTCTAGCCGTTCTGTTTTTGTAAACCCAGGCAACAGATTATTTACTGTGATTCCAAATTCACCCAGCTCGTTTGCCAAGGTCTTGGACCAGCTGTTCATGGCACCCCTGATGGTATTTGAAACCCCCAAATTAGGAATGGGTGTTTTAACACTGGTGGAAAGCACATTAATTATTCTGCCGTACTGTTCAGATTTCATTGAAGGCACAAAGTTTTTTGCCAGCAACTGTGACGCCAAAACATGCTGTGTATAGGCCGATGTCATGGATCTGGTGTCGGCATCCAACAAAGATCCCCCCTTGGGCCCACCGCTGTTGTTAACCAAAATATGAACCTTTTGGTATTTAGCCAAAATTTCTCGCGAAGCGCGCTCGACCAAATTCAGATCACCCAGGTCACAGGTAAAATTATCAAATTTATTATTGTGTGTCCTGGATACTGAAACCACTTGGGCTCCAGCGGCCTTGAAAGATTCTGCAATGGCTGCACCTATGCCCTTAGAAGCACCACAGACTACTGCGATTTTGTCCTTTAAGCTCAGTTCAATCATAGTTTACTCAGGCAAAATTTTGGCTTCTTGTTCAGGTGTAAATTCAATAGTGATAGGTTTGGTCTTTTTGGGACCGATCAAATATACTCCTAATACAAAAGCCAATGTGATAGCCAATCCATAAATCAATTTCATATTTAGAAACTTACTCCAACGCTGCATGCTGCGTCTACCCTATTTATTAAAAACCTGAAAGGATGCCCCCACGCATGAGCAAATTGTTTTGGATAGACCTAGAAATGACAGGCCTGGATGTGACCAAAGAAGTCATAATCGAAACCGCAGCGCTGGTCACTGACTACAGTTTTAATATTTTGGATAAATACGAAACTGTGGTGAACCAACCGCAAAACTATATCGACAATATGGATCAATGGAACAAACAACACCACACGGATTCGGGTTTGGTTTCAAAAATCCCTTACGGAAAAACCCCTGACCAGGTGGAAGAAGATTTATTGAATCTGATCAAAAAGCACTGGCCTAAGATTGAAAAAAAAGAAGACAAACCCATCCTGGCTGGAAACTCGATTCAACAAGACAGATTGTTTATCGATAAATATTGGACCAAGCTTGGGGCAACTTTGCATTACCGAATGCTGGATGTGAGTTCTTGGAAAATAATTTTTAATAATAAATTTAATAAAAAATACGACAAAAAAAATGCCCACAGAGCCCTGGATGACGTTGTCGAAAGCATCAATGAACTAAAGTTTTACCTGGGCCACATCAAGAATTAAATTTTTAGTGATTTCAGTGACGAATGTAAATCAAACCTCAACCCCAAGCTAGCTGCCAGATCGGTGTTCATATACCAATCAGATTCAATACCATAGGGGGATTGGTCGCGGTCCAGATGGCTTGCAGACAAACGCAGGGCTTTACCTATTCTGCCTTCAATAAAATCCATCAATTCCTTTAAACTGATTACCGGATTGGCAGCTAAATTTATGGGACCTGTAAAATCCGACTGGGCTAAAAAGTGGATGCCAAGGGCGGCATCTGCCGAATGGATCAAACTGAGTTTTGCATTGATGTTTGGAAAAAATATTTCCCTTTGCTGCTTGATCCTGTCCACATGAAATTGAAACCGTCCCGTGTAATCATCAGGTCCAAAAACCATGGGCAAGCGCACTGCCGTCACTGGCATTGAGGCTTGCGCAAAAAACACAGCCTCGCACTGCCTTTTGGCTTCGCCATAGTCACTGGTTTTGCTGACTTGAGGCTGAAAACTGTATCCCACAGGATTAAAAACTGACTCTGACAAATTTGGCCCGGAATCTTTGTAGACTGATTGAGTGCTAGTAAAAATATATTTTTTAGTGCGATTTTTAAATATTTCCACAGCGGCCAAGGCTTCTGAAGCTTCAAAACAAACTTGGTCAATCACGACATCAAATTCATGACCCTTTAAACTGCCAGCTAATTGTTTGGCATTGCTGCGATCACATTTAATCCTGAATATTTTTTTATCATTCAAACCATCAGCCAGATTCTGCCGGTTCAGCAGTGTGACGTCGTGACCTGATTGCAAAAACAATTCAGCAATTCTTTTACCGAAAAACCGATTGCCACCAATAATCAAAATATTCATTTATCTGGGTGGCGGGATGCAAACAATGGTGCTGGCAGAATTGCGAGCTTTAGAATTTTTTAGGGTCACTGTATTTCCGTGGATTGAAATGGCCTCAAAGCCCGATGGTTTGTGAGAAATCTTAAGCCTGATGACCTCACCAGTTAGCTCTACCAAGGCCTCACCCGAAAATTCACCCGAATCCATAGTCAGCTTCCAGACTTCGCCGGTGGAGACTTTTATAATTTCTTTGTAGGTAAATTCCTGCATATCCATCATGCAGTTGGGCTCAACAGGTGCCGCATTTATTAATGTCGAAAACAATAAAACTGAAAACATAAATCACTCCTTGATTTAAAGGTTTAAAAACCTTTGCTTTATTTCGTAATAAACACTTTAGCAAAAAAAAAGGGGGGTTTTGCAACCCCCCTTTGAAGTCTTAGTATCTGTAATGCTCTGGTTTGTAAGGACCATTCACATCAAGGCCCAAATATTTAGATTGCTTGCCTGAAAGCTTTGTCAGCTTCACACCCAGCTTATCTAAATGCAATTCCGCCACTTTTTCGTCCAAATGTTTTGGCAATCTGTAAACGTTGATTTCCTCGTATTTGTCACGGTTAGTGAAAAGCTCTAACTGAGCCAACACTTGGTTGGTAAACGAGTTAGACATTACAAAGCTTGGATGCCCAGTCGCACAACCCAAATTCACCAAACGGCCTTTTGCCAAAACAATGATGCTGGTTCCGTCTTTAAGAATATGCAAATCAACCTGAGGTTTGATTTCGCGCATTTTTGAGTTTTTATTTAACCAAGCCATATCGATTTCGATATCAAAATGCCCGATATTGCAAACAATCACATTGTCTTTCATTTTGGTGAAATGTTTTTCAGTGATGATGTCACAGCAACCTGTGGCCGTTACAAAAATATCGGCATGGGGTGCGGCCTCTTCCATCGTTGTGACTTCAAAACCTTCCATTGCTGCTTGCAACGCACAGATAGGATCAATCTCGGTAACCAACACTCGGGCACCGTAGGCACGCAGTGAATGGGCTGAACCTTTACCAACGTCTCCGTAACCAGCTACTACAACGGTCTTACCAGCTAACATCACATCAGTGGCTCGCTTGATGCCGTCAGCCAATGATTCACGGCAACCGTACAGATTATCAAATTTTGATTTAGTCACTGAATCGTTAATATTAATTGCTGGTACTTTCAGTTTTCCTTTTTCCAAAAGCTTCATCAGATTGTGAACACCTGTTGTGGTTTCTTCTGATAAACCAATAATCTTTTTCAATTCTTTGGCAAAACGCTCTTCGTGCATCATGTTTGTTAAATCGCCGCCGTCATCCAAGATCAGATTGTAGCCATCAGCTCCCCAACCTTCGATTGTTTGTTCGATGCACCAGTTAAACTCCTCTTCAGTTTGACCTTTCCAGGCAAACACGGGGATTCCTGCAGCAGCCATGGCAACCGCAGCGTGATCTTGAGTTGAAAAGATATTGCAAGAAGACCATCTGATTTTAGCACCCAAATAAATCAGAGTTTCAATCAACACAGCCGTTTGAATGGTCATGTGCAGACAGCCTGTGATTTTAGCACCTTTAAGTGGTTGCTGTTTGCCGTATTCTTGGCGAAGAGCCATCAATCCTGGCATTTCCTTTTCGGCGATCATGATTTCTTCACGACCCCATCTGGCCAGATCTTTAAACACAGAGGGATTTTCCATGGCCTCTTTGCACACACGATAGTCTGTGCCCCAAGCGTTGAATTTGCTTTTTGCTCCTGCAACAGGAGTTTTCTTAGATTTTTCTTTCGTAGATGTTTGCAATGCCATAGTTAAACCTTTCGTTTTGCTTGATGATTTATTTTTCAAAGCTTTTGATTTTAATTTCATTTTGTTAAGCCCAAATTTTTTAGCCTAATCAACGGTCAGAATTTCGCACCCAGTGTCTGTTATTAAAACAGTGTGTTCAAACTGCGCAGACCATTTTTTATCAGCTGTTGTATAGTATTTAATCGAGGATCCAGGAATGTCCAATTCTTTTATTGCTGCCACTCCTTGGTTAACCATGGGCTCGACAGTAATGCACTGCCATGGAACCAAAACTTCACCCCGGCCCTTTTTCCCAAAGGAAGGCACAAAGGGGTCGTCATGAAACTTTCTGCCTATTCCATGACCACCAATTTCCTTAACTGTTGTATATCCCCTGCGGGTTACAAATTTATCAATGGCAAAACCGATGTCCCCCGTTGTTGCTCCGGGACGAACCTCAGCTATGCCCTTATCCCTAGCGATTTCTGCAACCTGCACTAAGTCTTTAATTTCTTCGCTGACGTTTCCAATAAAGAAGGTTGCCGAGGTATCACCAAAAAAGCCGTCTTTTTCACTGGTGATATCCACATTTATAATATCCCCCTCTTTCAGGGTTAAATTACCGGGTAATCCGTGACAGACGACTTCGTTAACAGAGGTGCAAATGGTTTTGGGATACCCATTGTAGCCCAAGCAAGCAGGCCTAAGCTCATTTGATAAGGTGTAGTCATAGACGATTTTATCCAATTCATCAGTAGTGACTCCGGGTTTAACAAATTTTTCGATGTACTTCAGAGTTCTGGCCGCCATCATACAGATGTAGCGCATTTTTTGAATTTCGTCTTTTGACAAAGGCTTGATCATATTTTGATCCTTACAAGTCTGGCATATGAGATCTTGTTTCTAAAAAGTCTAGCAAATAGCAAATCTGGTACTTTAAGTCCGGTTCTAATAAATATTGTACCTTACAAAATAAAAAAAGCCCGAACAAAGATTGAACGGGCTTTTTTAAAATTCTACTAAATCAAATACTATTTCAAGTGTTTGCTAACGATTTTAGTCATTTCAAACATAGAAACAGTAGATTTTCCAAACAACGCTCTTAATTTTTCGTCAGCGTTGATGTTTCTTCTGTTTTTAGCATCTTGAAGCTTGTTCTTTTTGATGTAGTCCCAAAGTTTTTTAACAACTTGAGTTCTAGGGATAGAACCAGCGCCGATAACTGCTGCTAGTGTTGAACTAGGCGTTAAAGGTTTCATAAACGCTGCGTTTGGCTTTCTTTTGCCAGCAGCTTTTTTAGTAGCGGCTTTTTTAGTAGTCGCTTTCTTAGCGGTTTTTTTAGTCGCTTTTTTTGCTTTCTTTTTTGTAGCCATGTATTCCTCCACATGCAATTTGTTGTTGGTTACTGTACTTAATTGTACTTTAGTGACAAGACTTCCCCTCTCACAATCTTTATTATGCAACTTAGTGTATCGACTTCTGTCTGTTTGTCCAAAAAAAAATTCATTTTTTTATACTTGAGTCAAAAAATCGATTTTCTCGACTGAAAAACTGCGTTTTCCCTCCGAAAAGACATGTATGAGTGATTTTTTAAGCTTTGCTGAAATACTGGAACACAAAATACGCAAAGAGATTCTGGCAGAGTTTCAGAGCGAAAAACAGGCATCAAAGCCCAATTTCCTCTCTAAAAAGCCTGTTTACCCCCACAATTTCACCTCTGTAATGATCGATTTAGATCCTGTTTTGTTACCTAAGGACAGCCGGGCACAAGAATACCACAAGCACAAAAGAACCCCCCCCCCACCCAAGCCTCACGTCTTAAGTGCCACTCAGCAGAAGGCTTATGACCTGTTTCAACAGCTAGGCGCAGGACTAAATCCTGGATACCGCCCATCAGAATTAAAGAAAGCTTTCAGACAATTGTGTCTAAAA
>JBIKLL010000010.1:0-55204 GCA_044359815.1 Pseudobdellovibrionaceae bacterium
TATTTTTTTTTAAAGAGGGAAGTCCAGTCTAGGAGTCCCTCTTTTTCTTTGAGAAATAATGAAAATATTCCGTTTTCTAAGTGGGGCCTAGGGTAGGCCTATGTCATGAATATGAAAACCATTTAGAGGGATCTATGATCAATAAAATTTTGCTGCTACTGGTGGGTGTGATCACAGCTTTTTGTGCCACCATTGCTTTTAATCTGTTTAACATTTACATGATCAAAAATGAAACCAGCAATGAAGTCACAGTTAAAACTCCAAACTTTAACAAGCTGACAGATGTTTCAGAGCAGTTGTTGTTTTTGAAGGACTTGGTAACCCAGGCGGGGCTGTCAAAAATCCGAGATGAAATTGAAACCAGCAAACAACAGGCACAAACAAAGTTTTCAGAGATCACTGAAAATTTCAAGAGTCTGGATGCACAGTATATCCTGGGATTGAATTCAACATTGCCTCAGGATCAACAGGTCGATTTTCAAAAGCTTTTGGCAGATTTTAACACTTTGTCAGAGGGCGCAAAAACCTCGCTGGCTTCATCAACTGAAATATTTGAGAAAAACAGGGAACTGGATTCAGAAAAGCGCGAGCTTTCAAAGCTGTTCAGAAAAGCTCAGTTTTTAACAAAATTTAAAGAGGCTTATCCAAAGCTGTCCCGAGCGGTGATCACTGTTTTGTCCAGCAGATCAACAAGGGATCTGGCCTTTGCTGGAGACGCAATCTTTAAAGATGCTTCAAAGGACATCGAGCAAGGCAAAATAGGTTCAGAGGATCAAAAAACTTGGACCGAGCTTAAAGAGCTGTTTGCAAAAACCAATTCCTTGGCGACTTTTGTTGCAGCCTCAGCTGAAGACAATCAGCTGGGTGTTTTCAGAGACTCATTAAATGACATTCGTGGGCGAGTGGATCAACTGCGAACCATAGGCAAACAAGACTTCGAGAGGGGGCAAATGCAGCTGATCACGGCAGCATCCAAAGCCTTTCAAAGTTCCATATTTTTGTCAGGGATTATTGTTTGTTTGTCAGTCTGGCTGGGTTTAACAATGATTTTCAGAGCAAAAGCCACCATATCCAAAGCTGTGAATTCTATTATCCAAATTGCTGATAACTTAAAACAAAGTTCCAACGATTTCCTGGCGATGAGTTCTGATTTAAACAATCAGGCGCAGACTCAGGCCAGTGGGATACATCAGACTTCCAGCGCCATGGAGGAAATCACTTCAATGGTAGCACAGACGGAAACATCTTCATCTGAATCTGCAAAACTGTCAGAGCAGACGGCTGCCAATGCTACATCAGGCGAACAGTCTATGAGCCAAACTCAGGAAGCCATTCATTCGTTAAATAATTCGGTGAACATTTTAATTGAGGAAGTCAAAACTGCTGCGAGACAGTTCAGTGAAACTTCTGACCTGATCAAAAATATCAAAGAAAAAACTTCAGTCATCAACGATATCGTGTTTCAGACCAGACTGCTGTCATTTAATGCTTCGGTTGAAGCAGCCAGAGCTGGTGAAAACGGTAAAGGCTTTGCGGTAGTGGCAGAGGAAATTGGTGGACTGGCCACATTGAGTGGCAGTGCTGCGACGGAAATAAATACTTTGATTTCTAATAGCGAAACCCGTGTAACAGCTTTGGTTTCTGCCATTGATGAAAAGGTCAAACAGATATCAGAGCAAACAATGATTTCAGTCACTCGTACGAATGACAGCATATTGGAAAGCCAAAAAGCATTTTCTGATATCACAAAATCGATTTACAGCTTGAAAGAAAACAACAAACAAATCGCCAAGGCCTCAACAGAGCAAGCTTTGGGTATTGAAGAAGTTAACAACGCTGTTTCCAGTTTTGAAACTATGAATACCAAGTTGGCAGAAAACGCCAAACAATCGATGTCATCAGCCGCACAGTTGGATCAGGAAGCTCAAAGCCTGACAGATCAAATCAAGGGACTGGAGCTGGAACTATTGGGATCGGGTCTTGGCAAATTCAGCGGCCAGCATACGTCAGACTGTAATGACAGTGGAATGGATTCCAAAGAAGCGGCTTAAAGAGAGTTTAGATTATTAGGTTGTATCATTTCTCGATTAGAACAAAGTCCTGTCTGGTCTTTTAGTGGCGGTTTTTAAACCGTACACTGATTATCTATGTTTCGAGTGTTTTATTCGCCAGTAAAAATGTTAGTTATCTGCTTTTCATTTGTGATTCTGAGTCTGACATTTGATGGGGGAGTGTTTCGCCTGCTGAATCTGCAAACGGATCACAAATATTTGACCTCTCAAATTCAAGATTTGGAGCAGCAAAATTTGGCCCTGCAACGTCAAATAGTACAGGCGCAGGATCCATTCTTTATCGAAAGACAGGCCATGGACCTATATGATTTGGCTGGGGATCAGGATTTGATTTTTGTCTTTACAGATCGATGACTTAGGGACATTATAACCAGGCCTAATGGCTAGAATATTTGCTCTAAAAATATTGACTAAGGCTTGGATTTTATCGTAAACCATTACTACTGGAAACAGCTCTCAGGATGGGGGCGCAAAAGGAGTAGGGGACAATGAATAGGACGCCAAACTGGACACCAAATAAAATGCCGAGTTGGACGCCAGAAAAAATCAAACAGCTACGCAGACGCATGGGATGGTCGCAAGCAGATTTAGCTCAAAAATTAACTTTGGATTGCAAGACAATCCAAAAATGGGAAGAGGGCGCGCTGTGTCCTTTGGATTTTCAGTTGGACGGGTTGCAATTTATTTCGATGCAAGCCGATCAGTCTGCAGAAGATCTGAGCCATTCTGCCAAGGCCGAAATCCAAATGGAACAACTGCACGTCGACCAAGTCGAATTTCAAAATTTTGACAAAGAGATTTAGCACAAGCATCGTACTGTGATTCAAAAAAATTAAGCACGCAGATAGGCAAGCCAGGAATGATTTCGTCATTCATCGTTTGTGTGCTAACACACTCAGATGAAAAAAAATAAATTATTTTTGGTTGATGTCAGTTCGATGTTTTTTCGGGCTTTTTATGCAATCCGACCTCTGTCGACACCAGCTGGTGTTCCCGTCAACGCAGTGTATGGCGTGATCAGCATGACCCTTAAATTACTCAAAGAACATAAACCAGAATTTTTGGTTTTTTGCTATGACACCAAGGAACCTAGTTTTCGCAAAGAGCTTTATTCAGATTACAAAGCCAACCGAACCGAAATGCCCGAGGATCTGATCCCGCAGATACCGTTGATTAAAAAAGCTGCTGATTGTTTGGGTATTGCTGCCATCGAAAAACCTGGATTTGAAGCCGATGATATTATTGGATCGCTAACTGAAGTTGGCCGTGAAAATAATTTCGAAGTTTTTATTGTTAGCGGTGACAAAGATTTTGGTCAGTTGATTCATGACGGTGTTTTTATGATCGATACCATGAAAGACCTAGTATTGGATGAAAAAGGGGTATTTGAAAAATGGGGAGTTCAGCCTCAGCAGTTCATAGACTATCTGGCGTTAATGGGTGATTCCAGTGATAATGTCCCTGGAGTTCGGGGTATTGGTCCCAAGGGCGCACAAAAACTGATCGAGCAATTTGGAACTCTGGAAGGGATTTATAAAAACATTGAATCTGTCAAAGGGGACTCTCTTAAACAAAAACTGATCGAGGGTAAAGACAACGCCTTTTTATCCAGAAAACTGGTGACCATCGAAACCAAAATGGACATCGATAAAAATATTGAAAGCTACCGCCGAACTGGATTTAAAGAATCACAGCTAAAGGAACTACTGGTTGAATTGAATTTTAAGTCCATGGAAAAATCCATTTGGGATTTAAATATGAGCTCAGGCTCGAGCTCTAGTTCACCAGATAAAGCAAACCAGAATCAATCACAGAAAAATCTGACAGCTGCTGAAGCTGATATCGATGTTGTTAAGTCGGGTTCTGATAAGATAATTCAGACCAACGTTGAAAGCTTGAGCTGCAGTCAGATGGCTGAGCGGTTTGCAGAGGGCAGTGAAATAATGGCTTTTCATCATCCCATGGGGATTTTTATTTCTGGTGGTGATCAGTTGTTTCAATATTCTGATGCGCCTGAAAAATTGATGGAACTAGATATCCAGAAAAAATTTAAATGGCAGGGCTTTGATTTAAAATCTCTGTGGCATCAATTGAAACTTAAAGATCCTCAAACAGCCTTTGATGCCATGGTGGCAGCCTATGTTTTGCATCCAGGTGGAGCTTCGGATTTTGCGAAGGTTATTTCCTATCATTTGCAGCAGGCGACTCCCGAGCTGATGTCGCCAGCTGAGCAATTTGATTTTTTGCAGCAGTTGAAGGTCAAGACCATGTCGCAGTTAAAACAGCAGGAAATGCTGTCGGTTTACCAAGAGCTGGATTTACCACTGGTTAGAATTTTGTATTCGATGGAGTCCTTGGGTGTGCAATTGGATGGCTCGGTCCTGACCAAGCAATCTGATTCCATGCTGAAGCAGATCACTCATCTGGAAAAGGAAATTCAAAGTTTAGCGGGTGAGCCTTTTAATGTCGCCAGTCCCAAACAATTGTCCCAGGTTTTGTTTGATAAATTAAAACTGACTCCGGGCAAGAAAACAAAAACTGGCTTTTCAACTGACAACGAAGTTTTGACAAAACTGCAGAAAGATCACCCGATCATCGAGCATTTGATTTTGTATCGAGAGCTTGCAAAGCTGAAGTCGACTTATTTAGATACTCTGCCACAAATGGTGGATGCCGAGGGTCGTTTGCATTCGCATTTCAATCAGGCCTTAACAACGACTGGCAGGCTGTCATCCAATGAGCCCAATCTGCAGAATATTCCGATCCGCACTGTCGAAGGCGCCAAGGTCCGCGAAGCTTTTGTTGCCTCCAAGGGAAATAAATTATTAGGTGCTGACTACAGTCAGATCGAGCTGCGGGTTTTGGCGCATTACACAGGTGACGCTGGACTAACCAGAGCTTTTGCAGACGATGTGGATGTGCATGCAGTGACGGCTTCTGAAGTTTTCGGAGTAAAGCTTGGCGATGTGACCAGCGAACAAAGGCGTACAGCAAAGGCCATAAATTTTGGGATTGCTTATGGTCAAGGGGCCTTTGGATTGGCTGAAAATTTAGGGATTTCCAGAGCTGAGGCTCAAGATATTATCAAAAAATATTTTATCAAATTTTCAGGGGTTAAAACCTACATCGAGGACATGACGGCGTCAGTTCATGAAAAGGGATTTGTAACGACCTTGTTTGGACGTAAGCGATTTATTGAGGAAGTAAAATCGCAAAACGTAAACATTAGAAAATTTGGTGAAAGGGCTGCTATCAATGCTCCGATTCAAGGGACTGCGGCTGATATCGTTAAGAAAGCGATGATAGATTTATTTCAGCAAACAAAGTCAAAAATGATTTTACAGGTGCATGATGAATTGATTTTTGAAGGATCACCCGCTGAATTAGAGAGCGAAAAATCTGTGATCGTTAGCAAAATGCAGGACTGTGCAAAGCTCAACGTCCCACTGAAGGTCAACTCCGCCGTCGGTGACAATTGGGCCGAGCTTAAATAGCCTGAGCTCGCCAATTTCTATGCAGATAAAATTCAAAAGTCTAAATCTACGATTTTGCTAAAAAAGACCACAGCTCTTTGTTTCGTATCGCTGCTCAAATTGCTCGGGGAGCGCCCCCGCCGTCCAGGCTCCGCAGAGGGTCTTTTTTAGCAAAATCGTAGATTTAGACTTTTGAATTTTATCTGCATAGAAATTGGCGAGCTCAGGCTATTCGACTTCCCAGCCAATGACGACGCCGCCTTCGAAATAAACGATGCGCTTTTCTTTTTTGTAACCATCAGTCTGGGGGACCATGCGATGGTAAAGCCATCTTTCGTTTTTAAATTTTGGATTTCCCGAGACTTCAACTGAATCTGGTTCGCCCCAGCTTTTTTTAACCAGGCTTGCAGGCATTCTGAGCGCCAGATCGCGGTTATCAACTATGGTTTTCATAGTGGATGAAACTTCGGTGGTGCGTTCAGCGACTTTGTTTCGTTGCAACCAAATTTGCCTGGTTTCATATCCAGGTAAAGACAGAAAATCGATTTTTTCATCATCTGTTTTAAACAGCGGTAAAACTTTTGAATACTGTTCGACTTCCTTTTGAGTTCCCAGTGAGCCCTCTAAAACTTTCATTTTGGCTTTCATTGCAATATCGGGATCTGTGTAGTCAGGCGTGGATTCAACCTGTTGCTTTTCTTTTAATAATTTGCTTTTGAGCATCAACAAATCTTCTTGTCTGACGGCATAGCCAGAATCAGGACTGCGTTCAAACAATGCGCAACCGCCAAGGGTCAGCAGAAAGGTTGCCAAGTAAACCATGACCAGATCCATGTTTTTTATCATAATTACCTCAACTATATTCTAAAATAGATTGGTTAATGCGAAAATCCACTTGGCTAATGAGCCACTCATTTCTAGAATGAAGTCTGGGATATTTTTTCACTTTTTCGTCAGAATCATGAAAGTGCAGGTCCATGAGCGAAGCTGAGTCAAAACCAGAGGATAAAAAACCAGCCGAAGCCGCTGAGCCTGCCGCGCCTAATCCGGTTGCAGAAGCTAGACCAAAGCCTTCTGTTTTAGACAGCATGGATGAAAACGCAGAGCTCAGCGCCGAGGATTTTGAGAAGATCATTGCAGAGGATGATCCCGAGTTTTTAAAATCTGTAAATTCAATGTCGGCTGACAAACTGGGTTTTGCTGACATCGATTTTGATAAACTGGATTTAGAAGACGAATATTATGCAATCATTGCTGAACGCGACCGCTGGAAAAACCTGAGTATTGTTACAAAATTGATTGTGATTTTGTTACCCTTTATCCCATGGATTTCTGTTAAACTTAAAAAATCTTTTAAAAAGCTCAAATTCAAATTACGTGGATTTTTTATTCGAGTAAAAAACTTTGGGTATTTTTTAGCGACCAATGGCAAGGACGGATTGCTAAAGTGGTTTAAAAATTTGGTCGCCAATTTTGGTGTTTTGTCTCAAAAATTTAAATATTTGCCAGTGGCTTCAAAATTGTTTTTTGTGGTTTTGATTTTTGCTTCAGGTGGTTTGGGATTTTTTATATATAAATCTGTGACAAAAGGAGTGATCCACAAAGAAGAAGAAATCTTTTTGCGCAGTTTTGATTTGGTGGCCAGCGAGACTTTTGAATACGACCCGTCAGCCAACCAAGAACCATTTTTTGAAAATCTGCGAGCGGCTTCCAATCTGATTTTAATCCCCAAGATGATAGTTAATTTAAAGGCTTCTAAAAATAGCGGCAATAATCCGATGGCAGCATTGGAGATTTTTATCGAGGGCATGACCCCGGAGGTAACGGTTGAAATCAAGGACCGTGAAATCGAAGTCCGTCACACCATGCTGAGGGAAATGGAAGACTTCACCTATGATGAAGTCGAGTCCGCCACGGGCAAGGAATATCTGATTGATCGTTTAGTCAAAAGGGTTAATCAGATTTTAACCACTGGAAAAATCCGCAGAATCCTGATTAAGACAGTCATCGTAAAACCCTAACTTCAACTAAACCAGGTCAGCCAATAAATCCCTGATGTTGATGCCATAATATCTGATTTTATCATGCAATGTGGATTTGGGCATTCCCAGGTCCTTTGCAGATTTGCGCTGATTGCCACGGTTCAGTTTCAGATGGTGCAGTATCATTTGTTTTTCGGCTTCCCTAAAATGTCCTTGCTTAATAGTTCGCTGTTCGATTTCGTAATTGGGATCCAAAACATTGTTTGAAATAATGTCAACGAGGCTACCGACTTGAAAATGTTCGACCACTTGGTTTGGAAAATTCACAGAGGCTCTGGAAACAGTGTTTTTGAGTTCTCGGATATTGCCAGGCCACAGATGGGATTTTAAAATTTCAATAGCCTTGTCAGAAAATCGCACAAAAGTATTCTTGGTTAAATCATTCAGAATGTCTTCAAAATCTTCCAGCCGTTCACACAATCTGGGGATTTTAATCTGCACCACATCCAATCGGTAAAACAAATCAGCTCTGAATTCTTTTTCTAGGATTTTTCTTTTTAAATCATGGTGAGTGGCTGCGATAATGCGAGCATTTGTTGTAATGGACACATCGCTGCCGACGGCGCGGACTTCATTGTTTTCAAGCGCTCGCAACAGTTTTGCCTGGACGTTTAACGGCAGATCACCGATCTCATCCAGAAACAAGGTTCCGTTTCTGGCGGATTCAAATGCTCCTTTGCGGTCTTTGATCGCGCCGGTGAAAGATCCTTTTACGTGTCCGAAAAGCTCGCTTTCAATCAAGGTTTCGGTCAAGGCGCTGCAGTTTACGCTGACAAAGGGGCCATCGCTGCGATTCGAATTTTCGTGAATCTTTTTTGCCATGATTTCTTTACCGCAACCAGAAGCCCCAGTCAGTAATACGGGGTATTCGGATCTGGAAATGCTTTTGACCTTTTGCAGTTGTTGATTCCAGGAAATGTTTTTACTGCTTAGCCCTTTGTTTATGGGTGGGGTGTCTGACATAAACCGTAATTGGCAATCACCCAGCCTGACTAAATCACCTTCTTTCAGGGGTGCTTCCAGTATGGGAACATTGTTGATCAGGGTTCCTGATTTTGATCTGAGATCTTTGATTATGTAGGATTCCCCACGCTTTTGGATCACGCAGTGTCTGTCCTCGATGTTTTTATACAGCAACTGCAGGCTGCAATTTTGATCAGAGCCCAGGACCATGTATTCATTCAAAACATAGGGTTTTGAAGGGCTGTCGGTTTCAAGTTTTAAAAAATTTTTCATCTGTTCTCCTTTGTGATCGCTACCCAACAGAAATCCGTGGGCGGTTTGTTTAACGGACGCTATTACAAATGAAATGCCAGTAAAAAATTGGATGAATTCAAATTTAAGAGCTTTTGAGGTTGTATCATTTGGATTTGCGTCTTAGATTCTGGATCCACATCCTATGATTAAGAATGCAGTTCATCCTAAAGACTACCCTCAAGACGATCGACCCGAAGTCGCAATTGTCGGCCGTTCTAATTCGGGCAAGTCTTCCCTGATAAATTCTTTGTTGGGTTCAGATGATTCCTTTGTCAGTAAGCGTCCCGGTAAAACCAGATTGATTAATTTTTTTGATAAGGGCGAAAATTACCGTATCGTTGATATGCCAGGTTATGGATTTGCGGCCAGAGCTTTGGATGAAATCAATCAATGGACAACAATGATAGAAACATATTTTTCACTGAGGTCCAATTTAGTTGGTATGGCGATGACCTTGGATATTAGACGGGATTGGACTGATGATGAGGTCATGCTGTTGAGGCTGAGTCAAAGCTTAGGCAAGGAATTTGCGTTGGTTTTAACTAAGGCTGATAAGTTATCATTAAATGATAAAAACAAAAGGATGGCTTACTTTAAGCGTAAAAAGATTGATAACATTTTTATGGTTTCTAATTTAAACTTGGATGGAATCAAAGAATTTGAGTCCTTTATTTTTAACGAATGGATAAAGTGAGGGTTAATTGAAGGTCATTGGCGTCATACCAGCAAGATTGGGTTCCACCAGACTGAAAAATAAACCTCTGATCAAGATCGCTGGGAAAGAACTGATTTCTTGGGTCATACAACGGGTCAAAGCCTGCAAAAAAATCGACGATATATTGGTGGCTACTGATAGCGAACAGGTTTCGCAAATCGCAAAAGCTATGGGCGTTAGGTCTGCAATGACAGAGCCTTCATTGCCATCTGGAACTGACAGAATCTACAACGCGTTAAAGAATGAAAAATGGGATTATGTGCTAAATATTCAGGGCGACGAACCCCTGATTAATCCCGAATGGATTGATAAATTAGCTCAAGGGGCATCGCAATCAGGGGCTGCGATGGCGACTCTGGCTCATAAAATTTCAGAATCTGAAATGGAATCTATGCATGCGGTAAAGGTGCTCGTTAATCAATTGGGCGAAGCCATATATTTTAGTCGATTTGCAATCCCTTGTTCAAGGGTCCCTGTGCAGAGCTTTCCCCCAAATGCTGTTTTTAAGCATATTGGCATCTACGCTTACCGGCAGGATTTTTTAAAGCAATTCTGCGAATCAAAACCATCAGCCATAGAAATTTCAGAGAGCCTAGAGCAGTTAAGGGCTTTGGATCTGGGTGCCAAGATAAAAGTTTTTGAAGTTCAAGGAAAATCATTGGGCGTGGACACAGAAGATGATATAAAAAAAGTAGAGGAAATTCTGTTGAACGGTAATTATTAAGCGTTAATAAAAATCGCGCAAGAAAGCCACATGAGGAATACAAAAAAAAGCTCCAAAAAGTCTGCTTCTAAAAAATCAAATATTCGGAAAATCAGCACTCAAAAATCCACCAAAAAAAGATTTGAACAGAAATATATTTTTGTAACAGGTGGGGTGGTTTCCTCGATTGGTAAGGGGTTAACGGCAGCCAGCTTGGCGACGCTGCTGGAACACAGGGGGATCAAACTAACGCTGATGAAGTGCGATCCTTATCTGAACGTAGATCCTGGAACAATGTCGCCTTTTCAGCATGGCGAAGTCTATGTGACTGATGACGGTGCTGAAACTGATTTGGATTTAGGTCATTATGAAAGATTCACATCGCTGAAATTATCCCGAAGTAACAGCATTACCTCGGGACAAATTTATGATGCCGTAATTTCCAAAGAGCGAAAGGGCGATTATTTAGGGGGAACTGTACAGGTTATCCCTCATGTGACTGACGAAATTAAAGACCGTATCAAAGAAGCCGCTCAGGGCAGCGAGGTTATTTTGGTCGAAATCGGTGGCACCGTTGGTGACATCGAAGGTTTACCCTTTTTAGAAGCCGTCAGACAAATGAGGACTGAGCTTGGTCCGCAAAATTCTGTTTTAATACACGTGACCTATGTGCCCTACATCGCAGCTGCTGGCGAGTTGAAAAGCAAGCCCACTCAGCATTCGGTTAAAGAGCTTCGCGAAATCGGATTGCAGCCAGATTTTTTGGTGTGCAGGACTGAGCGGGCAATGGATTCTGGGGTCAAGAAAAAGATTTCTTTGTTTTGTAATGTGAAGCCCGAAAACGTAGTGAGCGCATCTGATGCCAGTTCAATCTATGAAGTGCCTTTGAATCTGTACAAAGAAAATTTGGATGGACTGGTTTGCGAACAATTGGGCATTCAGACAGATCGACCTGATTTGCGACCTTGGCAATCGATGATCAGGGTTTTAAGAAATCCAACAAAGGCCACACGCATTGCTGTTGTTGGTAAATATGTTGATTTGAAAGAGTCTTACAAATCATTGCATGAATCAATCATACATGGCGGAATTGCAAATTCCAGTTTGGTTGAAATCGTGTATGTTGATTCAGAAAAGCTGACCGAAAAAAACTTGGCCCAAGCTCTGCAAAACGTGCATGGCATTTTAGTTCCCGGTGGATTTGGCTCACGGGGCATTGATGGAAAAATGTTGGCGATCAGATTTGCCAGAGAAAAATCAATTCCGTTTTTTGGAATTTGTTATGGAATGCAGTTGGCTTGCATTGAGTTTGCCAGAAATGTTTGCGGCATTGCAGATGCTACCAGCAGAGAATGGGATGAAGAAGGTAAACGCAGCAAAAATTTTGTGATCGACATTATGGACGATCAACGTAACGTAAATAAAAAAGGCGGCACCATGAGGCTTGGTGCCTACAGTTGTACGCTGAGCTCACATTCAAAGGCTTTTCAGATTTATAAATCTAATTTGATTTTTGAAAGACACAGACACAGATTTGAATTCAATAATAAATTTAAATCGCTTTTTGAAAAACGCGGTCTTAATTGCGTCGGAATTTGCAAAGAACGAGACTTGGTCGAAATCATCGAGCTGATTGATCATCCATGGTTTATTGGTGTTCAGTTTCATCCCGAGTTCAAATCGAAACCTTTGCAGCCGCACCCATTGTTTGTACATTTCGTAAAAGCCACTTTGAAGCGCAAAGAGGTTTTTGAAGGCAAAGGCATGAGCAAGGTCATTAAACAATCTAGCTTGGAGAACAAAATTTGAGTCGCACACTAGATATCGGAAAATCTGTCATTCAAATTGAAGCTCAAAGTCTGTTGGCCTTGAAGGACAGGATTAATTCTTCGTTTGAAAAGGCTGTGGATATAATTGCTGATTGCAAAGGGAAAATCATTTGCACGGGTATTGGTAAATCTGGCCATGTCGCCAGAAAATTAGCCAGTACATTTTCCTCGACAGGAACACCGGCTGTATTTATGCATCCGGCAGAGAGCTCCCATGGGGATTTAGGACTTATCACCAAAGATGATTTGGTGGTTGCCATCAGTTATGGTGGAGAAACCACAGAGCTGAATCCGATATTAAATACAGTTTCCAGAAGAGGCGTGGTTTTGATTGCATTGACTGGGATATTAAACAGCTCGCTGGGTAAGGGCGCTACGGTTTCGTTAGATGTTTCTGTGACTCGTGAAGCCTGTCCTTTGGAGCTGGCCCCGACTGCCAGTTCGACGGCATCGATGGCAATGGCGGATGCGCTGGCCATGGCCGTGATGGACAAAAAGGGATTTAGTGCCGAGAATTTTGCTGAAAATCATCCGGGCGGCAGCTTGGGATTTAAACTGAGCCAAGTTAAAGACAATATGCATACGGGGGCAGGATTTGTTTTGGTTAAAAAAGACACTTCGTTGCGAGTTGTTTTTTCAAAAATGAGTTTAGCTGAAAGCCGGGGAGCTGCTGGAGTCATTGACGACAACGGTGATTTGATCGGAATTATCACCGACGGTGATATCAGAAGAAGAATCGAAAATGTTGAGGATCCTTTAAAGGGTGTGGCATCAGACATGATGACTAAAAATCCACGCACGGTCGGCTGCAACGAAATTGCCGAGAAAGCTTTGTTTTTAATGGAGCAATTTAGGATAAATGTATTGTTCGTTCAGGACCATCAATCGATTAAACCTAAAAATCCAGTGGGGATCTTGCACATCCAAGACCTCTTACGTAACCGCGTCCGCTAGTTTGTTATTTAATATTCGGCTCCTTGTCGGCGGGTAATTTGAATTTAAAAAATATTTCTATGATTTTACAACTTGAGAATACTTGCTAACGGCCGCAAGCTCATCTCTCGTATTGCATAAATGCAAAGATAATTTGTTTTTACTGTTTTTAGACACATGCAGCGAGCGTGCGGGGCATATCTGGTGCTGAGTCATTTTATAAAAGCAAAAAAATTGCTTTTATAAAATGATTCAATACGAGAGATGAGCCCGCGGCCGTTAGCGAGTGTCTAAAAATAGTGAAAAAAATTATCTTTGCATTTACGCATCACCAGATATGCCATGCGCGCTCGCAAATGTATTCTCAAGGTGTAAAATCATAGAAATATTTTTTAAATTCAAATTACCCGCCGACACATGGTGCATCTAATTATGATTGGCTGGGTCTAGGTGCAGTCGGCTGGACCTGGGGTGAGCAGACTTTAATTGAAGGTGCGCTAAAGACAAAGGACAAAAGGCAAAAGACCTCGCGGTAAGTCTGGATTTTTTGATGAGCGGAACAACATGTTGCTGAAATGAAAAACCAATCAAAAAATAGCTTTAGAGGTCGCAACATGAAGTTTCTGACAACTATTCTTTTGCTTTTTTGCATCAATGCCGTCGCTGACGAAATCGAATTGCCTCCCGAGGAATTAGCTCGAGAGTCTGTTTATCCAAAATTCGATAGGCCCGATGTTGTAAAGTCTCAGAACATCAAATTAACAAACAAAATTGAGTTCGGTGTTTACTATGGTTGGAAAATCACAGAGCCTATTTACAATCAGGGTAAATTTGGTGGATGGCTTGGTTATCATTGGAGTGAAAGCTCTGGCTTATTAATTAATTTTTCTTCGTGGCTAACGGGTTTAAATAAACAGTACACAGATGGAATCACTGCCGCTAGCACCGCAGCCCCAGACGATTATTTGGATTTTAGCCGTTTACCAAAAAAGAAAATGTCTGTGTTTTTACAATACGATTGGACCTTGTTTTACGGCAAAATCAGTTTTACCAAACAGGGTGTGACGAATCTGTTTTTATATCCGATTTTTGGTGCGGGAATGACCGCCTATGAGCACAAAAATTATCCAGGTGTTGAACTAGGAATTGGACAAAAAATCATGTTTGGCAGCACTGTTGCGCTCAGGACCGACTTAAAATTTTTAGTGGCCCAGTATCCTTCACCATTTTTGGGCGACACTGAGCCTCCTTTTGGTAATGAGCCCAGCTTAAGATCAAAAAACCCCAAGCCCGAGTTTTCTGAGTTCAAAGATAAATTTGGATTGGACACAATTTTGGACGTGGGCCTGACAGTGGTTTTCTGAATTCCGCTTGCTTGATAAATTTGCATTTTATTTTATTGTTAAGGGCCTTCAGTCTGGTTGGTATACGGACTTGGGACTTAGTTTGACAATCCTAAGACCTTGGTCGTGATCAGTGCGATTTGTTTTTGGTCCAGATTCTGCAAACAACCTACTAACTGTTTAAAAAGTTAAGTAAATTTTAAAAATGGAGAAGGATTCTCCGACTAGGACAGCTATGAAATTACTTCGAGTGATGATTATATTTTTTGCGCTGACAAACGTTCATATTGCTATTGCACAGGATGAAGATGGCGATGTGGACACAGTGGAAGCGGAAATCCAAAAGGCAAAACCCAAACGGGTTGCTCCTGCGCGGAAAGAAAGTGCCGTTCAAAGTTTGCCCAATGATTTTTCAAGCTTAGGTAAGTTATCTGCATTCAGCGAAATTGCCGTGATACAGAAAAGATTTTTACCAAAGACCAATCGGTTTCAGTTTTTTGCAGGATTGACTGCCATGATGAACGATCCC
Organism: Pseudobdellovibrionaceae bacterium; assembly: GCA_044359815.1. Classification (GTDB taxonomy): domain Bacteria; phylum Bdellovibrionota; class Bdellovibrionia; order Bdellovibrionales; family Bdellovibrionaceae; genus JBIKLL01. The sequence goes on from JBIKLL010000010.1 coordinate 14,897, forward strand.
TGGTTTAACGGAGTCGGAGCCAATACAAAGCTTGCTTTTAATTTTCGCGAAGCCTGGGGGATTGAGCTAACCGGAATTTACCTGATGAATTCTCAGAAAGATTCTATCAAAGACTTAAACACTCAAAACAGCATTGCCACCACAAGCTTTATCGTTACCAAATCTTATTTTGGTGCTGATATTTTGTGGGTGCCTATTTACGGTAAGATGTCGCTTTCAAACAATCGTATAGTTCCCTTTGATTTTTATTTTTCATTTGGTGGTGGTAATACCAGTGTTGAGCAGGGGCTGGCCGGTGGAACAATCCATGTGGGCACAGGACAAATCTTTGCCTTGGGTAAATCATCAGCGGTTCGATGGGATTTTTCTTGGAACTCATATTCAGGAAAGCCAGATGCTGCCAGTTTTCAGGCCAGTACTTTTAATAACTTGATGCTGACAGTGGGATTTTCATTGTTCTTCCCGGGGGCAGGTTACAGATGATTAAAATATCTAGCCGTCTTTTATTAATTGTTTGTTTAGTAATTTCAGTAAAAGGTTTTTCTACGGACAGGCAGCTGACGACAGCCCTTGAAATGGTCAAAAACAATCAATTGGCTGAAGCAGTTCCATTACTGTTTACCCTGTCCAAGAAAAAGGGTCTGGAAAAAGAACACATTCAGATCAAGTATATCTTAGGATCAGCGCTGATTGAATTAAAGCTTTATCAAGTGGCGGTTTTTCAGTTGGTGGAAGTGATTCGTGATAAATCAGGAAAATACACCCGACAGGCAATCGAAAAACTGTCAGTGGCAGCTGATGCCCTGGGCGATGAAACATTATTGAACTACGCAGTTTCCCGTGTTGAGCTGAGTAAGTTTCCTGCCAATCAAAAGGACATGATTTATTTTCGTATGGGTGAAATCCATATGAAGAACAAACAGTTTCCCAAGGCCATCGAACAGTACGACATGATCAGGCCACAAAGTCGATATTATCCCAGGGCTCAGTTTAACAAAGGCTTGTCGCTGCTAGAGTCCGCAAAACCCAAAGAAGCTTACGTGATATTTCAAAACATGTACAAAATGCGAGCTTCTGCTGGGATCACAGATGATTACAGGGTTTCTGCAATGATCGCCATGGCCAGAGCTGCCTACCAGGCAGAAGAATGGGACAGAGCCGTTCAGGTTTATCGATTGATCCCTCGGGATCATGAATTATGGCATGATTCGTTGTTCGAAATGAGCTGGGCTTTACTGCGAGCCGCAAAGTTCAGATCAGTGCTCAGTAATTTTCAGTCGTTGCATTCAACCTACTATGAAAACTATTATTTAGCTGAATCACTTTTGCTCAGATCAATTGTTTATCTGTACATCTGCAAATATGACGAAATGGAAAAGGTCATAGACCTATTTGAGCGAACTTATAATCCAATTCGTAAACAGATTTCAGACTTTGTCGCAAATTCCAGAGAGCCCATTCAGTTTACCAACGAGCTGGACAAAGCCAGAGTTTATCTGAGAACTGGTAAGCGGGAAACTATGAAGCTTCCGATCAGCACATTGAAATATGCGCTGAATGAAGGCGATGTGCGCGGAGCCTTGGGGTACATTGATCGAATACTGGAAGAAAAGAAATCGATTGAAGCAAACGAAAAATTTGAGAAAACAGCTTTCCTAAGATACGCACAAAAAGTATTGGTCAACAGAATTAAGAACACAAAAATATCAATCGGTGAAATGGTTAAAGCTCACATGCTGTATCTGCAAGATGATTTGAAGGACCTTTATGAACAAGCTGGTTTTGTCAGATACGAAATGATTAACGGTAAGAAAGAAACAATCAAAAAAAGGCTAGCTGGTAAGGCTCTGCCAAAACAAATTGATGACGACAATGCACGGGATTTTTATATCCAAAACGGTTTTGAGTATTGGCCCTTTGATGGCGAATACTGGTTGGATGAAGTTGGTAATTTTCACTATTTAGGAAAACAAAATTGTGAGTAGAACAATGAATAAAACCTTTATTAAATTTATAGTATCCGTTGCTGTGGCAGCAGGTGCTGCAGCGGTGACTGTGACAGCTGAAGCAAAGAAAAAAAATAAAAACACAATTGCTGAAGCGGCCGGTAAAAAGAAAACTCTGGGCCAGTTGTTAAAACAGGTCGATCGGGGTGCTGGTGTTTCTATAGGCGAAAGGAAAGCAATCGCAATCCCTAAAGCCAAGCAAGACACGTTGAAAGTGACGAAATCAAATGTAAATCTGAACTCAGTCAAGCCGCCCAGAACACAGTCGTTCTTTACTGAGCAAGACGACGATAAGGTTAAGCTTGAAAAAATCACTGATCAGCAGATCCAAGAGCTTTACAAGCTGACACAAAAGTTTCGCGAGTCCAAGCAAAGGGGCGAGTTGTGGTTAAGACTTGCCGAGCTGTATGTGGAAAAAGCTGGCTTGATTGATTTCAGAGTTCAAGGGGAATACGACGAAAAACTGCAGGCCTTTCAAGAAGGCAAAACTAAAATCAAGCCTGTGCTCAACACCAAAGAAGCTCATGAATACAATCGTAAGGCCATCCAATTGTATGAATGGTTCTTAAGGGATTTTCCAAGGGATGAAAAATCAGATCAGGCTTTGTTTTTCTTGGGATACAATTACTTTGAATTGAATCAATTGGAAAAGGGAAGTCAGTACTACGCAAGACTGACCAAAGAATTTCCCAGCAGTTCCTATGTGATCGAAGCCAATTTTGCATTGGGAGAATATCATTTTGAAAATGAGCGCTGGAAAGAAGCTAAGCAATATTACACTCAGGTTTTAAGAAACAGAAACCACAGATTACACACGTTTTCAAAGTACAAATACGCATGGACATTGTTCAGAACGGGTGACACCAAGACAGCACTTCGAACAATGGAAGAGCTGGTCCGCGCAGCAACTTCAGAGGATGAAGGCGATGGCAAAAAAATCAATCGATCTAAGCTGGGTAACGAAGCACTTCGAGACGTTGTATTATTTTATTCGGAAATCGGCGATCCAGAAAAAGCGCCGGCTTATTTTGAGAGTTTAGCTGGTCAAAAGGGCAGAGACTACGTTGAAAAGCTGGCTTATTTTTACGGAGACAAAGGCAACATCGAAGGCTCTCGCGCCCTGTTCAGATACATGATCCAATTGGATCCCAATTCGCCAAAATCCTTTGACTTTAAATTTCAGGTTGTAAAATTATATTCGTCAGCTAAAAAATCTCGGGACTTCAGGGAAGAGCTTTACACATGGGTCAGAACATATAATTCGGCTGGACCCTGGGGACAGGCTAACAAAGCAAATAAAGAATTAGTTGATAGTTCCTACAAACTTCGCGAGACAACTTTAAGAAACTTTATTTTAGAGCAGCATCAGACTGCACAAAATTCCAGAGCTCCGTTTTCTCAGGCATTGGCAATGGAAGGTTACCGAGTTTACGTTTCTGAATTTAATGATTCGCCAACAGTTGCAGACATGCACTTTTATTTTGGTGAATTGTTGTATGACATGAAAAAATACGAAGATTCAGCTGTTCAGTATAAATGGGTTATGGATAACGGAAAAAATTCTAAGTTTTTTCAAAAAGCTTCTGAAAACACATTACTGTCGATGGAAAAAACCCTTCCTTCTGAGGATGACATTTCAAAAGCAGTTGGCACTGTCACTGAGCCTGTAGGTTTAGATCCTAAGGTCATAACCTTTATTGAAACTGCGAAATCCTATATCGCAGCAGTTCCTACTTCTGAAAAAGGACCAGAGATCAGATTCAGAATCGGACGTCTATATTATCTTCACAATCATTTTGATGATGCCACTCCGTATTTTAGGGAGCTGATGCAGAAATATCCAAAAACTAAGTACGCAGAATACGCTGCGAATTTGTTGTTAGATAGTTTCAATATCCGAAAGGACTATGCTGGTTTGGAAAAAGCCGGAAACGAAATCCTGGCTCTGCCAACACTGGCAGGCAGTAAAGCTGGGGCCGATGTGCGTGAGGTTCTGGAGAAAGCCAGCTTTAAAAAAGGCCAGGATCTGGAAGCTGCGAAAGATTTTGCAAAAGCAGCTGTTACATTTGAAGCTTTTGCTAAACAGAATCCGGCGTCTTCACTGGCAATGACAGCTATTTTTAATGCGGCGATTGATTACGAAAAATCAGGTAACAATCAAAAAGCAACCGAGATGCATCAGGCAGTTGTTGGGTCCAAAAAGCCAGAAGCTCAGCAGTTTAAAAATAATTCTGCCAGAATTTTAGCAAAGCTTTATCAGGATTCAGGGCAGTTGGATATCGCAGCTAAAGCTTTTTCTGACTTGGCAGCTTTGAATCCCAAGGATCCATTAACACCCAATTATATTTTTAACTCGGCGATTTTGTACGATGCCTTAGGCAACAAACAAAAAGCTGAACAAACTTACGAAAACTATTACCAAGTAGCTAAAGGCAAAGATAGACAAGATACCTTGTACCAAATTTGCACTTTGCAACGGGAACGTGGTCAGCTGTCAAAAGCCATTGTGTCCTACGAAAGATACTTGAATCAGGGTGGGGGGACTCCTCAGCAGAATTTGGATTCCACTAATTATATTTATGAAATGAATCTAAAACTGGGGCGTCGAACAGAATCAGAGAAATGGAAGGGCCGCTTGATTGGTCTGCAGAGAAAGCTTTCACCTGGCGGCAAGGGTATGGGTGCCGAGTACGTGGCTAAGTTTAAATTGGCCGAGGTGACTCAGAAAATGAATTCAATGAAGGCCATTAGCATTCCGTTGGATCCTCGCAAACAACAATCAGCAATCAAACAAAAAATCGATATGATCAATCAATTAAACAATGATCTGACAGCAGTGATAAGATTTGACAGTGCAGACGAAATCGTTGGAGCATTGTCAGTGGTTGGCGAAGCCAATCATCACATGTATCAGGCCGTAATGGCAGTGCCTTTGCCAAAAGGGTTAACTGCCGACGAGCAGGCACAGTATAAAAAGGGCGTTGAACAGATTGCCGAACCATTTTTGAATAAAGCAAAAGAAAGCTATAGGGCTGCTTTAGATAAAGCCAGTCAGTTGGATTCTTATGGTGATCATTATTTTCAGACGCGAGATAAATTTATGAAATTGGATCCAACCGCGGTTTATGAAGGCGGGGAATCTGTTGTCAAATCAAGGAGCACTCAGTGGATAGGTATTTAAAAGCCCTATTATTGATTTATTCTGTTATGGTTCTCAGTTCCTGCGCCTCTGAGCAGGGGCGGGTTGAAGATCAAGGTTTGACTGCACAGTCACCACCGCAGGCTTCGGGACCTGAAATCAACGAAGTTCCAGAGCCGATGGCAAAGCCTGAGCCTCCCAAAGTTCAAGATGAGCCTCCACCAATGAAAGCTTCCGCAGTGAATGAAAAAGCTCTGGATGAGGCTATCAAGTCTAATAATATTGACCGAGTTTATTCTGCAGCAGTTATGGTTTTAAGCGACAACCCTAAAACAATAAAAGCTTTGAATGCTATGGGGATCTATCATTTACAAAAAGGCCAAACAAAAGCTGCCAAATTGTTTTTTGATAAATCACTGAAAGTGAATCCCAATCAATCAGAAATTTATAATAACCTGGGAATCGTAGCCCTAACTGAAAATGAAAGATCTGTCGCAATTAGGCAGTTCAGAAAAGCACTAGAGATCAGTGGTGAAAATGCAGTGGCCGCAAATAATCTGGGGATCTTGTATGTAGATTCCAAAGATTATCCCAAAGCTTTGGCCGTTTTTGATATAGCTCAGCCAAAATTCAAAAGTGATCACAGGTATTGGAACAATGTGGGCATTGCGCTGACTGGGTCTCGTAACTATGACAAAGCTAAAAAAGCTTACGAAGATGGGCTCAGGTTAAAATCAAACGATATCGATCTTATGTTTAACTACAGTATTTTATTGATTCAGAACTTAAAGGCTTTTCAAAGTGGAAATGATCTTTTGAACCGATTGAAGGTCCTGGGTCCAAGGCCAGAGATGAGAACAAAAATTAATGCTTTGGAAATTATGGCGAAAGCTGGTTTAAAATAGAGAATGGGCACTAAAATCATGGGAAAATGGATTTTGAACATGAAAACATTGATTGCGATCTCATTAATGATCTTTGTCTTGCCAACAATTGTGTTGGCTCAACAAGGCGCAAAGGTAGCTCCTAATTCTGCTAAAAAAACCTCCCTCAGTTTTGAAGACGAACTGGTTGAAGGTGCTGCTCAGAAACCTGATATCTCTTACATTTTTCAAAAGAAAAATTTTAACTACAAAAGACTGATAAAACTTCGAGAAAATTTTATTCCAGAAATGAGAAGAACATCTGAGGACATGCAACGGATCCGGAGAGACAATTGAAACAACCCATCATACTTAGAATTTTCAAAAATGATCAATTGCTTGAAGTGAAGCAGTTTGAACGGGATCAGATTATTTTTGGTCAGAATGCAGATGCTCATGTCTATCTGGAGGATTCTCAAGTATCACCGATCCATTGCCTGATCGAACTTCGTGATAAGGGTTATTATATTTGTGATTTGGGATCCAGCTCTGGAACTTTGAAAAACGGTCAACCTGTTTTAGATGATCAGATTCAATCGGGAGACAATCTTGAGGTCGGCAGTTTCAAAGTGCAGTTTTTCGTAGGTGTGCCTAAGCCTAAAGCGGTTCCTGAAGAAACTCAGACCAAGACTCCAATTGTAGAACGACCGAAAGTCGCAAAAATTAAGGATCTGACTCCGCCCAAGGAGGACACTCTGACTCCAACGGCTATTCCTGTTTCCAAGCGGAATCAGTCGCCAGCAGCTCCTCCGATTCAGAATGTTAAATCTCAGTCAAAAACGCCAATAGCTCCGTTAAAACATTCGACGAAAACTTTTGCTCCCGGTAGCGAGATCAAAGATCTTAGGACTTATCTGCGACCGACAAAGGGTAATGTGCTTGAAGTTATTGTCAGTTGGAAAGAGCGTGTCGTTGATAGTTATCATTTCAGACCTGGTTTGGATACCAGTCCCAATAAAATTATTTTGTTAGGCAGTGCTGAAAATTCGGATATTAAAGTCCCACCTAATTTTATTCGCGGAAATATGCAGTTCATAGACTTTGCAGGTGGCTGCAGGGTCAATGCACCTATTGAAATGCTGCCAGAATTTATTTTGGGCAATCATCAAATCATGAAGATTGAAGACGGCCTACGATCAGGACGGGCCACCCGTTCACCGATGGGTCACACGCTAAAGCTTGAACAGGGCGAAATGATTTGCTTGTCGTTTAGCGGTGGAACCTTGCAGTTATACATTCGGTGGGTACCTCCGACTCCAATTCCACTGATGTCATCGCCTTTAGATCTGGCAGCTGGTGAAATAGCTTCGATTATTTTCTCGATGGTGATGTCGATGCTGGTGTACTTTGCAGTCACAACTTACGTCCCACCTGAAGTGGAAAAGCCCAAAGAAGATCAGCTGAGGCTTGCGCAGTTTATTTACAACAAACCCAAAAACGAACCCATTGTTCCGACGACAGTTACAACTTTAGCGCCAATTCAAGTTCCAGAAAGAGCTCCGACAACAACCCAGGTTGTTAAAGTAAATATGTCAGAAAAAGACAACTCAAAAGCAAAAACTCCCAGCACTCAGGCTGTCAAAAAGCAAGAGGCCGCAAAAGCTGCTGAGGTCATGGCAAAACCAACCAAAGTTGATCGTCCCAAAAAATTCACGGCGGTTAAATCTGGTGGAGCTCAAAAAATGGGTGAAGCTGCAGGCGCCAATGCCCAAGCTAAAGACGTTTCAAAAGAAGGTCTGCTAGCTGCATTTGGATCGGGTGGAATGCGAAAAACTTTGGATCAAGCTTACAGTGGTTCAGGTCAATTGTTAGGAATGGCCAATGAAGCCACTGGAAAATCTGGAATGAATGAAAACCGTGCTGGTGATGATATTGGGTCAAAATTTAAAGACACAGGAGCCGGTGGTAAAGGCACAGCGACTCAAGGTATTGCTGGCGTAGGAACCAAGGGTAAAGGCTCTGGCATGAGCACCTATGGTGGTGGGGTTGGTTTGGGTGGAAAAGACTCAGTCAATATCGATGCTGGTGGTACCGAGGAAGCGTTTGTTGGAAGTATTGACCGTGAAGCTGTTCGTAGAAAAATCAGATCTATATTGAACCAGTTAAAAAATTGCTACGAAAGACAATTGCGAGTCACATCAGGGCTTGAGGGTAAAGTTGTGATTCAGTTTGAAATCGAAGAGCAAGGCCGAGTTCGCTCTGCTAAGCCTTTGACTTCCAGTTTGAACAACGCCGCAGTTGAAAACTGTGTGGCGGCCAGAATTAAGGAAACTCGCTTTCCAGAGCCGCCACCGGGAACAGTGGCCGTTGTTGATTACCCGTTTGTATTTGGAGCACAAAGATAATTAACCTAGCAATTTGCTAGAGGAGGAATTTATGAATGAAGTAGCAGCAACCGTCGTCTCAAGCGACAACATGCCGTTTCTACAAAAGGCATTTGTTGATGGTGGCGCGGTTATGTACGTTATTTTAATCTTGGCTATATTGACAGTTCTTCTGGTCGTTGAAAGATTTTCGACCATGAGCAAGCTGATCGTGAATAAGAAAGATTTCACTGACAACATTTACGGAATGATTCTTAGGGGAGATATCCGCCAAGCCATTTCGTTTTGTGACAGCCGACCAGCCAGTTTATCATTGGTTATGAAATCAGGCTTAGTCCAAGTTTTGAACCGACGTCCTGATGAAGAAATTCAGGTAGCAATGGATGCGGCCGTTTTACGTGAAACTCCAAAGCTTGAAGGCTGGAGTTCGTTTCTTGCGGTGACAGGTAATGTGGCCGTGTTGGCAGGGTTGTTGGGAACTATCATAGGTATGATTCAATCATTCGAAGCGGTTGCAAATGCGGATCCAGCAGAAAAAGCAACTAAGCTTTCGCAAGGTATCGCGCACGCTTTGAATTGTACGGGATTCGGTCTTTTGGTTGCGATTATTTCAATTGTGGCGTTTGGATATTTTCAGCTTCGCATTCAGCGCGCAGAAAATGACATGATTGAAGGTTCTATGAGTCTGTTGAATCTGGTGGTAGCTAACCGAGACAAACTGAAAGAGTAAAAAATGGGACAAGTATCTACTGGTGGTGGTGGCAGAAAAAACATAGCGGTTGAACTGAATCTGGTTCCATTCATCGATTTGATGAGTGTGTTGATTACGTTTTTGTTGATCACAGCAGTATGGACTCAGGTATCAATGATTCAAGTTGGTAATTCCATTTATGGTAAAAAAAATAATGACGAGCCGGTGAAGCCTCCTCCGCAAGCCGATGTTCCCATTAAATTAGATATTATATCTGGCGGTTATCGTTTGCAGATTGGTCCCAAGACAATAACTTTGCCAGTAGTTAATGGTGAGTTTGATGAAATGGGTTTAATGACTCAGTTGCAAGCTGCCAAAGAGAAATACCCCGAAAAAGTAGACGCAGCCATTGCGATGCAGGACGATTTACCTTACGAAAGACTGATTAAGGGTATGGACATAATGCTGAAGACTGATTTTACTGCCATATCTGTGCTAACTGGGGGGCCCAAGTAATGCCGATTCATCATCCGGGAACCAAATTCAGGCACAGTAAAATTCTGAGTAAGCGTAAAGGAAAAAGGGAACTTGTTGCATTGCTGTCTCTTACAGCGATGGTGGACATGTTCACAGTGTTAGTGATTTTCTTGTTACAAAACTACAATGCTACTGGTCAGGTGATTTACATCCCTAAAGACGTTACTCTGCCAAAGGCTGAAAAAATCAAAGAACTTATGCCAGCCATAGTCGTGACCATATCCAACAAAGAAATTCTGATTGATAAAAATCCAGTGATAACCTTTCAAGCCCTGTCTGCTCAGCAAGAGTGGATGGTCGTGCCGCTTTTTACCCAGATGGTAGAAGCGTTGAAAAAAGCTCGTGAAGAATATGAATTCAAATTACAAAATCAGATACAAAAAGCTGTTGTGAACGCTCGAGGTGAAAAGGGCCAAGAGCAAACTCCTTGGAACAAAGTCACCATACAGGCTGATAAAGGAATGGATTTTTTGTCTGTTAAAAAGATCATGTATACAGTCACAGAAGCCGGCGCTGGCGAAATCAACTTTGCCGTGACAAAACAAACTAACTCGGAGTAGTTTGGCTCAAGGTTTTGAGTCATGAAAAAATATTTAAACATTTTCTTTTTTATCTGTCTGGCGGTTTTGTTCATCGAAATCTTGCTGGGCTTTCCGGGTATTATTGAAAACGAAGAAGAAAAGCTGCGCAGTGCTCATTTGATTGAAACCAATGAAGTTCAAGCTCAACAAAAAATGCAAGGGGTGCATTTGGTTGAAAGCCAATCAGGGGTTAGGGATTGGGAATTATTTTCTGAGTCTGCAGAGGGGCAGCAGGGGCAGGGAAAATGGGAACTCAAAAAGGTCAAAGTTAATTTTTATTCAAAAGATAAAGTGGATTTTGTGATCACAGGAAAAAGTGGATTGATCGACACAAAAACCAAAGACTTTGAAATTTTCGGTCAGGTTAAAGTCATTTCACAAAACGGTTACAATTTGGATTCAGAGCGCATAACTTATCGAGCTCTGGAAAGAATCATAAGAAGTCCTGGTAAGGTCAAAATGATCGGACCTGCAGATGAAAACGCAAAAGGAATTTCTGTAATTGGCAATGAAATGGAAACCGATGTTGATGCCGGCGTGATGAGTTTAAAATCTGACGTCGAGGCAAAAAAAATGATGGCCGATGGTAAAGCCATTTCTATAAAAAGCGAAATCGCAGAGTTTTCTTCCAAATCAAATTCTGTTCGGTTTTTGAAAAACGTAAATTTAAATATCAATCAGATGAGACTGGAAGGGCCAGAAGCAAAATTTCAATATGACTCTGTTGGTAAATCCCTAGAAAGCATTCAAGTGGTTGGTGGGGCCAAAATTTCAGATTTTGACAAGTTCGCAACCAGTGATACGGCCAGTTTTTTGCCAAAAGAAAACAAGTTTGTCCTGAATGGCAAACCTAGAGTGGTGCAAAACAGTGATGAAATTTTGGGCGAAGTAATTACTTTTTTAAATGGCGGAAAGAAAGTGAAAGTCCAAAATATACGTGCTAAAATCGACAAAGAATGAGTCATTTAAGTGCTATTAACATTTCTAAATCTTATAAAAAACGACAGGTCGTAAAAGACGTTTCCTTTGACATTCAGTCAGGACAGGTCGTTGGCCTTTTGGGGCCAAATGGTGCGGGGAAAACCACTAGCTTTTATATGGTGGTAGGTTTGGTAAAACCTGACTCTGGCGAAATCAAATTGGATGATCAGTCAATCGGCACCGATCCGATGCATGTTAGGGCCCGACATGGTTTGAGCTATCTGGCGCAAGAGCCCAGCATTTTTAGAAAGCTCACAGTTGAAGAAAATATTTTGGTAGCTCTTGAGGCCCATGGTTTTTCCTCAGTTTCCAAAGCCGAAAAACTAGAGGTTCTGTTGCAAGACTTTAGACTGTCCCACATCCGCGAAAGTTTCGGATATTCACTATCAGGCGGCGAACGCAGAAGGGTTGAGATCGCTCGAGCTTTGGCTGCGACGCCCAAGTTTTTATTGTTGGATGAGCCCTTCGCTGGGATTGACCCTATTGCTGTTGCAGACATTCAGGAAATCGTCAGAAAGCTAAAAGCCCTAGGAATAGGGGTCTTGATAACAGATCACAACGTCAGGGAAACTTTGGGCATTTGTGATCGGGCCTACATACTTAAGGACGGGATTATTCAAGTTAAAGGAACGGCACAAGAAATTACTAATTCTGAACTAGCTAAAAAGTTTTATTTAGGCGAAAATTTTAAGTTGTAAGGGAAATTAAATGTCTCAAATGCGCCAGACCATGAATCTTAGCCAGACCCTGCGGATGACTCCGCAGCTGCAGCAGGCAATTAAGTTATTGCAACTGTCGCGCATGGAGCTTGAGACTGCCATTCGCAAAGAGCTGGACGAAAATCCCATTCTGGATGAAGCCCAAGAGCTAAAAGAAGAAGACCGTCTGCGCACTAAAGAAGCGGCGACAGAGGTTGAACCAACAGAAGGTGGCAATGGCCAGGATCCCAGACAAGACGAATTTGAATGGGAAAGTTATTTAGAAAATCAGTTCAAACAAACTCACAATAACTTCAGTGGCAACGAAGAAATCATGAATTACGAAAACGTGATTTCAACAACGACAACGATGCATGATCACCTGAGCTGGCAATTAAAAATGGGTGGATTTTCTGAAGAGGAAATTGGGCTGCTGGAAATTTTAATTCAGTATCTGGATGATGATGGGTATTTGCTGACCCCTATGGATGAAGTTGCAGCTAATGAAAACGTCACAGCTCAGGACCTGTTAGATGTTTTGCCGTTTTTGCAAGAGCTTGATCCACCAGGTGTGGGGGCCCGTGATCTGAAAGAATGTTTGTTGATCCAGGCCAAGCATCTGGAAGAAGACACAAATGATTTAGTGAACGTAATAAATAATCATTTGAAAGATCTCGAGAAGAAAAACTATGACGGCATTGCCAAGGCTACGAATCGAGATATTAAGGAAGTCATAGATATTTGCAAAATAATTTTGTCCATGGATCCCAAGCCGGGTCGAGTGTTTGCAGCCACTGATACCCAATATGTAATGCCAGATGTTTATGTTTATAAGGTTGGCGACGACTACATGGTTTCATTAAATGAAGACGGTTTACCCAGACTAAAAATTTCGAATTTTTATAAGAATATGCTCAAAGGCAAAAGCAACGAAAAAACACAAGACTACATCCAAGAGAAACTCAGGTCTGCGGTTTGGTTGATTAAATCCATTCACCAGCGACAAAGAACAATTTATAAAGTCACAGAAAGCATCGTTAAGCATCAGCGCGAATTTTTGGATAAGGGAACGGGCTTTATAAAACCTATGGTACTAAGAGACATCGCAAACGATATTGGAATGCATGAATCCACTGTCAGCCGTGTTACCACTTCAAAATATGTGCACACGCCTCAGGGGATTTTTGAACTGAAGTATTTTTTCAATTCTGGAATCTCTACATCAGATGGCGAATCACTGGCATCAGAGTCTGTTAAGCTGAAAATCAAAGAACTCATCAACAAAGAAAATGCCAAAGATCCATTGTCTGATCAGCAGTTGGTAGATTTGTTGAAAAAAGACGGAATCCAAATCGCTCGAAGGACAGTCGCAAAATACCGTGACGTGCTGAAAATTTTGCCGTCCAGCAGAAGAAAAAAAATGTTTTGACCCAGTGTATGGAGTGATCGCTCTGGCACTACTAATACGGTTTTTTGAAATTCGAAATTGTGGATATCAAGACCAAATCCCTGATTTTTCTTAAACACTTTCATTCAACGAAAATTAAAAATATTCTCATTTTTGCTTATCACATTTGAAAATTTTGGATCGTTTTGAGCGATTCCGATCATTACAGGAGGTTGTGTTTGGATTTCAGATTTCAAATCTATTTAAGGTATTTTGGCTTTTCTAAGTCGTTTTTAATAAATTGTTTGTCATCGGATACTAATCAGCCTCAGGTTAATGGAACCGAGTTTCTAAGGGCTCGGTTGTTTTAAAATCCCAGGGTTAGCCCACTGCTAGTTTGGTGAAAAATTTCAAATTTAATGACAGAGCTACCCTAAACGGCACTTTTAGACTAGTAGTGTCAAACCTATGAAGACACTAGCAATAACCGCAATTTTAACCGCCGCCATTATCTGTGAAGCCTCTGAATTCAATTGCAAGCCAATTGACGCCGGAAAACGCGACAGAATGACCATTGATACCTCAAATGGGAAAGCCTCGGTCTTTAATGGCAAATACTGGTCCTCGCTTGAACAAGAGGATTTTCGTGTAAGCAATCTAAGTGTGCCAGAGCCTGTTTATACGTTCAAAGGTTTGGATGTCTTTAGGGATTCTGAAATCACCATCCGCTTTAATGAGCTTAAGCTTATTGCTGAAGTTTACGTGGGTGATTCCAGAGCCTTGAATTTTCAATGCATTGATTGATCTGCACTTAATCTTCAGTCCATCAGCGGCAGGCTACAAAATTTAAATTCTGCAGCCTACTGGCGCGAGCTAATTACTTAGAAGTTTTAATCTGAGTCCAAAGATCATCATAAAGCTGGGTCTGGTCGCCCAAATCCTGAATCTTTTCCAGTCGTGACATGGTTTCAGCTGGAGGAAATAACCCTGCATTGGATTGAACATCAGCTGGCAAAAGAGCTTTAGTTCCCTTTAATACAGGTCCAACCATCAGATTTTTAACAAAAACCAAATTGCTTTCTTGGCTTAAAAAGTAATTAATCAGCTCGTGTGCTTCAGTCAGATTTTTTGCCCCTTTAACAACAACTAAATTGTCGATTGCCCTGGTCGCCCCATCAGTTGGGATAATATACTCGATTTTACCGTTAGTGCGTTTTTGCGCCTGCAGAGCATCTGGTGAATATGTTTGGGCTACAGCCACTTCCTTATTAACTAAATTATCAATAGTGTCCGATGAAAACAGCTTCACTCTGGATTTAACCTCCAGCAAAGTTTTTTTGGCTTTATCAAGCTCGCCCTTATTTACCGTGTTAACGCTGTAGCCATGCATTTTAAGAGCCGCTGCCGTGACTTCGCGAACATCATCCAATAATGACAGTTTGCCTTTGAGTTCTTTGTTTTCAAAAACGTCTTTCCAAGATTTTATGGTGCCCTTAAAAATTTCCCGATTGATGGCAATGCCTGCAGTCGACCAAGCGTACGGCAAAGAATATTTATTTTCAGAATCAAAGCTCTGTTTCAACCAAGCTTCATCAATCAAAGATTTGTTGGGGATTTTTGTCGAATCAAGGGGCTCTAGCAAACTGGATTTTGCCATGATTTCAACCATGTAATCAGACGGAACCGCCACATCAAAACCCGAAGCGCCGCTTTGAACTTTGGCCAAAAGTTCTTCGTTAGATGAATAGTTTGTAATGTTTAATTTGATCCCAGTTTGTTTTTGGAACTTTTCTTCTGATTCCTTGGCCAAATAATTTCCCCAGATAGCCAGATTAACCTCTCGCGGTTTGCCAGCGGCAGTGGTTTGGTTTTCTGATTTTTTTGAATCGCATCCAGCAGTCAAAAAAGAAAAAGCTATAACCATTAAAATCAGGGTTTTCATTTTGCTCCTTTTTAGTATAGAAAAGTTAAATGTTAAATATCGTAAATCTAAAAAAAGAATTCATAAATGCTACGACAGCAATTTACAACTTAAATTTAACAATCAATGAAGGCGAATTTTTCTCGCTTTTGGGTCCCAGTGGCTGTGGCAAAACAACTCTACTCAGAATCATTGCAGGGCTTGAGGTCGCTACTTCGGGTGAAATCAGACTCAATCAAGAGCGCATTGATCTGTCGCCTCCGCAAAAAAGGCCTTTTAATTTGGTTTTTCAGAAATACGCTCTTTTTCCCCATTTAAGTGTTTTTGAAAATGTCGCTTTTGGGCTCAGAAATAAAAAACTCCCCGAAGTCGAAATTTCTAAACGGGTGGAAGAAACTCTGAAATTGGTAAACATGGGACATTTGAAGGATCGATTTCCAGAAACCCTTTCTGGTGGCCAGGCTCAAAGGGTCGCCTTGGCCAGAGCTCTTGCCAATAAACCTAAAATTTTACTTTTGGATGAACCCTTGTCGGCGCTGGATTTGAAACTGCGTGAGCATATGCAGATCGAGCTTAAAGCTTTACAGAAAAAGACCGGTTTGACTTTCATCTACGTGACTCATGATCAGGAAGAAGCTTTTGCCCTGTCTGACAGAATTGCAGTTATGAATGAAGGCAAAATTGAACAGGTGGGTACTCCTGAGCAATTGTACTCTAATCCCGAGTCTTTGTTTGTGGCGAAGTTTATTGGTCAAATGAGTGGCATCGATGCTGAAATCCAGGAGGTCAATGGCAAGATTGCCAGCTTGAAATCGGATCACCACAGTTTCAAATCAACCTTACATTCCAGTTGCCCACTGAATAAGGCAGCCAAGACTTTAACTTTTATCAGACCTGAAAAAATAAATTTGTACAAACGGGATGAAAAGCCCTCTGAAGCCCATTTTTTCTTGGCTAAAATCGAAAGCAAAATTTTTAGGGGTGATTGTGTTGAATGGCGTGTGCGCATAGACGACAAAACAGTTTTAGCCAGTGTATCGTACGGTGAAGAAATGGATGTTCATCATTTTAAAGTTGATGAAGTCGTGCTGGCAGCATTTGACACTCAAAATGCTATGTCGTTTGCCAGGTGAAAAATGAAAATTAAAAACGCAGAAGCTCAACCATTTGATAAACTGTCTAAGCTGAAATGGTCTGGTTGGATTCCGCTGGTCTGGTATTTTGTATTTTTGGTTTGCCCAGTATTGATCGTCACAGTGTTTTCCTTTTTATCTCGTGGCACTTATGGTGGGATTAAATGGGAGTGGACCTTCGACAATTACCTGAGGATTTTCCAAGGTGTTTATCTACAGATTTTTTTTGAAAGCTTAAAACTGTCGGCGTTGACGACAGCTCTTTGTTTGCTGTTGGGGTTCCCAATGGCATGGGTGATGGCTACTTTTGAATCCAAGTTCAGGCAATTGGCCCTGATATTGATTGCGATTCCGTTTTTAACCAACCTGATCGGTCGGGTGTATGCTTTAAAATTGTTTGCAGGTTACGATGGCCCATTAGTGGCAACCCTAGGGTATTTGGGCTTTACCGTTGATCCGCATTCATTCACACACAATGAATTTATGGTGATGTATGGGATGGTGGCAAACTATCTGCCATTTATGGTGTTGCCTCTTTTTTCAGGCCTAGAAAAATTTGATTTCACTTTGCTGGAGGCCGCTGCAGACCTGGGGGCTTCCAGATGGACTATTTTTACTAAAATCATTTTGCCTTGTTCTTTTACCAGCATCTTGACGGGCTCAGTGATGGTGTTCGTGCCTTGTTTGGGGGAGTTTGTAATCCCTGATTTATTAGGTGGGGCCAAAGCCATGTTGATAGGTAACTTGATCACTGAGCAGTTTTTAAAATCCAGGGATTGGCCTTTTGGATCTGCTATTTCGGTTTTGCTTTTATTAGTGCTTTCGGTGTCTGCAATCATTTTTATTAAAAGGGTGCATAGTGGAAAAGCGCAGACCTAAACCACCATTTTGGATTTTTATTATTTTTCCCTTGGGACTGCTGTTGCTGTATTTTCCTGTAATTTATATGGTCATTTTTAGTTTTTTTGAAAAACAGGGTGCAGAATTGGTTTTATCATTCAGATGGTACCGAGAAGTGTTTGAAGACAATCAGTTTCAAAATGCTGCGATCCACAGTCTAAGGCTTGCCACTTTGACAGGGATTTTGAGCTCGGTTTTGGGTTTGGTGGCGGCGATAGCTGTCGGCAAGACTCAGTTTTTTGGCAAAAAAATCTTAGGGCTGTTTTCGCTGATTTCGCTTTTACTGCCAGAACTGGTGATTGGTTTGTCGTTATTGGTATGGTTTCACATCCTGGGTTTGCAATTGGGTTTTAGCACGGTATTAATCGCGCACATTACGTTCACGCTAACGTTTTGTTTTTACACAATGAGTTCCAGGATGAGTGAAATTGACGGCAGTTTGGTCGAAGCCGCCGCAGATTTGGGGGCCTTTGATGGCCGGATTCTGCGCCAGGTATTAATCCCCTTGATGGCGCCGGCCATAGCGTCGTCTTTTGTTTTGGGATTTATGCTTTCTTTTGATGATTTTTTAATTACTTTTTTTGTCAACGGTGTGGGCATGGATACCTTGCCAGTAAAGTTGTATTCCACTTTGAGAACTGGGCATTCCCCCAAGGTTAATGCTTTGGCTTCGCTGTTGATTTTCTTTACATTATTTTCTATTTGGATTTCGACCAAATATTTTAAACTACAGAAATACATTAAGGGCTAAAAAATCAGTTTAAATTGATACGCTCAAAACAATACGTCATGTTATCAGGACTGTTGCCGATAAGTTTAAAACTGGAGGCCGTGATGAAATTCAAGCACCATTTTAAAAGTCTGCAGTCTTCTGAGACCGCAAAGCAGTACTTCGAGGAAAAATTTGAAAAGCTAGATCAGATAAATCTTAAAAAATCAGAATGCAGTGTGCACTACTTAAAATGTGGCGGAACCCTAGAAATAGAGGTTCATATTAATAACCCAGAAAGTCATTTTAAGGCTTCAGCAGAGGGTCAAACCTATGTTGAATGCACTGATGAGGTTTTTCACAAGCTTTCAAAGCAATTTACCAAGGCAAAGGACCGCAAAATCACTCGCAGAAAATCTGCCTAAGACATTGCAAAAAACTCTGCTACCAAGCAGATATCAAATTGTTTGACCGGTTCTGATAAATCCTGATAGCGTCCCCCAATCCATTTATAATTGGGGGTTTTAACATGTCACAACAATCAAATTATTTATTCACCAGTGAATCAGTTTCTGAAGGTCATCCAGATAAAATGGCTGATCAAATCAGTGATGCTGTTTTAGATGCTATTTTGGCCCAGGATTCCAGGGGACGTGTCGCCTGTGAAACCATGTTAACAACGGGTTTGATCTGTGTGGCTGGCGAGATTTCAACTCAGGCAAAAATTAATATCGGTGAAATCGCTCGCGAAACGGTTAAAAAAATTGGGTATGACCACACTGACAAAGGATTTGATTATAAAACCTGCGGCGTGATTGTGGCGGTTGGACAGCAAAGCCCAGATATCGCAATGGGGGTTAAGGAAACCGGATCTGAGGAACAGGGCGCTGGCGATCAGGGATTAATGTTTGGCTACGCGACCAACGAAACACCAGAATACATGCCCATGACAATCAGTTTGTCCCACAAGATTTTGCAGAAACTTTCTGAACACAGAAAATCAAACAAAGTTCAATTTTTAAGACCTGATGCTAAATCACAAGTCACTGTCGAGTATGAAAACGGCAAGGCAAAACGAATCGATACAATTGTGGTTTCGACTCAACACTCTGAAGAAGCGACTCACAATCAAATTAAAGAATTTGTGATCGAAGAAGTTTTAAAGAAAGTCATTCCAGCTCAGTGGCTGGACAGCAAAACAAAATTTTTAGTGAATCCAACCGGACGATTTGTTGTTGGTGGTCCCATGGGCGATGCGGGATTGACTGGCAGAAAAATTATCGTTGATACCTACGGTGGTCATGGCGCCCACGGTGGAGGAGCTTTTTCAGGCAAGGACCCATCTAAGGTGGATCGATCAGCAGCTTATGCAACCAGACATATTGCAAAAAACTTGGTGGCGGCAGGATTGGCTGAAAAATGTTTGGTTCAAGTTTCCTATGCTATCGGTGTTGCTGAGCCTGTCAGCATTTATATTAACGACTATGGTACCAGCAAATACAGTTCATCTGTGTTAGAGCGATCAGTCCGAGAACTTTGGAGTTTAAAACCAGCCAGAATAGTTAAAGAATTGGATTTGTTAAAACCAATTTACAATAAGACTGCGACCTACGGTCACTTTGGTAGGTCTGAATTTAGCTGGGAACAGTTAAACAAAGTTGATCAATTGAAAGATGTTGTTAAATCACTTTCAAAGTAAGGAACAAAATCCAGCACCATGGTTGATTCAACAAGAATACGAAACTTTTCTATTATTGCACATATCGACCATGGAAAGTCCACATTAGCGGATGCGCTTTTAGAATACACGGGAACCCTTTCTCAGCGAGAAAAGAAAGAACAGTTTCTGGACAATATGGAACTTGAGCGTGAACGTGGAATCACAATCAAAGCTCAAACCGTATGTATGAACTATAAAGCTGATGACGGGCAAACTTACCAAATTAATTTAATCGATACTCCGGGACACGTGGATTTCAGCTATGAGGTTTCCAGATCCCTATCAGCTTGTGAAGGCGCTTTGTTAGTCGTAGACGCCGGTCAGGGTGTGGAAGCTCAGACATTGGCCAATGTTTATTTGGCGATGGAAAATAATCTGGAAATCATTCCGGTTTTGAACAAAATTGATTTACCAGCAGCTGACCCCGAAGGTGTGAAAAAACAAGTGGAAGAAACCATTGGGTTGGATTGTTCTGAAGCTATCAAGGCTTCAGCAAAAGATCGCATTGGTATCAAGGAAATACTGGAAGCTGTGGTTAAAAAGGTTCCGCCACCACAAAATAATTCTGATAAAACTCTGCGAGCTTTGATTTTTGATTCCTGGTTTGATTCTTATCAGGGCGTGGTCGTTTTAGTTCGTGTTAAAGACGGACGTCTGAAAGTCGGCGAAAAGGTCAAATTTTTTACCACCGAGAAAGAATACGAAATTCTAAAACTGGGCAAATACACGCCCTTTCCTGCTTTTGTGGATGAATTTAGCTCAGGCGAAGTTGGATTTATAATTTGTGGGATTAAAGACATCAGGGACGTAAGGGTTGGCGACACAGTCACTTCCGCAAAAAAGCCAGCAACAGAACCGCTGCCTGGGTTTCAAAGAATCAAGCCCATGGTTTTTGCGGGGATTTTTCCTGTGGTTGCCTCTGAGTATGAAAATTTGAAAGATGCTTTGGATAAATTGTGTCTGAACGACTCATCACTGACTTTTGAAACTGAAAAATCAATGGCTTTGGGTTTTGGATACCGATGTGGCTTTCTGGGGCTGTTGCATATGGAAATTGTCCAAGAAAGACTGGAGCGCGAGTTTAATTTAAATTTGATCACAACAGCACCGACAGTTGTTTACAAAGTTTTTTTACTGGATGGGACTCAATTGGTTTTAGAAAATCCATCGTTGTTGCCAGATGAAACTAAAATCGAACATATGGAAGAGCCCTTTGTGAAAGTGATCATCCATACACCCAGCGAATTTATCGGCGGGATTTTAAAGTTATGTGAGGACAAGCGGGGATCACAGATAAAAATGGACTACGTCACCGAAACTAAGGTGATTATTGAATACAAGCTGCCACTTAACGAAATGGTGATGGATTTTTACGATCGTTTAAAATCAATATCAAAAGGCTATGCATCGTTAGAATACGAACTGATGGGATATGAAACCGCAGATCTGGTGAAGATGGATATTTTAATTAACGGTGATCCAATCGATGCATTGTCATTGATTGTTCACCGGGAAAAATCTCAAGCACGTGGGCGGTCCCTTGCCGAAAAAATGAAAGAACTGATTCCACGGCAGCAATACCAAGTGGCGATTCAGGCAGCCATTGGCGCCAAGATCGTAGCTCGTGAAACGCTGGGGGCGTTGCGTAAAGACGTGACCGCAAAGTGTTATGGAGGAGATATTTCTCGTAAGCGTAAATTGCTAGAAAGACAAAAGGAAGGCAAAAAACGGATGAAGCAAATCGGCTCAGTCGAAGTGCCTCAAGAAGCGTTTTTAGCAATTTTAAAGGTTGAAGATTAAATTTCTTGATACCAAGAAAGATTGCTTCAAACTTATCAAATAACTAAACATCAACAAAGATTGTACAAATGAAAAACGCAGATATCTGGAACTGGAGAGCAAGAAAATTTTGGACCGATGGCTGGGGATCATTAGGGCTGGCTGTGTTGGTGGCACTGTTTATTAGGTGGGGATTTTTCGAAGCCTATGTGATCCCCTCTGGCAGCATGCTGCCTTCGTTGTTGATCCACGATCATATTTTTGTAAATAAATTTGTCTATGGCATTAGAATTCCGTTCAGCGAAAAATGGATGGTGAAATTCACTGAACCCAAAAAGGGTGAAATTATTGTTTTTAAATACCCTAAAGACATGAGCACATTTTTTATTAAACGGGTTGTGGGCGAACCTGGGGATAAAATATTTTTTGAAAACGGAATTTTGTACATCAATGATTTACCTCAGGAGCGAAAAGCTCCTGTCAGTATGGATGATTTTAACTGGCTCAGGGATGAAGACTTTCGCTCAGACGGTGATGCTTTTGATGGTAAGGAAAACTACGTACCTTTTACCGAAAGTTTGGGTGGCAAAGAGCATTCGATTTTGAATCGTAAGGGAGAAAACTACGATTCATTTGGTCCCGTCACTGTCCCGCCAGATCATCTGTTTGTACTTGGTGATAACAGACATCGTTCTAGCGACAGTCGTTTTTGGGGATTTTTACCTAAACAAAATATATTGGGCAGAGCCAGCATTGTTTGGCTCAGTTGTGAGGAAACTTTGCCTGTTTTGAAGTTTTTGTGCAATCCAATCACTGTGCGCTTTGGTCGGTTTTTTCATTCAGTAAAATAGATGGCAAAGGATAAAAGAGGCACATGGACCCAGGCACTTTTAACGTTTTTTACACCGCTATTGTTGATTGCAATATTGCGATGGCTGATTATCGAGCCCTTTGTAATACCCTCGGGAAGTATGATTCCAACATTGCTAGTTCATGATCATATTTTTGTTAATAAATTGTCCTACGGAATCAGATATCCGTTTTCTAAAAAGTATTTTATCAGATGGGGTAGCCCCAAGGTTGGCGAAATCATTGTGTTTCGATATCCAGAAGACCCAAATGTCTTTTACGTCAAACGTGTCCAAGCAATCTCGGGCGACAGGCTGAAAATTGAAAAAAGCGATTTGGTTTTAAATGATCAAATTGTCGAGCGAACTCCCAGCGTTTCCTTTGATGATGAATCAGATGCCGAAGGATTTACTTATTTTAAAGAGCGTGAATATACGGTCCGATATAAAAATGCTTATGATGGCCAGTTTGCCGAAATCACCGTCCCACAGGACCAAGTCTTTGCGGTCGGTGACAATCGTGATCAGTCAAATGATTCCCGTTTTTGGGGCTCGATTCCTTTGGACCATGTGATTGGTAAACCAACATTGATCTGGTTGAGCTGTGATCAGCCCTTTCCTGGCACTGAAATGCTTTGCGATCCGCAAACCCTAAGATTTCAAAGAATAGGGAAGTTTCTGCTATGAACAAAGACTCTTTCAAGGCATGGCGAGACTACCTTGAAAGTATTTTGATCGCGATATTTTTAGCTTTGCTGGTCAGAACCTTTATCATTTCTGGGTACAAAGTGCCCACCAGTTCGATGGCCCCCACATTGCTGCCTGGTGATTTTATTTTTTCGTATAAGATTCCCTACGGAGTCAGAGTCCCATTGTGGAATAAGAAGATTTTTGTCAGTCCACCTAAACGGGGTGATGTGGTCGTGTTTTCATACCCTGATCAACCCAGGGTCAAATATGTCAAAAGGGTAGTTGGTGAGCCTGGTGACAGAATCGAAATTAAAAATGGCTCTTTGGTATTAAATGATTCGACGGCCCAGTATTTGGTGACTGAAGGCCCTGTCCAAGAGGACTTTGGAATTAGCAGTTTGTTTGAGATTGTCGATGAAGGATCAGTATTTGGGAACCATTTGATAATTCGTAAAAAAGATTCCGGTAAATCCTTTGGCCCCATTGTCGTGCCGCCTAACGAAGTCTTTTTACTGGGTGATAACAGGGATTCCAGCGACGACTCTCGCTATTGGGGAACTGTTCCAATTGAACGCATCGAGGGCAGGGTTTTGTTGATATGGCTTTCCCTTGATTGGCACAATAAGCTGTTGTCGGATTATTTTCCGGCAATCAGGTGGAATCGAGTTTTAAAACCGCTTTAGGTTGATTCTGACAGTTGAGCTTTTAGTCAGCAGATTGCAACATAGGTAACAATATTTGACTTAGGATTTTTGCTTGGGTACGTTCTTGCTTAATGCCCTCGCTATCAGCAGGCCTTATAGATTTAAAAGAAATTAAAAAATCCAACGTCGATAGGCTTTTTTTTTACACAAAACAAATAAAAGCTAAAAAAATAAATTCTAAACTTTTTGGAAACGTTGTCTTGGCATTTTTAGAAAGCAGCACGAGGACTCGTCTGAGTTTTGAAATGGCTGCAAATAACATTGGATTGAGTCCTGTTTTGTTTGATGTCAGCCAGCCTACCAGTCTTGAAAAGGGCGAAACCATTCAGGACAGTTTGTTAAATATCGCTGCGATGAAACCCAAAGCTCTGGTGGTTCGCTGTGGTCAAAATTTAGATTTAAAACAATTAAGCAAAAAAACCAATATTCCCATAGCTTGCGCTGGCTGGGGTAAGGTAAGTCATCCCACTCAAGCATTATTGGATTTATACACAATTTCTGAAAACTTTGACTCTTTGGCTACTAAGAAAATATTATTTGTTGGCGACATTGTTCACAGTCGGGTTTTTGCATCACACGTCGAGGTTATGAAGGCTATGCAAATCAGCATTGGGATTATATCCACTGAGCCATTTTCCAACGCAGATATTAAAAAATTTGATTCTTTGGAGGAAGCTCTACCCTGGTGTGATGTTTGTATCGCGTTGCGGTCGCAGTTTGAGAGGTTTTCAGAAGGCTATTCATTGGATCAGCAAAAATTCAGACAGAAATTCAGAATTGATGCAGACAAATTAAATTTGATGGATAAGTATTCGATATTGATGCATCCAGGGCCAGTAAACTGGGACTGGGAACTGGATCAATCGGTTTTATCTGATCCTCGTTGCCGAATTTTCAATCAAGTCGAGAACGGGGTTTATTTGAGGGAAGCGTTGCTCAGAACTCTGTGTGGTGAATTAGAATTATGACGGGATATTTGATTCTAGAAACAGGCGAATGTTTTTCTGGCACCTGGCATGGTGGCGAAAGCCGTGCGGCCGAAGTCGTATTCAATACCAGTCATTCTGGTTACGAAGAAATTGCCTCTGATCCCAGTTACTTTAAACAAATTGTTGTGCTGACAGCGCCCATGCAGGGCAATTATAAATTTGATAAGAGCCGATGGGAATCTGGCAGAATCTGGATCGATGGCTTTATATCCTTGCAAATACAAAATTCCAAAATCGATTCAGCTTGGTTGAATCAGCTCATTGAAAATCAGGTTCCTGTGGTCAGCGAAATTGACACCCGAAAAATCACATTAAGATTGCGTTCCGGAGGGACACCATGGGGAGCCTTGGTAAAGGCTGACTCTGAATCCGCCGCCAGGTCCCTAGCCACTGAATTAATTCAAAAGCGTAAAAACGAAAGCAAGGACTGGGTTTGGCAGGTCTCTACAAAAACAGTTCAGACAATCAAAGGAAAAAATCCAAACGGGCCGAAAATGGCAGTTATAGATTTTGGAACTAAACAAAATATTATCCGTGAACTGGTTTTAAGGTGCAGTCAGATTTCTGTATTCCCATCTCGAGTATCAGTTTCAGAAATCGAACAATTCAAACCTAATGGTATCATGCTGACCAACGGGCCAGGAGATCCATCAGAGGTTAAGCAGTCTGTGGATACTGTGAAACATTTTATAGGGACAGTACCGATTTTTGGGATTTGCATGGGCCATCAGATTTTGTCGCTGGCTTTGGGTGCAGAAACGTACAAATTAAAATTTGGACACAGAGGCGCCAATCATCCCATCGATGATCGGTTGCTCAACAAGGTCTACGTCACCAGCCAAAATCACGGCTACGCAGTCAAAGAAGGTTCTTTGCCAAAGGATGTTCAGATCACTCATGTTAATTTAAATGATCAAACGGTGGCAGGTATTTTTAGCCGTTCAAAAAAATGTTTAGGAATTCAGTTTCACCCCGAGAGCCATCCGGGACCACACGATGCTGTAGAATTATTTGATTTTTTTATTGATAAAATGTTGAGGTAGCAATTGATAGATACAGGACTTGATTCAAGATTAAATGCGGTGATGGACAAAGCGCTTAGCTATTTTGCAGGCTCTAAGTTTGAAGAAGAAGTCAAAATCGCAAAGAGTGAGTTTTTTGACAATGCTGGGATTTTAGAAGAAGGTTCCAACCAATACGAACTCAGAATGTCTCAGTTTTTTGATTGGTATTTTTATACCAGGGACCTCATCGGTTATTCTCAGACTCCGGTAGAAGTCATCAACATGGTCAGGGAGCTTAGATTCAACGACGATGAACTAAAGCTTATTGATTGTATGAGAAAACACCGACACAGTATGTTTGAATTTATCAAGATTAAAGGCAGTGATATTTATATCAGGGACATTATTAAAGGCGATAAAATTTGGATCAAGAATTCGCAGTGGGCCGAGGGGTTTGATACTACAGAAATTTTTGAAGTTCGCATAATTCCGGTACAGGATAATTTTGTGTTTACCAGGGGATTTTGTTTTCATCCCGAAGAAGCTCGTAAATTTATTTTAGCAGAAGTTAAAAAATACAAAAAGGACCCTGATCTGGATCCTGATTTGTTGATGCTGAAATTGTTGAAGATGAGATACAAATTTGAACGATACAGACACGTTGACATTGATTTGATTTATTCAGAACAAAGTAAAATTTAAAATGGCAAAAGACACTAGTATAAAAAAAGTATTAATCATCGGCAGCGGCCCAATTATGATCGGTCAGGCTTGTGAATTTGATTACTCGGGAACTCAAGCATGCAAGGCCCTAATGCAGGAGGGATTGCAGGTCATATTAGTAAATTCAAATCCGGCAACTATTATGACTGATCCAGAAATTGCAACCAAGGTTTACATCGAACCTTTGCAAGCTGATTTTATTGAAAAAATAATTGAAATCGAAAAGCCAGACAGTTTAATCCCAACATTGGGTGGGCAAACAGCGCTTAATTTAGCTCTGGAGCTTCATGAGCGAGGAACTCTCAAAAAGCACAATGTCAGGTTATTAGGAGCCGATCCCCAGGTTATTAGGTCAGCCGAGGACAGAGAGCTTTTCAGAGATATTTTGGACAAAGTCGGTGCCAAATATCCGGCCAGTGAAATGGTTCGGGATTTTAAACAAAGTCTTAAGGTTGCTGAAAAATTTGGATTTCCTCTGATTTTGCGACCTAACTACACTTTGGGTGGCGGCGGTGGTGGGATCGCCTATTCACTGGATGAATACAAGGAAATGATTGCCAAGGCTCTTCACGAAAGTCCAACTTCTGAGGTGCTGGTTGAAGAAAGCATTCTGGGTTGGAAAGAATTTGAATTGGAGGTCATGCGCGATCACAAAGGAACTTTTGTGGTCATTTGCTCCATTGAAAATTTTGATCCCTGCGGAGTTCACACAGGGGATTCAATAACGGTGGCTCCTCAGCAAACTTTAACTGATTACGAATATCAGGCAATGCGTGATGAGGCTTACAAAGTTTTGAACGAAGTCGGAGTGCAAACGGGCGGAGCCAATATTCAGTTTGCCGTGCATCCACAGACTGGTGAAAGGGTCGTCATCGAGATGAATCCGCGAGTCAGTCGATCGTCTGCCTTGGCCAGTAAAGCGACAGGTTTTCCAATTGCTAAAATCGCGGCACTTCTGGCTATTGGCTATTCGCTGGATGAATTAAAAAATGACATTACCAAGGTCACACCGTCTTGCTACGAGCCTGCCCTTGATTATGTAGTGACTAAGATTCCAAAATTTGTTTTTGAAAAATTCGCTGGATCAAAAGACACACTCAGTACCCAAATGAAATCTGTCGGCGAAGTCATGGCGATTGGTAGGACTTTTAAAGAATCTTTTGTAAAGGCAATTAATTCTCTGGAATCAACTAAGGAAGGAATTTTTGAAACAAAGCTCAGCTTGGATAAGCTTTCTTATCCTAATAGCCAAAGATTGTTTCATGTCTTTCAGGCTTTGCGAGAAGGAATGTCAGTTGCTGAAATCAATCATCTGACTCAGATCACGCCATGGTTTTTAGATCAATTGAAAGACATCATTGAAGTTGAAAATTCGATCAGAAATTCCGTTTTAGACAGTGCACTCTTATTGAAAGCCAAAAGAAACGGATTTTTGGATTCGCAGATTGCGCGATTGAAAAATCAAACTTCCGAATCGATTTCAGAAATGCGAACAAAGCACAAAATCAAACCTGCTTTTTTTCAGGTCGATACAAGTGCTGCTGAATTTGAGTCCTCCACACCGTATTTTTATTCAACCTACTGGTCTGAGCCTTCTGTTAATAATTTTGGCTGTCAGCCCGTAGTTGTTATTGGTTCTGGGCCTAATCGTATTGGTCAGGGTATCGAGTTTGATTACAGCTGCGTGCGAGGGGTTAAGGCCTTACAAGTCGCTGGCAAAAAAGTCGTGATGATCAATTCAAATCCAGAAACTGTGTCCACAGATTATGACACTTCTGATTTTTTGTTTTTTGAACCGCTGACCTCTGAAAATGTCACTGAAATCATGGAATGGGTAAAGCCTTCTGGCTTCGTGGCTCAATTG
This sequence comes from Pseudobdellovibrionaceae bacterium, assembly GCA_044359815.1. Taxonomy (GTDB): domain Bacteria; phylum Bdellovibrionota; class Bdellovibrionia; order Bdellovibrionales; family Bdellovibrionaceae; genus JBIKLL01. Next base: position 43,148 of record JBIKLL010000010.1, read on the forward strand.
GGTGGGCAGACTCCAATAAATTTAGCAGTGGCTTTGACTCAAAAGGGTTTTAAACTGTTGGGATCTTCGGTGAAAGCAATCGACATGGCCGAGGATCGCGGGTTGTTTGCACAAATTTGCAATGATCTGAAATTAAATATTCCTAAGTCAATTATGGTCAGTCAGGTTTCTGAGGCCTTAGAGTTTGCTCAGAAAACTTCTTACCCCCTGATTTGTCGCCCCAGTTATGTGTTGGGTGGACGGAGGATGGAAGTCATAGAAAACCAACGTGAACTTGAAAATTATTTTGAAAGACACGCCGAATTTATTTCTGTGCAAATGCCTTGTTTGGTGGATCAGTTTTTGGAAGGGGCCTTGGAAGTCGATGTGGATTTGGTCCGAGGTACCGATTGGACCTTGATCGGTGGAGTCGTCGAGCATATTGAAGCTGCCGGAGTTCATTCTGGCGACAGCATGGGTGTTTTGCCACCTCAACGATTGTTACCTCAAGTTTGTACGGAAATCGAAAAGCTCAGTGCCGAAATTGCCAAGCGCTTGGACATCATCGGGCATTTGAATTTGCAGCTAGCGATTAAAAACAATGTTGTGTTTGTCCTGGAAGCCAATCCCAGAAGCTCCAGGTCAGTGCCTTTTATTTGTAAGGCCGCAAGTATTCCTTTGATTGATTTAGGTATCTGGGCTGTTTTAGGTAAAACTAAAAGTGAAGTTGATCCTGATAAATACAATTGGCATAAAATAAAAAACGTAAATGTTAAGGGAGTGGTTTTCCCATTTAAAAAATTTGCAGATTCTGATTCTATCCTGGGGCCCGAAATGAAATCCACAGGGGAAACTATGGGTCGGGGGCCGACTTATTCGGAAGCTTTGATGAAGGCTCTATTGTCCAGCTACGTAAAGTTGCCTCAGAAAGGCGAAATATTTTTATCACTCAGGGACAAAGACAAGCCCGAGATCTTTGAACTGGCAAAAACGTTGCAAAAAATGGGTTACACTTTTTCTGCCACATCAGGTACAGCCAGTTTTTTTAATGAACATGGTTTGAAAGTGACGGCACTTAAAAAAGTTCATGAGGGACGGCCTCACTGTGTGGATCGCATTCGTTCAGGCGAAATCGCCATAGTTTTTAATACGACCAGGGGGCGCCAGTCAGTGGAAGCCAGTTTTGATATCAGGAAAGCTTGCATAGATCATGGAGTGCCCTGCATTACCGAAAGTGATGCGGCGGAAGCTTTTGTCCTTGCATTAAAACAGAAGCAAGAAAATCATTATGATGTGTCTCCATTGGGGAAATACTGATGAAGTTTATTTTATTGCTGATTCTAACTTGGAATATTGCTTGGGCAGAAACTGATCCCAGTCAGCTGGTATTTGGCTTTATACCCAGTGGCTCGGATACCGAAACAACAGAAGCCTCTAATCTGGTCGCCGAACATCTGCGCAAAAATTTAGGTGTTAACGTCAAAGTTTTTATTTCAAAAAATTACTCTGAAATGATTGAGTCTATAGATCAGAACAAAGTCGATTTTGCGTTTTTAACCGCCATGACTTACGTAATCGCCGAGAAAAAATCTGGCGTAAAGGTTTTGCTTAAAAAAGTCTGGGATGAACCATTTTATTACAGCATTTTTATTACAAAAAATCTTAAAATTAACGGTCTGAAGGATCTGAAGGGCAAAAAAGTTGCCTTTGTTGATGCCAACTCTACGTCGGGATATTTGCATCCAATGATGGCTCTTAAGAAAAATAAAATCGAACAGTCGCAGTTGGGGAAAGTTTTGTTTTCTGGCAATCATGCGGCTTCTATTGAGCTGCTTGAAAAGGGCGAGGTTGACGTTGTTGCGGTTTTTAGTGACGACAAAAAGGGTAAAAACTCTGCCTGGCAAAAATATGCTAAAAATCCAAAGACTCCTTACAAAGTCCTTTGGACGTCTGATCCCATACCCAATGATCCATTGATAGTTAGAAAAGATTTTTACAATGCCTACCCCAAGTTAACCCATAATTTAATGTTTTCTCTAATCGATCTTTTGGACGAAAAACGAAACAATCCCAGTATCAAAAAATATTTTGGCGCACACAGCTTGGTGCCAGCAACCAGTCGGCAGTACGATCCGGTTCGAGAGCTGGTCAAAGAATTCAATCCCCGTGTTGAATAGATATGTCTTTGCTAAGTGTTGAACAGTTGCACAAGTCATTCACTACCGGATTGTGGGGAGCTTCAAAGGTTCTCAATGATGTCAGTTTTGAAATTGCCGAGGGCAAGATCACAGGTTTTATTGGCGCCAATGGGTCAGGTAAAACCACAACGATAAAATGTATATTTGACTTGATCCACGCGGATTCAGGAACGATTCGGTTTTGGAATAACCAATCAATTTCATCTGCAGTCAAAATGCAAATTGGTTTTTTACCTGAAAGGCCACATCTGTATGATTTTTTAACAGCGTCTGAAACTTTAAAATATTTTTACAACATTCATTCAATTGCAGGTGATTTTAATCAGTTGCAAGAGCAGGCATTAAAAGATGTAGGGTTAATTGATGCCAAAGATAAAACCGTAAAATCTTTTTCCAAAGGGATGCAGCAACGATTGGGACTGGCTATTTTGTTGATCAAAAAGCCTCGATTTTTAATATTGGATGAGCCTATGTCGGGTTTGGATCCAGAGGGTCGAGGCATGATCAAAAGGATTATTAAAAACCTAAATGCCAAGGGGATCACAATTTTGTTTAGCACTCATATAATGTCAGACATCATTGAACTTTGTGATGACCTGATTGTTATTCAAAAGGGAAAAATAGTATACAGAACCAATAATGCTCGGGCCGTTCGGGAAACGGATCTGATGCCTTTCTTCGATGCGGAAAGCGGTAACGTTTGAAATATCTTAGTGTTGTACAAAAAATTGCGCTGAACTATGTACAAGAGCTGATTCGTAATCGCTTTGTGCTGATTTTGGTGTTTGTGAGTTTTGGCATTTTAGTTATCAGCTCATTTTTGGGCGCATTGTCTATTGGTGAAAGACTTCGCATGACAGTGGATTTTGGTATCTTGGCGATTCATATATCTAATCTGTCGTTGTGTATTTTTTTGGGGTCCTTGGCGATTAATTCTGAAATAGAGAGGAAAACTTGCTGGTTGATACTCAGTGGGCCGGTCAGTAGGACTCAATTTTATCTGGGGAAATTTATTGGAATTCTGACCTTATCAACGTTTATGCTTTTGATTTTGTTCACCTTGCTGTCTGCTTTGGTTGGTTTTGGCCCCAAAATCTATAATTTATTTTTGATCGCAGTTGGAATTTGGATTGAATCTACTATTTTGATTTCAATTGTGATGTTTTTCTCTCAGTGGATGTATTCGGCGACTTCAATTTTTATAGGATATTCCGTTTTTTTAATTGGAAATTGGATGCAAGAGCTAAGTTTTTTTGGCGAAAAGCTCAGATCCGAGGTCTATTTACTAACAGCTGAAGTTTTAAATTGGATGCTTCCTCATTTTTACAGAATGAACTTTCGGACAGTTTATTTTTTTGAAAACGGAGTTTCGCTATCGGTTATCAGTTGGAGTTTCTTCCACTTATTCGGATGGGTTGGTCTGATGATGACAATGGGTATTTTATTTTTCAAAAGGAGAGACCTTGTTTAATCCGGAAAGCCCCTTTTTGTTGGCTGTCATTGCCGGTCTTTTTGGGTCTATATTTGGCAGTTTTGCTAATGTCATCATCGCTCGTTTAGTGCAGGGGCAAAGCGTTGTTCACCCCAGAAGCCATTGTCCTAACTGCAAGCACACACTAAATTGGAATCACTTAATACCTATTTTCTCTTGGTTTTTACTGGCAGGTAAATGTGCTTTTTGTAAAACCAAAATTTCTGCCAGATACCCTTTGGTGGAAATTCTGATGGCGTATTTATTTGGACTGACCGCTTATCATTATGGAATCAGTGTCACATCCCTAGAATACATGATTTTTATTTTTGGACTGGTGACGGCTTCCTTTATTGATATCGATCATTATTTGTTGCCTGATAAAATCACTTTACCTGGTATTGTTATTGGGATTTTAGGCGCAGCTATAAATCCACAACGAGAATTTTTAGATTCGATTTTAGGAGTGCTGTTTGGTGGAGGCGCTTTGTGGTTGGTTGCTTACTTGTATCAGGCACTTCGTAAGCAAGAGGGCTTGGGCGGTGGTGACATCAAGCTGATTGCGTGGATCGGGGCACTATTAGGCTGGCAGGCCATTCCATTTGTTGTAATGACCGGCAGTATTGTTGGGACAGTTTTTGGATTGGCCTTGAGTCTAGGGTCAAAAGACGGATTAAAAACTGTGATTCCGTTTGGACCCTACCTTGCTCTGGGTGCCCTTTTGTATATTTTCGGAGGTTCCGAACTAGGAGCTCTGTACTTAAGTCTTTTTTTCCCACAACCTTAGCATTGCAAGCTGGTTTGTATCACATCCTTCAGTCTAAACTATCCTTTGAATGATTGGCTTTGAGCTGGAGTTTCATCTTGTTTTTTTCATCAAATAAAGTCATAGGGCTGGATATCGGATCAAGCACGATAAAAGTTGCGGAGCTTGATGTTGGCCGCGGTGGTGCCGAATTGATTTCTTTTGGATTTGCCCCGACACCAGCAAACTCAGTCAGTGGTGGTGACATCACCGCTCCTGATATGATTTCTCACACAGTCAAAAAACTTATTGCGGATGCAAAATGCAAACGGAAAATGGTCAGTGTGGGAATGTTCGGCACTGCAGTCATAGTCAAAAAAATTTCCATTCCAAGGGTCGAAAAAAAACTAATTCATGATCAGATGAAATTCGAAGCCGAACAGTATATCCCTTTTGAACTCAGCAATATTTGCTTGGCTTACCATATTGTAAATCCAGAAGGGTATTCTGACACCATGGAAGTTATTTTGGTGGCTGCTCAAAATGATCTGGTCTTTCAGTACACCAATGTGGTGTTGGGTGCAAAATTAGACTTAGCCGTATTAGATGTCAGTGGATTTGCTTTGGCCAATTTATTTGAGCTTAATTACGGCAAGTTTCCTCATCAAAACACAGCGATAATTAATATCGGAGCCAATGTTACAAATCTGGTGATTATTTCTGATGATCAAATTGGGTTTTGCCGTGACATCCCAACAGGTGGGGCAACCTACACTAACGAGATTCACAAGGAAATGGGCATTTCAATTCCTGAGGCTGAATCTTTAAAAATTTCAGCTGTGACAAAGCAAGATGTTCCAGAGCAGGTTCATTCAATCATCAGTGCGACTAATGATCTGGTCACCGAAGACATCAGAAATTCCATAGATTTCTTTGTCAATTCTCAGCAGGGTGGCAGTCAGGTTACTAAGTGTTATTTTACTGGCGGATCCTGTGTGATTCCAGGATTGGTTCAGAACATCAGTGCAGCAACAAATATGCAATTGGAACCACTTAATCCATTTTTAAGGGTGAAGGCCAAATCTTCTGTTTTTAACGATCACTATCTGCAACAGATAGCAAGATTCTGTCCTGTTGTGTTCGGTTTGGGACTCAGAACCAAGGGGGACAATTGATCAAGATCAATCTAATCCCCAGTCGTGCAGGAGCTGCTGTTCAGTCATCGACCAAGTCTTCAGGTAACAATGAAATTCAGCGTAAAGGCGTAGTGAATTTATTTTTAATTTTAATTTTTCCTGCGGCCTTAGCGGTGTTTGAAACTCAAACCATCCCGCAGAAAAAAATTGAAATCCAGCGAATCACCAAAGAAAAAAGGGAAATTGAAGCCATTAATCAACGAGCAGCTGTCGCACGTGAAGAGCTTAAAAAAATAAAAGAGGATCAAGAAAAACTTAATTCTCAAATATCTGTTTTAGATGGACTTCGACTGGATCGAGACAAAGAAGTTCAGATTCTGGATTTAGTACAAAGGGAAATTCCCGAACAAATTTGGATTCAATCATTAGACATCAGGGAACGGGTATTAAAAATCACCGGCTACAGCATCAAAGACTCGGACATCAGCTTGTTTTTGGAAAAGCTCAGTAAAAGCGTGATTCTGAAAGACATATCACTGGCTAAATCCAATCAAGAAAATCTTCCTAAAATAGGCGCAGTCAAAAAATTCGAAATTGTTAGCTCTGTTGACCGAGGGGTTTTCTGATGTTTATGCGTTTAGCCAGCATCAGTCAGCGCAGCGCTTTAATCATAGGAATCCTTGCAGGACTTTTTTATTATGCGTTTGGTTTTGATGATGGTTCAAAAATTAAGGCCCAACTTAATAAGGCCAAGGAAGCTTTGGTCAAAGAACAATCTCTTCAAGTGCAATCTGAGGAGGCCATTCAGCAGACAGATAAAATCAAAGCTGCATTGATTCAATTGTCTGATCAATACAGATTAGTTTCTCAAGAACTTCCCACCGAAATTCAGATTTCAGAAATTTTAAAATCTTTTGACAGCATATCTGAAATCACTGGTGTCTCTATTAAATCCAAAGAACAGGGCCGGCCTTTGTTTAAGGAAAAAGACAATCTCGAGATTTTTCCTTTGTCTTTGGTGGCTGAAGGCAGCTATTCGGGAATCACGCAGTTTCTATACTACTTAAGCACTCTTGAGCGAATCGTGCGGATCAAGAACATTAAAATTTCCAATGACGACACAAATTCAAATAATGAATACAAAGGTAAAGTCACTTTGCGAGCCGATGTTTTGTCTTTCAGATTAGCTGTGGATAGGACTGGTAAAAAACAATGAATCACTATTCTAAGTTATTTATTATTTTTGCCGGTTCCATGTTAAGCGTAGCGACAATTTTTATTGCAGGTTCTTTATCGCCCGTTGCCACCAGTCAGAACAATCCAGTTGATACAGGAATTTTAAAACTAGAATCGCTGAAACTTAAAAAACCAAATTCAGTAAGCTCAGGTTTTTCATACGATCCCATCGGCAAGCGGGACCCATTTAGGCCATTCAATGCAACAACACCAACAACAATGATTGAACTCAAAGTGTCTGAACCCAAGCCTGCTGAGCCAGTCATTAAGCCAGTGGTCGTCCAGCCTAAAGTCGAAATCACATCAACGACGTTGGCGGCTCCACCGACCACACAGGTTAGTAATGATCCATTATTGAAGTACGAACTGACAAGATACAAAGTTGTCGGTATAGTTTGGGATGTGAATTCGCCCAGGGCTGTGATTATGGATCCCGACAGTAAGTTGTTTACGATCACAAAAAGCAGCAAACTTGGCAACAACAACGGAGTTGTAACACAGATCAAAGAGGGCGAAATCATCGTGACTGAACAAGGCATCGATAAAGTTTCGCAACCTGCCACTCGGGTTATGACTTTGGATCGTGGTGTGAGCGAATAAATTGGACGGAGGAACCATGGACGGGGCTAGCCAATTTAAAATTTTAATCAGCGCACTCATTTTGAGTTTTGTCAGCACGGCAATAGCACAATCTGATTCAGAAGCTGATTTAACTTTGGATGAACCACTGACTTCAACTGGCTCCAGCGCCGCACCTGACTCATCAGCTGCTCCCAGCGCCCTTGATGCTCCCTCGGCCTTGGATTCAGCACCTGCTGCTAATACTTTTGAGATTCCCTCAAGCCCCTTGGACAATCCTCCACCAGCAGAAATTCCCATGGAAGCTCCGACAGATTTGCCGATGAAGGCTCAAGAAATTCCGCAAAGCCTATCAAACTCTAGAAACGATATTGCCAATATTAAATTCAAAAAAAATGACAATGGCGGAACCATCGTTATCGAGGGCAGCGCGCCTTTGGATTACCAAACTCGAATGAATCAGGAAAACAATCAGTTAGTCATCGAAATTCAAAATGCAAAATTACCTGCCAGACTCAAGAGACCCTTTTTACTTAAGGACATGCCAGGGGCTCTTGGCAGTGTGGATACTTATCAAAAAGCAGGTTCTGATGTGGCCAGGGTCGTAGTCCAATTAAAATCTGGCGCGACAGAGCCCGTCGTTCAGGCTGAAGGCAATTCAGTACTCATCATCAGTCAGGGGTCAGAACCTGTTGCAGCTCCGCCACCGATGGCACAGGCCAATGTTGATATCAGTTCAGAACCTGCTGTACCACCAACATCCGAAATGCAAGCTGATGATTCAGGGGCAGAGGAAAATTCGATTCTGTCCAGCGCCAGTCTTGAGGAATTTCTAAGGGGAAACGCAAAATTTTACGGTAAAAAGATTTCGCTTGAAACAACGGACATGGATATCAGATCTCTGTTTAAATTAATCAGCGAAGAATCCGGTTTGAACCTTGTATTAGCTCAAAATATTTCAGGTAAAGTCAGCGTCAAACTGAGGCAGGTGCCTTGGGATCAGGCCCTAGTGGTTTTGATGAAAGCTTATGGCTTGGGCTACACTCGGTCAGGAAATGTCCTCAGAATCGCTCCTCTCAAGGACATCCAAATTGAAGAAGAGCTTTCAATTAATCTTGAAGAACGCAAAAAGAAATCCACTGCCAATATGAAAGTCAGGATGATCCCAGTCAGTTATGCCAATCCAGACACTTTGCAAAAGCAGGTTGCAGAATTTGTATCAAAAGATATCACGGTCAGAGACAGCAAAATCGAAGAAAAGCCCATCGGCAAAGTCATAGCAGATTCCAGAATCAGTGCCTTGATTGTTTCAGACACGGATGAAGCCATTGCTCGTATCGAAAAAGTGGTGCGCAGTCTGGATGTTCCACCAAGGCAGGTGTTAATTGAGGGCAAGGTCGTAGAAGCTCAAGACAGTTTCAGTCGTAACATCGGTGTTAACTGGAGTGTTCTTGGGTCTCCTGTTGGCAGCAACGGAAATCTTAATGTGGCCAGCTCTCCGATTGGCAATGGAACCAGTTCATCATTTGGTGCCAGTTTACAAATCGGCAGGCTTAATGGTTTAGGTGACTTGGCCGCCAGTCTTTTGTTGTATGAACGCGAAGGGATTGTGAAAGTCCTTTCTTCTCCGCGGATCATGACTTTACACAACGAAAAAGCCTCTATTGATCAACAAATCGAAATCCCGATTCAATCGGTGAACGTCTCTGGTACTACGACTTCCAGCTCGGTGACCTTTAAGCCGGTAAAGCTTAATCTCACTGTGGTCCCATCAATCACTAATGCTGGCGACGTGCTGCTGGATGTGGATGTTTCACGACAATTTTTAGGTGATGAAGCTGATCCCACCACCAGGGTTCGTCCCGTTAATACCAGAGCCGCAAAATCAAAAGTTATGGTTAAAAACGGTCAAACAGCTGTCATCGGTGGAATCTATCAAAACGATTCTCAAAACAGCACCACCAAGGTTCCATTCTTGGGGGACATCCCTTTGATTGGATGGCTATTTAAAAATAACTCCCAAAAAGAAGACAAAAATGAGTTGTTAATATTTTTAACTCCCAGGGTGATTGGTTTTTCAACGGATTCACTCAGCTCAAATGATTCGATGGCCGAGGAAACCAGTCTGTGAAAATTCTGATTTTATTGTTTTGCATTTTGGGCTTACTTTCTTGCAGTGATTCCAGCAATCCTGGTGATGGTCTAGATCCGAGGGGATCATCCACCACAGCATTTATTGTAACCGAAGGAGACAGTTGCTTTTGTGCCGAGATCATAGCCGCCTCGACCGAATGCACTTTAAAAGCTCCTCGTTTAACAATTAAAAATTTCAGACTTCATTGGAACAAACCCAAAGTGAACTTCGAAATCATTGCAGTTGTTCTGAAATACTCAGTCTCAGGAACTACAAATAGTTATCAGTTGTCTGATGATGAAATCAAGGCATCCATTACGCCACCCAATCAAAAGGGTCCCAATGATTTCGTCAATGCCAACACTTCAATTTGCAGTGGATTAAAATTCGGAAGCCTTGCTATTCCCACCAGTAAGGGGCCGTTTTCCATCCCTGGCAGACTGGTGGTAAAGGGACTTCTAACCACTGATGCCGGCGATGAGTCCACGGGCTTTATCGAGCACGAAGTCACTATAAATGGCGAAATCTTTTAGTTGATCATGACTGTGTCTTTCCACTAAAAAGAATCATGGATCTTTTTAATCATATGACTGGTAACAATTTAATAGGCACTCCGCTAGCTGAAGCTCAGCGCCCCACCACTTTTGAACAATGGGTGGGGCAGGATCAACTGGTCAACCAAATCAAAGGTTTTATTAAAAACAATTTTCTTCCCAGTATGGTTTTTCATGGTCCCCCTGGTTCTGGCAAAACCACTATGGCCAGATTAATTTCAAAAAACTTTTCAGCTCAGTTTGTTCAACTCAATGCCGTCGACACTGGGGCAAAAATTTTAAAAGAAGTGGGCGAAAAAGCAAAAGCTGATCGGTTACTGCACTCAACTCGAACAGTTGTGTTTGTTGACGAAATCCATCGTTTGACGACCTCTCAACAGGATATTTTTCTGCCTTTTCTTGAATCCGGTGATTTTATTTTGATTGGTGCCACCACCGAAAATCCCAGCTTCGAACTCAACAAAGCTTTGCTCAGTCGGTGCAAAGTTTTGCGCTTTCAGGTCCCCTCTGAACAGGATCTCGGTAAGGTTTTTGATTCTGTCACATCTTCGCTCATAAAGTCAGATTTTTCGGACCCCACTTTTAGGGACGAACTGATCAGATGGTCCAAAGGGGATTTTCGCAAAATGATTTCAGCCATCGAAGACCTTGGGTTTTCTGAACTTCCCAGACCCTTTCAGTGGGAAAGTGTGAATGATTATTTAATGAAGACTCCGCTGAGCTATGACAAAAGCGGCAGCTCCCATCACGATTTTGTTTCGGCCTTAATAAAATCCATTCGCGGCAGCGACGTGGATGCGGCTTTATTGTATTTATCCTATATGATTCGTTCTGGTGAGGACCTCAATTTCATCTGCCGCCGCTTGATTGTGCTGGCATCCGAGGACATCGGCAATGCTGACCCCAGGGCTCTCACCATGGCTGTTTCCTGCCAGCAGGCGGTTGATGTGGTAGGGTATCCCGAGGCTTCAATTATTTTAGGCCAAACGGTTTGTTATCTGGCCTGTGCCCCTAAATCCAATTCTTCCTACAAGGCCATAAAGGCTGCACAGCATTTTATAGATACTGTCGGCACTCTCCAGGTCCCACCGGTTTTAAAATCACCAGTATCAGATCAGTATAAATACCCTCACGATCATCCAAAAAACTGGGTGGACCAAAATTACTGGCCAGAAAAACTACCCAAACAGTCCTTTTACCAACCCGGCTCCAGCGGTTTTGAAAAAAACATAAAAGACTTCTTAGCTTGGCTCAAGGGTAAGTAATCATATCCCATATCATTTTTTCAGATCCAGCAAGGGGTTCCAGTTTTTCAACCTCTTCTGTCTCCTTTTAGTGTAAACCCTGTTTACCAATTTCCACGGAGCTTTTATGAAATCATTAATAATTTTTGTATCATTGTTGTCTTTCAATCAGGTATTTGCCACTGCCTATACGCCGATTTTGGCCAAGGTAACTATGGGAACATCTTACCATCCACAGGACACAACATGTTTGGTAACTCGTGGACCAGCGGTCAGCGAACAGTTTGGTTTCAAAGGTCTTGTTCAAAACCAAGTCTGGGCATTGGGGCAGCTTAAAAATCAATCTTTAAAAATCTTTATAGATAAGGACGTCGTTGATTCAGTGATCCCTGATGTCCTAACCAAAACTCCTGCAAAAATCGGTCAGGGCAAAATCAGATACCAATACTTCATCATCAATGGTGATCAAAAACATCTTTTTGAAGCTTATGGTTTTGGTGTCAGAATCACTTCGCGTTCAACAGTATCCAGCACCCTACGCAATTTCGTAGACCATGTCTGTACTCCCCAACTTCCTGTCATCCGCTGGTAAAAATCTCCAAATAAAAAATGGGATCCAGATATTTAGATCCCACTGTTCAATGCCATTTCCTGAATAATCTGTAACTAAAACGTAGCGTGGACCGCTAATTCTGCACCGCTAATTTTACCTTTTCTCTCAGTATTAACTTCTATATTTTCACCATAGAATCCTCGAATTCTTTCTGTTTCAATTCCTTTG
>JBIKLL010000110.1:0-6131 GCA_044359815.1 Pseudobdellovibrionaceae bacterium
TTCAACATTTAAGAACGGTAGAGCTTGAGATGGGCAAGGGCTTAAAGCTTGAAGAGGCCGCAAAAAAGGTTGGGATCACCCCGCAAACGGTTATCCGGTGGCGCAAAGAGTATGGCGGTCTAAGAGTTGATCAGGCCAAGCGACTCAAAGAACTCGAAGTCGAGAACTCAAGGCTTAAAAAAATCGTTGCCAATCAAGCTGTTGAAAACTCGATCTTGAAAGAAGTTGCCTCGGGAAACTTCTAAGCCCTGCACGTCGACGAGAGGCCGTTCAACACGCAATTGCCAAGTTGAAGGTGTCTCAGCGTCTGGCCTGCAGGGTGATCGGCCAACTTCGCACAACTCAACGCTATAAAAAAATCATCGATCCTAATCGGGAACGACTTCGCGGTCGTATTATTGAACTGGCAACCCAATACGGCAGATACGGATACAAGACGATCACCTCTATGCTGCAGCTTGAGGGCTTTATCGTGGGCCGGGATAGCGTTCATCGAGTCTGGCAGGAAGAAGGTCTTCAAGTGCCGCAGAAGCAGCCCAAGCGATCAAGGCTGTGGCTCAATGATGGATCTTGCATCAGGCTTCGGCCCACGCACCGGAATCATGTCTGGAGCTATGACTTTGTATCAGAGCAAACAAATGACGGCAGAAAAATCAAGATCCTGAATATTATCGACGAGCACACGAAGGAGTGCTTGGCTTCGTTTGTAGCTCGAAGAATCAGAAGTGGAGATATTATTTTAATTCTTGCGGATCTTTTTATCGAACATGGAATTCCGGAACACATTCGCTCTGACAACGGCCCTGAGTTCATTGCCAAGAAGCTAAAAAAATGGCTCAAGGATCTTGGTGTTGTCACGTTGTTCATTGAACCTGGAAGTCCATGGGAAAACGGTTACTGCGAATCATTCAACGGCAAGATGCGATATCAGCTTTTGGACGGAGAAATATTTTACACACTCTTCGAGGCTCAAGTAATCATAGAGAGCTGGAGAAGGCACTATAACGAAGTCAGGCCGCACTCTTCGCTGGGCGGAAGACCACCAAAAGCGCCAGAAGCATGGCGGGAAAATATTCAGCTTGTCAGTTAATTATGAACTTTGGTAGTGGTACAAAAAATCCCGGCCGGTCAAGAATACGCAAAGCGAAACGGAAAAATCACCCTCCACTAATCCTTAGCATTTTTGTTTTGGACAGATTCTGTCAGTGATTCAATCAGGGCTAAGTCTTTGTCCAAGGAAATATAATATTGCTTAATCAGCAAACCATACAGCTTCAAAAGATCCACTGTTTGCTCTGGCAAAACGTAATCTACTTTATTTTTATCAAAATCGAATGAGTTTTTTCTTTGTGCTTCACAAAGCTTTTCAAGTTTTTCAAATTCAGCAGGGTTTACCACCTGAGCTTCATCGTAACTTTTTTGATACACAGGTAAAAAAACATGATTAATTGAATCCTTATGTTTTAAAAACGACATCTGAAAACCAATTTCTTTTAATTGCGCCAGCAGGTTTGTGCGCGACAGGCTCAGCAATTCACTGCAACTAGAATTGTCAGTACGTAATTGATGAAAACCCTCAATGACTTTTGCTATACTGGGCTCGTCTTCCAATCTCGTAGATAGCTCCCAATGAATCTGCGACGCATACTGAAGGTAATTTTCTGACTGCGATTTGAAAACCGTAGGCTGAAGTTTGCTTTTCCCTTCTGCGGGGGTGGACAGGTCCAAAACAATTACGCCTATAGAATACATTTGCAATAAGGTATCTTTGGGCAAAGCTTGTATTTGATCTTGAATACCTTGTTGCTTGCCCAAATTTTCCTGAAAATATTTAAGCACGCCACTGTAGTTCATTTTAGACAGCTCAGAACGCCCCTCATAAAATGTAAATGCTGTGTACAATTGATCAGACATTTCTGAATAGGAACTTAAAACTTTATTAACAGAGTGGTCGAACACTCCAAGCTCTTGCAGCTCAGAATAATTGCTCGAGAATATTTTAACGACCTCGGGATATCTGTCTTCGACCCCCAGCAAACCCATAAGCTCCAGCAATACTAACGATATATTTTGCCAGTGCGTATTATTATCCCAACTTAACTCATGGACAAATATTCTTTGCTGAGACCGATCATACAAAGCCTGCTTGGGGTTGCCATGTTCATCCCTGGGTCTTTTGTCGACAAAAACGATGCTTGAATCCAACCGGCTATTTAAACGTTCGTTTAATGACTTTATAATTTCAGACAGTCTTTTTAACTCAACATCTGAAAATATTTTTTTATTTTTACAGAATTTTTCAATGGTGTTTATGTACATCATAAACTGAATAACTTTGGAATCCCCACCGCCTCGGGTACCCGTTGTGTTTACAGGCTGAATGTTATCCTCATCCGCGGAATCTTGGGTCGTCGTATTGGGCAATGGCACCGGAGCTGGGTCACTTTCGCCCGGCTTGATTGAACAAGAAATCAAACAAAAGCATGCTAAAATAATTAAATTCTTCATATTTTAATCCTGTTTTTAGTAAATGGAACCAGCTGAATGCCCAATTGATATACGCTGTTTCGCTGAGTTGATTTTTCTGAAAGCTTAATGATTTTATTAAAACAATCTTCCAAGATTTCATTTGCTTCTGACAAAAGCTTTTTATCAAACACAAATGTTTCTGTTCCTAAAAATCGCTCTTCGCTGTTTCCGGTTTCAACTTCGTTAGAAAGCTTGATAAAAACTTCTTTCATAAAATTTCGCAAAGACTGACTTTTTCTTTCTGACGAGACCAGAATGTTTGTTGAAGTCTTAACGTATTTGCCCTCTGAAACCTTTTTGATCAGATTAAATTTTTCCAGAATTTCAATGGCATTATGGGCTTCGATGATCTTGATGCCAATGGTGTCGGCAACGTTTTTAGCGCTAAAAAAGAAGCCCCTTAAATTTGTTAACTCTAAAATGACTACAAAATACCAACTGGACATTAAATCAAACAACTGCAGATCCAAAAGTTTTCTTTCGTTTTTAAAATCCAATTGGGACAGTTTTGTTTTGAAGATATTTTTCAAATTTGAATTCTTTGTCGTTTCGAACTGAACCAGAGTAATAAATTTCTCTGACATTTTTTTTGAAAAATCCAATCTGATCGAAATTTGATTGGCCATCTTGATTGAAAGATTCTTTTTCCCATTTAAAACTTCTGACAACGAACTGGCTCCCATGCCTATGTCCCTAGCAAATGCCCTCAGCGAATACATGGGATTGTCCTGTGTTTTCTTTCGTAAAGTATTTTTTAATATATTTCGATAGTTTTCTGTATTTTCCATTTAGTAGTTTTTCCTGATATAGGCTTCAACTGCGTCTAACCGCTTTAATTCAATATTAAGTCGTGCTTTTAGGTCTTGATTTGCACCTTTGATCCAATCTTTCCAAGTCACTCGAAGCTCATTGATTATTTCAATATATAAATTCGGGTCAGCGACGTCCATTTCTGTTTGATTCAAGAATTCTAAAGCGTTGACGTCAGCGATAAACACAAACCGATCTAAAGGAAAGTGCTCTAAAACAGACTCCCGATAGAAAGTGCTTAAAATTTGATAAAATATACCTTCGATACATAGAGAGTCGGAAGGATTCTGTAGGTTATGACAATGTAAAGCGACTTCAGAAATTAATAAAGTTCGTTTTACCTTTGCAAACAAATCAGGATCATTTTTTATCTGCTCTATAAGCAGATAAAATGTTTTTTTATCGACAGATTTTAGTATTCCGCCCCACGAAAAATAGCAGCTTTTATTTGGCGAACATTCTTGCAGCTTTCGCTTTAAGTACTGATACAAAACAAGGTCTTTGGTTAACAGGTGGGGAATCAGCTTTTCATTTTGAAAATCGTTAAACTCTTTAAAAAGTGGAACCACGCTAAAAAGCTTATTTTGAACAAAATATTTAACCAACTGGTCGGCCTCTTTGACAGTTAAATTTTTTGGATCATAAAAAATCAAAAACGAACTGTTTGATGACATAAGCCTACGTGCATCTTTCGCTGTCCAAAGCTCACCATTGTTTTTGTTTCTGATTTCAGATTCAATTTCTGGCTTTAAATATTTCAGGCAAAAGGTATCGTATGGTGGTGGAATCTTAATTAATGTTTTTTGCTGAGACTTGTATTTTGACTGACATTCTTCAGTCGTTTTGGAAGAATACTGGTCAAAAATTAAAGCTTCAATCTGAGCTTCCATTGTGCTTTCAAACTTTTCGGTGGCGAGGGCATAGGGTATATGCAAGAACTTATAAGTAACTGCTTTATCTTGATCACTATCTTTAATTGTTAAGTCAAAACTCTTAAGATCACTTAAAATTTGAAGCGATATTTCATATATTGAGGTTCCGGTTACATCTGAATATTTAAAAGTATTTTTAAAAAGCCCAGACCTACTGGTGTCTTTAAACAAAATCTCAGTCGAAGCATTTTTGAAATATCTTATTTTCCTGCCACCTAATTCCGCGGGACCAAGACCCATGATTGTGATGGAGTCTGAACTTATAGGATTTTCACCAATCAATACAATAGTTCCCTGACTGTTCTGATAGTATCCTGTAATCTGGGCGCTTAAAACATTGGTTGTTACAGGCAGAACATCGTTGGCGAAAGCATTTGAAATTAAACCGAAGAATAATATAAATAATAATAGCAGTCTCATCGTTACCTTTTGGTTAGGTTATTCCGAAACGGTCTGTAGCTTATAACATAGATTATTTATTCCAGCGAACATTCCGTTCGCTCTTTGAATGTTTATATAATTTTTTCTTGAATGCCAAATATCTAGCAAAACCGCAATAGAGTTTGAGCCGCGCAGTCTAGCAAACAGACCGTGTAAACATCTACTTTCTAGCGAAAACCAAGCTCAGGTATTTGTATTCCAGGATGGTTAAGGACAGGCCGATGCTTTTCATAAATGGAGCAAACACCGTCATTTTATCTATCGGATTTCCAGTGGCTAAATCTTCAGAAACCCCCTGAACCCAGCGGACTTTACCATCACAAACAATGCGAACCGTACTGGAGTATTCTAGTATCCCATTGTTGGACAAAAAATTTGTTGTGCAGACTGTGGCATCTGCTGGAATACTGGATTTTAACGAATTGTTTAAATCTTCCATGGTTTTAAAAATCTCGTACTTGGGGGCAGCCCAAGAATTTGAACCCGAAAATGCCAGCAGTGATAAAACCAAAATTGTTTTCACAAAAATACTTCCTTTGGAAAATATGTTGCCGAGAATATTAACATCACTGGTATCGTTAAACAACAGAGCCCCATTTACAGGTTGTTCAATTCAAACAAATAGGTTTAAGACCTTATTTAAGGCAATTTTTCCCTGTCAAAAATTTTGACGTCACTCAGATTATATTGATTTGTCAGCACCAAGCCAACAATAGCGATTGAATGCTAAAGGCTGAAGTCATCGTTAGGCGATTATTCTATTCCTAAATGTAATTTCATAGCTATATTTAATTCTTTGAGTTTACTTGCGCCAATAGTTCCAAGACGCTTTACAATCCTAAGCTTATCGACAGCTCTTAATTGTGCCGCGTTGGCCTTGGAATCCTTCAATAGACCGGTTTGCTTAGGAAGCAAAACTTCATGAGGATATATCTTGTCTAATTTTTGTGAAGTTATAGGAACTATAGTTATCACTCTGCTAAACTTATTTGCGATATTATTGGTAACTACTATCGCTGGCCTCGTTTTTTTTATCTCTGCACCTTTCGTGGGATCAAAATCCACTAACACTAAATCGCCGCGCTCAATCTTCATTCGCCTCACCTAAATCTGCATTCAACCACTCCTGGTCCTCTTCACTAAGAACTTCAGATGCTTTATATCCTTCAATCATTCTTTTAACCAAGTTTTCAGTTGTCTCTTTTTTTGCATAAGACCTGATAGCTTCCGCAATAAACGCCGATTTTTCACCAGATTTAGCCTTTTTTCTAAGTATTTTTACGACATCTTCGGGCAGGGTAAAATTCATTCTTTTGGCTCCCATTCTAAGCCTCCTATACACACTATTATACACACTTATTCAATTGTCGCAATGGTAATTCTATTACTTTCAGGACAAGAGGTCCTTATTCATATAAT
>JBIKLL010000049.1:0-20383 GCA_044359815.1 Pseudobdellovibrionaceae bacterium
CCACGGAAAAAAATCACCAGGTCCAACCTTGGGCGGCAAACCAACCCGCACAAGCTCATACTGTGGCGTAACATTAGTATCAAAAGCAAAACTGCTCACTCCGATCATAAGAACCGCTAAAAATGCTGTCCATGCCTTCATTGTGTCATCCCCTCATTATTATCCATAAAAATCTTTGCAGATTTGTTCATAAAATATCCGTTCTTAGCTCGGAATATATATTTTGGCTTATCATAATCCGGTTCGATCAATTTTCTGAGTCTTTTTATTGTCACGTATATTTTATTATCGTGTACAGATGGATCATAAGATTGTCGCCAAACCTGCTCAACCAGATATTCTTTCGAATAAACCTGCCCTTGATTTTGGCAAAACAGCTTCAGCAAATCCAACAAGATAAATTGGTTTTTAAAATCAACCTTGCCTAATTTACGTTCAACCACTGTGTGGTCTTCCAGTTGAAACACTAAATCGTAAGTCTTTTTAAAATCAGAACCCAATTGTGACAATTCATTTTGAATCAGTTTGTTTAATCTGATTAAATTTCCTGGATCCACAATCTTGGCAGCCATATTTAAATAAGTTCTGCCCATTTCCTTATCACCAGACAAAACATAGGCACGGCCCAGCTGAAATAATAACCAACCTTGCGCATAAAAAGCTCTGCGGTTTTTCAGATCATCATAGGCTGACCACAATAGCTCGATTGCCTGATCATACTTTTTTAAATCCAGCATAATATTGGCATTAAAAATCTGGGACGAAATTTTAATTTCTGGTATTTCGATGACCTGAAAAAACACCTGCAGATTATAAATTTCTTTAAGTGCTTCTTGAACCTTGCCTAAATCTCGATATGAAATCGCGATCCCGTTGATGGCATAACAAATATCTGGTTTGTGATCGTGAGCCAAAGCAATTGCCAAAGATTTTTGAAAATACTCAAGAGCGATTTCAGGTTGGGATTTGTAACTGGCGCACAAACCCAGGGTGTAATAAGTTTTTGCAGAAAGCTCTAAGCCCTCTTTCAAAACCAAATCCTGCAACAACTCTTTGATCTGAACGATTTCTTCATGTTGTTCGCGCTCAGCATAAATTCTAAGCAGCAAACACTGACATTCCAAAAATTTATTAAAGTTTTTGGATTCATGAAATCCAGTCGCAGCCGAACTTAAAGCTGTGACTGCTTTATCAAACTCAACTCGGTCAGCGTAAAGTTGACCGAGTTCCAAATTTTGATCATGAATTGACTGGAAATTGCTCATTTAATGTAAGGTTCTTACAAATTCTTAATTGCCAGTCAAACGATATGAAAATTTAATTTTCTAAAGAATAATTTAACTCAAAAAATTCTGCTAGTGATGCTGTTGAAATTCATGGCCGGTATAATTAGCTTTTATACCCAAATCTCTGCCAGGAATTTTAAAAAGCTCCTTCGCATTTTTGATATCAAGTGCATTTACAAGCACTTGATCCACGTGATCTACCAAAATTATTTTGAGGTCTTTCAAAATTTCTTTCGGGATATCCTTTAAATCTTTTTCGTTTTCTTTGGGACAAATTATCGTCTTAATTCCACCTCGATGTGCGGCCATTATTTTTTCTTTCAGCCCGCCGATCTGCAGAACTTTTCCACGTAATGAGACTTCACCTGTCATCGCGATTGTACGACGTACTGGGATCTTCATTATCGCAGAAACTATCGATGTGGTAAGCGCAATACCTGCTGAAGGACCATCTTTAGGCGTAGCTCCTTCAGGTAAATGGATATGCACATCAATATTCTGAAAATATTCTTTGTCCAAACCAAACAATGGGCCTCGGCTTCTGACATAACTTAACGCAGCCGAACAAGATTCTTTCATAACATCGCCCAGCTGACCGGTAACGGTAAACTTGCCTTTACCCGGTACTACTGCAGCTTCCACAGCCAACAAATCTCCGCCAACTTCAGTCCAAGCCATTCCATTTGTCAGACCGATTTCGTTTTGTTCTTCAATTTTTCCATGTTTGTATTTTTCTGGACCCAGCAATTCAATCAATCGCTTTGGAGTCACGTTGAAGGCCTCTTTTGCCATCTTGGTTACAGTTTTCTTTTTCTTGCCGCTCATGTCTGAAATAGCTTCTGCTTTGACCAGTTCTTTTGCCAATTTTCTGCAAACGGTTCCCAATTGTCTTTCCAGATTTCTGACGCCGGCTTCGCGAGTGTAATATCTGATTACATTTCGCAAACTGGCTTCAGGCATTGTTACCTTGCGGTCTTCAAGCCCATGCATTTCAACCTGCTTAGGGATCAGATAATTTTTGGCAATATGAAATTTTTCAGTCTCGGTGTAACCCTCAAGACTGATGATTTCCATACGATCCAATAGTGGTCTGGGCACTCCGTGCAGACTGTTTGCCGTGGCAATAAACATCACCTTAGATAAATCGTATTCTAATTCCAGATAGTGATCCTGAAAATTACAATTTTGTTCTGGATCTAAAACTTCTAGCATCGCCGAGCTCGGATCGCCTCTGAAATCAGAAGCCATCTTATCAATTTCATCCAGTAACAAAATCGGATTGCCTTTGTCGACCTTTCGCAAAGCCTGCAAAATCTTACCTGGCATAGCTCCAACGTAAGTCTTACGGTGACCGCGGATTTCAGCTTCATCACGTACACCGCCCAGTGAAATTCTGGCAAAGGGTCGTTCGAGAGCACGAGCAATTGATCTGGCTAACGATGTCTTACCAACACCCGGAGGCCCCACCAAACACAGGATTGGACCTTTCAGATTTTTAGCAATGGCCAGAACTGCTAAATATTCCAAGATTCTTTCTTTGACTTTTTCCAGTCCCCAATGATCTTCATTTAAAATATTTTCGGCATTGTTGATGTCGTGTTTTTCTTCGGCAAAATCATACCATGGCAATGACAACACCCAGTCGATGTAGTTTCTGACAACGGTGGCTTCTGCGCTCATCGGCGACATCATTTTTAATTTCTTGATTTCTTTTTTAACTTTTTCCTTAGCTTCAGCACTCATTTTCTTTTTGTTGGCTTTTTCTTCCAGGTCCTGCAGCTCGGCTTGGTAGTCGTCCTTTTCGCCCAGTTCCTTTTGGATCGCCTGCATCTGTTCGTTCAGATAGTATTCTTTCTGAGAACGCTCCATCTGTTTTTTTACACGGCTTCGGATTTTCTTTTCCACTTCCAATATTTCGATTTCACCCGTCATCAGATTCAACAGATGTTCCAACCGCTTGCCAGCATCAAAAATTTCCAAAACTTTTTGTTTGTCCTCGAGCTTCAGATTCAACTGTGCAACGATGATGTCTGACAACTCAGCTGGATTTTCGATTGTTGAAACTCTCATCAAAATTTCAGGCGGGATGCGCTTATTCAGTTTTACATAGGTTTCAAAAGTTGTTTTTACCGATCGGACTAATGCTTGAGCTTCAACAACGCTCTCAACATCGTCAGTGATTTCTTCGATGCTGACCATAAAGAAGTTTTCATGGGGCAAAAAGTTTTTAATTTTTACTCGGCGCTTGCCTTCGACCAACACTTTGACCGTTCCATCAGGCAGTCGCAACAACTGAATGATTGTTCCGATTGTTCCCACGGTGTAAATGTCTTTAGGTTCTGGATTGTTGGTTTTAGCATCCCGCTGTGCCGCCAAAACTATGTCAGTTTGCTTGCTCATGGCGTCTTCAAGAGCGTTGATGCTTTTTTCACGACCCACAAACAACGGCATCATCATGTGAGGAAATATAATCAAATCCCTCAGCGGTAACATCGGCAACTGATCTTTTGATTCTTTCAGTTCCTTTGAGCCTTCTGATTTTTCTGTTTTAGATCCTTCGGCTTTAGAGCTTTCGCCCTTAGAAGATTTTGATCCTTTAGAATCTTGAGACCCCGACATTATGTCCTCCTTGTTTGAAGGTATGTCCGAGGCCTTGTTGCGAGCTTATGCTATTTCTTGTGAACCTTTTTTGCTTTCGTCTTCGGCTCGCAGCTCATCCTCAGACTTGTAGACCAACTTAGGCTGTACGCCTTCATCGATCACCTTTTCATCTATGATAACCTCTTTAACATTGGTCTTGGAAGGAATTTCGAACATGATTTCTAGCATTGCGTGTTCGATAACACTTCTCAATCCGCGAGCTCCTGTTTTTCTTTTCAAAGCCATGGCAGCCACTGACCTAAGTGCCTTTTCTGTGAACTTTAAATCCACACCTTCATATGAGAATAATTTTTGATATTGCTTATAAAGAGCGTTTTTTGGCTTCACCAAAATATCCATCAAAGCGTCTTCATCCAAAGGATCCAGCACTGCAACTACTGGTAATCTGCCGATAAATTCTGGTATCAAACCAAATCGTGACAAATCATCTGGCTCGACTTTGTGTAAAATGTTTTCGCCTTTATCACGCTCTTTTTCGGTTTTAATATCAGCAGCGATGCCCATAGTTTTATTTGATGTTCGCTGTTCAATAATTTTATCTAACCCGACGAAAGCCCCGCCCACTATGAACAGGATGTTGGTCGTATCAACCTGTATAAATTCTTGTTGCGGGTGCTTACGCCCCCCTTTGGGTGGCAAATTTGCCACTGTGCCTTCAAGAATTTTCAACAACGCTTGCTGCACGCCTTCACCAGAAACGTCCCTGGTAATAGATGGGTTTTCGGACTTGCGCGAAATCTTGTCGATTTCATCCACATAAATAACGCCTCTTTGGCATTTTTCGATATCCCAATCAGCTGCTTGCAGCAGTGCTAACACCACATTTTCAACGTCTTCACCGACGTAACCCGCTTCTGTCAGCGTAGTTGCATCAGCCATAGCAAAAGGAACGTTTAAAATTTTAGCAATTGATTGTGCCAAATAGGTTTTTCCAGATCCTGTGGGGCCAATCAACAGAATGTTACTTTTAGATAACTCAACATCCTGATTTTTTTTGCCAGAAGTGATCGAATTAATCCTTTTGTAATGATTGTGAACTGCGACCGACAAGGCTTTTTTAGCACTGGTTTGTCCAATAACGTAATCATCCAAATAAGATTTTATATCCGCAGGTTTAGGAACTTTGAAAGAACCTTTGACCGAGGTTTCACGATCTTTTTCCTCGTCAATAATATCAGTGCAAAGCTCAATGCATTCATCACAGATGTAAACACCAGGACCTGCTATTAATTTTTTAACTTCTTTTTGGCCTTTGCCACAGAAGCTGCATCTTAAACTGCCAGAGTCTTTTGTATTCATTGTGATTAACTTCCTTTGCTCTTTCGGAACTCAACAACATTATCAATCAAGCCTAATTCTTTGGCTTCAGTTGCGCCCATATAATAATCACGCTCCATCATTTTGTACAAATGATCGTGCTCTTTGCCTGTGTGTCTAACGTAAATATCAACCAACTTTTTCTTGGTCTTAATCAATTCCTGAGTGTGAATCTCGATATCTGTCACCTGACCACTGATGCCATTACCCATAATATGGGGTTGATGGATCATGATGCGACCATTTGGCATGCAAAATCTTTTGCCTTTTGTGCCAGCTTGCAACAACAGAGAACCCATACTGGCAGCCTGTCCCAAGCAATAAGTTGCCATATCGCATTTCACAAACTGCATCATATCGTAAATCGCCAAACCAGCAGAAACGCTGCCACCTGGAGAATTAATATAAAAGTGTATATCCTTTTCGGGGTTGTCTACCTCTAAAAATAAAAATTGTGCGATAATGCTGTTTGCAACTTCGTCGGTAACAGCTGTACCCAGAATCACAATACGGTCTTTCAGAAGTCTTGAGTAAATATCGTAACTTCTTTCACCACGAGATGTTTGCTCAATGACGTATGGTACTAGATTCATGGGTTCCCCTTTTTAGACTTTTACTTGGCTCTTAATATCTTACCGCAGAACCAAAGGTTTCATATATTCTTCTCGGAAATCAGGGCAATAGCCTGAATCGACAAAGGTCTAGCTTACAACCTACCCTTATGATAATTCTCAATCAATGTTTTGTAATACAATCGGAGGTCTCGATGAATTTCGAACTTGTTAAAAATTTAAGCAGCAAATCTGACAAAAATGATACAGTCCTGGTGGTTTTTTCGACCAGCAGCAAATCTGATGAAAAATCTAAATCCAAAAAGGATCCTTCCGTCAAGGTCCACAGTCCAGGACTGGCAAAAATCTTGGAACCTTCTGTAACAGACAAAATCATTACCGGAAAACCCAGCGAAGCTGTTGTTTTTCGCGAAATGAATCAGGAAGGCTGTCGCCATGTGGTCGTGATTGGCCTTGAGGAAAAACCAGAACACGAAAACTACCGACAAATTGCCAGCACAATTTATTCAGCCACTAAATCACTGAATGCAAAAAATATTTTTATCGATGTCAGCCCACTTCCCGGTAACAAAAAACAAGGCCTTGATTACATCAGGGCATTGATCGAAGGCATGTTGCTGTCTTCCTATGATTTCAACGAACTCAAATCAGCTGATAAATCAAAATCTAAATCTGAAACAAATTATTTTCTAGTTACAAAACTGGCCGGCGACAAGGACGCAAAACAGGTTGTGGCCGAAGCCTTGATCACTGGTGAGTGCGTGAATTTTTCGAGAAGGCTTGGTGACATGCCCGGAAATTTAATGACTCCAGCAATTTTGGCAAAAACCGCTGCAGACGCTGCCAAGGAAGCAAAGGTCAAAGCAACAATTTGGGATAAAGCCCGAATCAAAAAAGAACGTATGGGTGGACTGATCGGAGTCTCTAATGGCTCTGAACAAGAACCTCGATTTATTATTTTAGAATACAATGGCGCAGGCAAAGGCCAAAAACCAATCGTTTTGGTTGGCAAAGGTTTAACTTTTGACAGTGGTGGTATTAGCATCAAGCCTTCGGCTGCCATGGAAGAAATGAAATACGACATGTGCGGAGCTGCTAATGTGATTGGCGCAACCTTGGCGATTGCAAAAATGAAATTGAAGGTTAATTTGGTTTGCCTGGTGGCTTCAACCGAAAATATGCCAGGTCCATCAGCGACTAAGCCTGGCGATGTTCACACTGCCAGAAACGGAAAAACTTTTGAGGTCAATAACACTGATGCCGAAGGGCGATTGGTTTTAGCTGATGCACTTTCATACGCAAGCGAGCTGAATCCTGAAATGATTATTGATGCAGCCACATTGACTGGAGCTATTTTGATGGCTCTGGGCAATATCCATACAGGTTATTTTACCCGCAATGCTGATTTGAAAAAGCAAATCGAAGCCGCTGCCGAGCGCAGTGGTGAATGGGTTTGGAATATGCCATTGACTGATTTTCATGTGAAAGACATGAAGGGCACATTTGCCGATTTATCCAATATTTCTAGCGGAAAAGGTGCGGGCAGTGCCACTGCTGCAGGTTTTTTGGAGCAGTTTGTGGGTGAAGGCATTCCATGGGCGCATTTTGATATCGCCGGAACTGCTTGGGCCACAGGCAACAGGCTTCCCTACAATCCTAAAAAAGGCGCCAGTGGTGCAATGATCAGAACCTTTGTTGAGCTGGTAAAGGGTCTCTAGATTTTCTGGATTAAGTGGTGGGGGTTAGCAACAGATTGCCACCAATGACTGTTTACTGATTGTCTTCCGTGAATCTGTAGCTTTTTATGGTCACCCTCTATTGAAGAAATTTTCCTGATTCTGGTTCTGTCGCCAGAACGACTTGATCCCCAATAGCTTTAACTAACAGGCACGCACATTTTGGCAACGGCAGTTGATGGCACATATCCTGCTGAAGCCTTGAGTCTGCCCGTACTTATTAAACAGGGGGAGCTTAAGGGTGAAATTTTTAGCTGTCATTTTATTAGTCGCTTTCAGTGTTCAACACATTTTTGCATATCAAAAACGCAATCCAATCAACAGTGCAAACTCTGTTAAATACAATTGCGAAGGCCTGCAGGGACAATTGAACTACGAGGGCGCATTGATGATTAACGGCCGCCTTTATGCCAATTCCGAATCCGCCTGCACTGCCATTTTGGGATCAAAAGCTTCAGTGACACCAGGTCTTGAAATCACTGACACCCAAGACAGTGATGTAGAACTGTGCCAGTTAAATTACCACTGCCAGATTTCTGATTAAAAATTTATGATAATGGGATTTTGTCTGAGTTCAGAGATTTGTTTTTCTTTGACGATGATTTGCTCTGAAGCATTTTGTAAATTAAAAACTCTAACCGAAACAACCTTCCAGGTTTTAGGCCACTGATCAGACACATTGGTAAATTTTAATTTAACCTTACCAAATGTAAAATCGCCTTCAGCCACAGGGGTTCCCAGCAATTCCTGTACTGGAATTTTTGGACCCGAAATATAATTAATATCGTTGTTAACTACGCATTCGCCTTGAACTTCCATTTTAGGCAATTCGCTGTTGATCGCTTGGCCGTCACCAACAAATTCAATCACGACAACAGAATATTTTTTGCAGGCAAAAATCTTTTCGCTGCCTTCTGAAATTACAAAATTTCCTAAATCAATACCTATGTTGCCAGAATCTGATGAAGCTTTTGCACCGGCAATCAGTCTTTCCTGAAACTTTTTGTCCAAGTCATCGCCCTGAATATTTGAATAATCAAATTCTTTTCTGATGGCGGCTGGTGACCTGGAACTGGAGGCCAGTTCCAATTTAACCTGATGTTTTTTGGCTGTGAACGTGGACACAAAATAGCCCGCAGTGAAAAAGACCGACAACCCAATTGCCACCAGCAAAACAGATTTCATCCTGAAACCTCCAGATTTAATATTACTTTGTAGATTCTAAATTTCACCGACAGAACTGAAATTATTATTTCAATCTAGACCTTGGTCACGGTGCCTTTGAATTCTATTCCCATGTCTTTGGCCTCATAGGCAATTGCCAACAAACCTAATCTGGCTGACCAACCATAAACGTTTTCTAATTGCGCCCCCTGCATTGCTGTTTGCAAATCAGAAACACAAAGCTTTTTATAAACTGCTCCGGGTGAATTTAAACTTTCGGTGGAGTCTTTTTCAGCGTGAGTTCTTAAAAACCCGCCGGCCAGTTCGCATCCCACCATATAAATCACAGGCTCTGCTGTAACACCTTCAGCTTTAACGACCGAGGGAATGCCCTCTTGGATAATGACTTCTTCGACTGTTCGACCGCCTTTGGCTGCTTTCATTTTTTTGCGGGATTTATAATTCCAAGTCAAAACCTCTTGCCCGCTACCAACCCTAATCACTGCTAACCCATAGGTTCCAGAATTATTTTTTACAAACACAAAGGGTTTTGCATCGATATTTCGCTTTTGGTATTCGACCGATAGTTCTGCAATCATTGTGTCTACCTTTTCGGCCAACATTTTTACTGAGCTTTCATCGACAATCTGAAAATCCTCAAAAACCTCAGTGCGCACATTCATCGTAAATGGATCAATCCCAGCCATATCGCAAAATTCGCTGCTGACTTTGTTGAACCATTTAAAATACCGGCTTTTTTTACGTTGATACCAACCTAACTCCCGCGGCGGATTGATTGGGATGGTCACCGTACTTGCCCATTCTGAATGCGCCTCTGAAAAATCATTGTTAGATATGATCAGATCCGGATGAAACTCACCGATGCTGCAGGAAGTTTCAAAACCAGAATACACTGTTATTTCTTTACCCGTAGCTGATTGCACCTTGATGGGCTCGGCAATATCCCTTGGGATTCCCACCATGACTGATCTGCCTGATTCTTCGATCAATTGTTTTATGGTTGCTACGTTTTCCCAATAAAAAGCATTGTTAGTGTGTTCTTCGGTGACTAACAAAATCTTTTTATTTTTAGATCCATAAGTACGATTTAAATACTGATCAAACAAACTGACTGAAGTTTCCTTGTCGGTTGGACAAATGTTGTTAAAACCAGCTGGAAAAATATTGGCATCCACATTTGAAATTTTAAATCCGGCATCCCTGATATCAAAACTGCAATAAATTGGAAAATCCAATTTCGCCAATTGATCTTGATACCATTTGCCAAGCTTGTCGTTTTTGCCACAAAAATTTGAATGTAAAATATCACGTATCAATGCACACCTCGGTAACTGAATTAAAGATTGGGATCAGTGACTTCCTGGGATTTTTCTGATTCCTGCTGATCCTTGCTGACTGACATTGGTTGATCTTTCATCACAGAGCTTGGTTGATCTTTGATCACACCTTCACGTTTGAGCTGATGGAATCTTTGTGATTCCTTGGTCAGATTCATATAACTGCCCAGTTCGTTTAAAAACTTAAGCCCCTTTTTTTCGACATCGGAAACACCAGCAAATGCACGTTCCACTGATTTTGTCTGACCGCCATCGGGAGCTTCTGATTTATAATTTTTTAAAGCTTGTACTGAAGCCAGCATTTCGCCAGTTAAAATCTCTTGCAGGTCTTTGCGATTGCGTTCGGCTGCTTCGGGGTCCAGGGCTTTGCTTCTGGGGATTTTTAAAATCTGCTCCCAAAATTCTTGATAATTAGATACCAATCGCTCGGATGCCGATTTGGACCATGGCTGCTGTTCCAGCTCGGCTGATTTTAGCAAAAATTCCTGGGTAGTTTTGACGGCCTCGATGGATGCCTTCATATTTTCAATAGACAATTGGTTTAATGAAATACTGCCCATATCAAAATATATTTTACTGAGCATCAGTTTAGCATTTTTAGTTTTATTCAGATTTTCAATCGTCAAAGCCCCGCGCTGAGCCTCGCCCAAATATTTTCTGGTTTCTTCAAACTGATTCAGTTTTGCATGACTGGCCGCCAATCTGGCGGGGATTTCAGCCACGGCCAGCTCGGTAGGTAAATAGGCTCTCAGTTTGTAGGCATCCTGCAATGAAGCCAATTGCTTGATGTTGTTTCCTAAAATTTCGTAGCAATAAGAGCTTTCAACCAAAGCCTGTCCAGCAATTTTGGGAAAGTCCTGGGCAGAAATTGCCAAGACTTCACGGGCCTCATTCAAACCATTTTCACACTGACCCAGCTGCCTGTACGAGGCCGCTTTACCCAGCTTTGCCTGCAAAAAATAAATCGTAAATTGTTTTTTGGCCAAGTATTGCTCGTAGGCTTTTAATGATTCTTCAAATTTTCCAGTCAATAGTAACTGATCCGCTTTTTCTATTTCAGCTTTATCAATTTCGCTCTCGGTGCGGTCAATTTTGATCACACCTGAACTGCATGATATTAAAATCAGTGGCAGCAGTGTTGCTAAGAAATAATTTCTTGTTTTGCCAATAAATTCGATAAAATCCTCACGCCGTTCAGATCAGAAATTTCAATGTTTAACTCTGGTATATAATTTACCTTAACAGCTCCGTCATCAAGGTTTTTGTTTTGCTGAAAGAACCTCTGATAAAGAGACAATTTGTCATTATGGTATTTTACGATCTGCAGTAGCTTTTCTTCGGTAGGATTTTGGGCTTTGATTCGGTCAAAATCACCTGCATGAAGCCATTCAGGAAAAGCCCTATTAACAATGATCGAGCTTAAATGATATCCACCCTGTTTCAGATGATTTATAAAAAAATCAGCTTCCATCAGCTTGGCCCTGTCAAACCCAGTCACCAACACAAAATGTGTTTCAGGATCAATCAATAAATTATGCACAGATTTAGTGCGCGCTTCCAATGACCCCTGCCATTCCTGTATGCTTTCAAAAAAATCCCTTAGGTTCTGAATAAACTCATTGCCAGTCAGTAGTTCTAAAATTTTCAATACTTTCTTGGTACTAAACTGAACAATGTTTCTGAAAAACCCTGTGCCTTTTTCAGGAGCTCGAAGCCATTTTGAAATGGCTTCTTGAAACAGGGTCGAAATTTTTTGTGGAGCAATTAAAAAATCCATGGCGTGTTTAGTGGGTGGAGTGTCCAACACAATCACATCGTATTCTTGCGAATCATAGGCTGAATACAGCTTTTCCATAGCGGTGAACTCTTGCGAACCGCTTAATCCCCCGGAAAGCTGTTGGTACAGTTTATTTTTCAAAAGCCTTGCAACAGTTTCGGATTTTTTGCTGGCCCTTGTGACAAATTCATCAAAGGTTTTCTTAGGATCAATGATTTCGGCAAAAAACGCGGCCTTTAAGTTGGGATCTTTAATTTCTGTTCTGCTCTGGGTGATATTCAGTGTGGTTTTTAGTCTTTGCGCAGGATCAATCGTCAGCACCAATGTTTTGTGTCCCAAGCAGGCCGAATGATATCCCAATGAAGCGGCTACAGAGGTTTTGCCAACACCACCACTGCCAACGCAAATATATACTTTAGTTTTGTTAGTTGCAGATTTGCTCACATCTGATTGATTCATAAATGCCGACTCAGTTCTGGAATAATCTCATTGGGATTTTGGCTCAGCACCATGGGCAAAACTGTAAAAGGCACCTCGCTGTCTGTCAGTTTTTGCGTGGCCAACATTTCGGTCTGAATATTTTTAGCCACAGAATCCAACACCGGTTTGAACTGTGGTTGGACACTGGCCTGTTGATCAACACCAAAACCACGCATGGATTTGTTAATCATAAAATGAGATTTAATCCCTGTGATTTCCTGAATCTGCTGATTGAGCTCCAGGGATTCTGTGATGGGAAGCTCCTCACAGGTTGAGACTATAAAATATTTGGTTTTTGCTGGATCTTTTAAGATTGAAACTATCCCTCGGCACTGTTCACCCATGGGACCAAAACTGATTGTTTGAGCCATTCCAATCGGCGCTTTCAGCAATGCCACAAAATGACCAGAGGCAAATCCATCAATGACGATCACATCAAATTCCAGCGGAGGACCAACCTTGCGTGGTCCACTGGTTATTTTTCCCAAAATGGCGACTTCTGCCAAGGTCGGAGCCACGTCTATCAATGCCTTTGATACTGGGTTTTGCATAAACAGCTTTTGAATCTTTTCTACTTTGACCAGGTGTAAAGTATACTCTGACAGACAACTCCACCCACTCCATAGGGATATAAACAAATTATCAGCGTATTTTCTGGGTCTGTGTTCAACGTCACTAAGTTCTAAATAATCTTTGAAAAAACTGATTGTCCCTAGCTCGACCAATAGGGTTTTTTTACCCTGGCCGGCTAATTTTTTTGCCAGAGCTAAGGCCACCACTGACTTTCCCACTCCGCCTTTACCTGTCACGAATATATATTCAGTTTTCATGAAGTTTTTTTAGTCTGTCAGTAAGGCCAACCCTAGGCATTTCGCCCAGTGTTATTTATTTGCAATTAGTTATGTTTTTACTTACTATGCCGCGTCTTAACACCCATCACTCTAAGGAAGTTTTATGAAGTCAAATCTTGAAAAGACCGGTTCTTTGCAACGCAAACTAAATGTCCAAGTTCCTGCTGAAGTCGTTAACGAAACTCTGACCAAATTATTAAAAACTGTGCAGACCAAGGCAGAAATCAAAGGCTTTCGCAAAGGCAAAGCGCCCATCACCACTATCAAATCAATTTATGGTGACCGAGTAAAGCAAGACGCCATTCAAGAAATCGTACAAAATAATTATCTGGTAGCTCTTAAAGAACACAAGGTTATGCCCCTGGGTTATCCTGAATTTGAATTTAATGGCTTGAGCGAAGGCCAAGAATTTCAGTTTTCTGCACATTTTGATGTAAAACCAGAAATCGAACTGAAAAAATACACAGGCCTGGAAGTTCAAACTGAAAAATTAAACGTGACTGACGAGAGCGTGAACAAGATTTTAGAAAATATCCGCAATTCAAATGCAAAGACTGTGGATTTGTTGATTCAAAGACCCGTGCAAAAGGGTGATACAGCAATCATTGATTTTGCTGGTTTTATTGACGGCAAACCTTTGGATAAAGGTAACGGTACGGATTTTCCTTTGGAAATCGGCGCTAATCAATTTATCCCAGGCTTTGAAGACGGCATTATCGGAATGAACGCTTCTGATGTTAAAACTTTGGATCTGCAATTTCCTGATGACTACGGCTCTGAGGATCTGAAAGGCAAAAAAGTAGCTTTCAACGTAACACTGAAGGCGATCAAAAAACGTGAGTTACCAGAACTGAACGATGCCTTTGTTGCCGAATTAATGAAGGGCGCAAATCCTGGCGAACCAACAACCTTGGAATCACTTAAACAAACAATCCGCAAAGACCTTGAAGACAGCGAAGGTAAAAGAATCCAAAACGATCTAAAAAATCGTTTGTTGAAAGTTTTAGTGCAAAACAATCCCGTTGATGTTCCACCCAGTATGCAAAAGGAACAGGTCGGTATGTTGGTTGAAGACACTAAAAATCGCATGATGGGTCAGGGCTTGAGCGAAGGTGAATTTGAACAATACAAAACCAAATGGGCCAGCGATTTTGAAACTGTAGCTGCCGAAATGATTCAGGCTGGATTTTTGATTGATCAAATCGCTCTTAAACACAATTTGCATTGGACCGAAGAAGATTTTAACAACAAAATGAAAGAATACGCTGTGCAAACTGGTATCGCAGAAGAGCGCGTTCGTGAATACTACGGAACCGAAGAGCAAAAATCCAAACTGACTTACATGATGACCGAAGAAAAGGTGATCAAGTACTTGATGGAAAACAACAAGGTCACCGAAGTTTCTGCTGATAAGCTGAAAGCCAACTAGCTAGTCCCTTGTCTGCAGTTAATTTCAAAACTTGAGGATATAAACTTCAAGTTTTGAATCTATTTAGCTGATCGCTTGCCAATCAATACAGCTATAAACCAAAAAACGCCTGCCAAAAATGCTGCAGGCAAAGTAACCATCATCCCTTTATTTAACGATCCTGTTGCGTCTGAAATTTGACCAATCAATGGTGATGAAATTGCATCGCCCAACAAATGACAGGCCAATATCGACAGTGCCATAGCTGTGGTTTTAAATCTGGATGGAACCGCGTGCATGATGGCCACATTGATCGGACTGGTTGACAGAAAAAACAAAAATTCGCAGACAAACAGCAACACCATAAACTGAGTGAAATCATAACTTTTAAAACAAGCATACATAAATGGCAGAGCTAAAATCGATGAAATTGCTGAAATCTTCAGATGTCCTGAACCAGATTTTTTGGACAGCATATCGCCCAAATATCCGCCCAGCAAAGTTCCTGAAATCCCGCTAAACACGGCGATCCCACCAAAATAGGCATTGGCTTGCATTTCGGACAATAAAAAATATCTTTGAATGTATGTTGGTATCCAGTGCGCAATACCACCCAATGTGAAAGTGTAGGCGCAGTAGCCTAAAACGGTGAATATAAACAGACCGTTTTTTAAAAACACCGGGGCCAAGTCTTTGAACTTAAAATGATGAATTGGTTCTGATCTGGGAGCGTCCTTTAAATGATAAACCAAATAGGCCATCAGAATACCTGGCACACCAACAATAAAAAATGCCATCCTCCAACCCAAGGTTTGACTGAACACTCCGCCTAAAACATATCCCAGGGCCGCACCGACGGGTAAGGCTGCAGAAAAAATAGCCAGCGCTCGACCACGGCGTTCTGCGGGAAATAAATCCGAGATATAGGGGATTGAAATTGTGGTGAATGCGGATTCACCAACACCTAAACAAAATCTGGAAAACATTATCAGATGAAAGCTTTTTACAAGGCCTGTGACAGCGGTTGCAAAACTCCACAGGGCCACACCCGCTGCCATAACTAAATGTCTGGGCTTGGTATCACCGATGTAACCAAACAACGGAGCACAGAAAATATATGGCAACATAAACGCCGTCGCCAATAATCCGGCCTGATAATCGCTCAGATTTAAATCAACTTTGATTGATGACAACACCGCCGCCAAAATATATCTGTCGATGTAATTCAGGTAATTGATTACAGTCAGAATGATTAAAGCATTTCTGGAAAAATTTTTCTGTGTCACCTGCCCATAAGGGTTCTACAACGAAGGTTTTTCGTCAAGACCCTTCATGAGCTTCCAAGCTTTTATATAATTGTAGGCTTGGTAAATCTGATAATCCGTGGCCAGCAGTTTTTCGCGAGGACTTTTGTTTGTGTCCTTTTGCTGATTGTTGTTGGCCCACCACGCATTCAGCATGGTGTTGGATTTTTCTTGATCTTTTTTAAGGTCTTCTTTTTCTTTTTCGCCCAACAAATGGCCCGAGATGTCTTTTTCGCGATTGCCCTTTTGTTTTAAGATGGATTTATTGTAAGCATCTTGATCCACATCGTCGACTTCGATGTCAGGATGGATGCCATCAGCCTGGATGGATTTACCTGACGGAGTAAAGTATCTGGCTATGGTCAATTTTAATCCTGATCCATCGCCTAGTTTCACAACTGATTGCACACTACCTTTACCAAAAGATTTTGTTCCCAAAATCACAGCGCGTTTGTTGTCTTGCAATGCCCCCGCAACAATTTCGCTAGCACTGGCTGAAAACTCATTCAGTAAAACAATAATTGGAAATTCTGTGTATTTTGCGTTCTTGGTAGCCATCACGACTTCTTTTTTAGCAGGATCACGGCCAATTGTGCTGACGATGGTTCCAGATTTTAAAAACAAATCACTGACCCTGATTGCCTGGTCTAATAATCCCCCTGGATTTCTGCGCAAATCCAAAATCAAACCTTTGAGTGGTGTTTTTTTCGCGTGATTTTGCAAAATAACTTCCAAATCCCTGCCGGTGTTTTCGATAAACGAAGTGATTTTAACATAGGCATAGCCTTGTTCCATATCAGTGTATTTAACAGATCTGACACGAACATTGCCTCTGACAATAGTTATGTCTTTGGGTTGGTCTTCGCCCTCGCGAACCACTGTTAAGATAACTTTTGTTCCTCGCTTACCGCGCATCAATTGCGAAGCTTCCACCAAACTTAAATTTTTTGTAGTTTTACCATCAACAGCGATGACTTTATCACCGGCTTTAATACCGGCTACCCAAGCCGGCGCATCCTCGATCGGTGAAATAATGGTTAATATTCCGTTCTGCACAGAAATCTCGATCCCCAGTCCGCCAAATTCCCCACTGGTTTCAGTTTCGAAATCCTTGAAAATATCAGGTGGCAAAAAGTTTGTGTGCGGATCCAGTTCGCGCAGCATTCCGCGAATGGCTCCGTAAATCAGTTTTTTGGTATCAACAGGTTCAACGTAATACTGTTGAACGATGTTTAAAACTTTGGAAAAATTTTGAAGCTCCAGATATCTGTCCTCGGCCCATGATGTCGGTGCGCTGATCACGATGTATTTACCAACCAATATCCCCAATGAAAGCACCAGCATTATCGCCAGGCCTCGTTTAGACAGTAGTGATTTTAGATTCATAGATCGCTTCCTTTCATCCATTTGCTGGGGTCATAGGGTTCAGAAAAATGTCTGAGTTCAAAATACAGACCGCTTTTTTTATCAATGGGATCAAATCCAGCCTTGGCGATGGTTTCGCCGGCCTTAACCACACCTTCTTGATTAACGGCTACCGAATCCAGATTGGCATAGACAGAATAAAAATGATCTCCGTGATCGATGATAATGGTTCTGCCAAATCCGTTGATATCGCCCTCAAAAGCAATGCGGCCTTCAAAAATTGATTTAACCTCGGCAGAAGTTTTGCCCTCGATAAAAACACCATGATTTCTGGTTGCGACGCCGTATTCTTTGTCCTCGAGCAATCCAAATTTTTTGACCACAGAGCCTGATATGGGCCAAATTAATTTGCCTTTAAAATCAAAAAGCGTTGGTTTAAACAGCAGATCCAGTGCCCCGGAATCGTTTTCGTATTTGCGTTTGAACTCGCGCAGCTTTGCCAGATTAAAGTTTTTAGAATTTTTAATGGCTGCTAGGAATTTCATGCGGTATCGGTTTTCTGCTTCCAGATTTTCTTCTTTGATTTTAATGCTCTTTTCAAGAGATTTTAGTTTTTCGATACGAGCATTAAGCCGTTTCTGTTTAGTCTCAAGCTCAGCCACGCTGGAGGAATATTCTTTGATCAGATTAAAATCCCGACTGGAAATTAATCCCAGGATTTTCAGATTACGTTCCAAATCGCTGGAGCTTTGACTGGATAACAGAAATCGGGCTAATCCCTGTCCACCGAATTTATAAATAGCTGACAGTCTGGATCGCAGCAGGTTTTTTTGGTCTTTGACCTTTTGGGTGACATCGTCGATTTTGCTCTGCAGATCGCGATTGACGCTTTCTACGCTCATGCGCTCTTGTTCCAGATTTGAGCTTTCTTGAACCAGTTGTTTCATGCGTTTGTTGGCAAAATACAATTCAGACAAAAGCTTTCGCTGTCTGATTTCACTAGCTGACAGCTGAGATTTGGCCTGGGAAATATCCTGAATGCTTTGCTCAGAAATCGGCACCGAATCCTGAGAGTGGGTCATTAAGCTGATCATCAATGTTGCAATAAACCCCATGGGCTTAATAATCCTTTATTTACTGGCTCTGGCCGCTGCTGCCCAACCGCTGTTAATGCTTTTCACACTTATATATGATGCCAAAACTCCTAAACCAGATGACAGAATCAACAACAAAATTATTTGCAGCACTGACAGATAATTTATCTGATCGTAAATCCTGAAAAACGTCAGATGACTGGCCAATGATTGCTTAAGCGATAAAAACAGCACGCCACAAAATCCCACACCGATGGCCGCAGAAAATAATCCAGTCACTGCACCTTCGATCAAATATGGAATCCGAATAAAACTTGAGGTCGCACCGATCAGCTCCAAAACTTCGATTTCGGCTCTACGCTGGTGGACTGATCGCTGAATAAAATTAGACATCACGAACATTGTTAAAACCAAAACCAAAACTATAAATGTAAATCCCGTTAGATTAGCTGTTTGCAAAAACTGACTGTAAGATTGGATCCAGTCCTGTCCATAGGAAACGTCTTCAACGCCTTCGATACCAGTCAGTTTAGTTTTAAGATTCTTGAAAACTGATATTTGATCCTTACCCATCAGTGTTTCGTTCAGTGAAACCTGATAGCTTTCAGGGATAAATTTCACCAAATCGGGATCTTTTAACAAATCTGGTGCATAGCTGGACATTTGTTCTTGAAATTGATTAAGGGCTTTTTCTTTGGTCAGCCAATCAATGCGTTTAATGTTTTCGTCGCGATTTAAAATATTGTAAATCTGATTTCTGTTGGCTTGGGTTGCACCCTCGGTCAGATAAACGCTTAGCTGCAGGTCCTCGCCCCACAGGGTCAGCAGATGATTTAGATTTTTACCTAAAACCATTAGCGAACTGATAACAATAAAACTGGCGGCCAAAGTCAGTATGGTTGTCAAATGCAGACGCCAGTGTGATTTGATTGTTGAATTGAAGTGATTCAAAATATATTCGCTGCCGTTGCTCATTTGATAGCCTTTGTTGCCAATGTCTGTTTTAGATTTTGAGCCTCAGACTTTGTTGATTCCACATTGCCTGAGATATTTTTTGTCTCAGAGATTCTAGGGTCCGTTGACCGGGCCTCGGTGATTTCGCCTTTGTTGATTCTGACGATGCGGTGTTTGCGTCTTTGCACCATAGCCAGGTCATGGCTGGCTACGAAAACTGTCGTGCCTTCTTTGCAGATTCTTTCAAACAAATTCATAATTTCTTCGGCCAACTGTATGTCCAAATTTCCCGTGGGCTCGTCAGCAATTAGAACCGTTGGATCATGGATAATGGCTCTGGCAATGCTGGTGCGCTGCTGTTCACCACCGCTTAAAAATTCTGGCATGGAATCCATTTTTTCCAACAATCCGACTTCGCCCAATACGGCGTGGACTTTGTCTTTGATAAACGAAGGTCTTTCACCCTTTACGATCAATGGCAGTGCGACGTTTTCGTAAACAGTTTTTTCTTTGATCAATTTATAATCCTGAAACACCACGCCGACTTCGCGCCTGAACAAGGGAACTTCGTTAAATGTCAGTTTACCCAAGTTATACCCAGCTATTTCCACACGGCCACTGGTGACTTTGTCAAAAGCTGACATCATCCGAAACAATGTGGTTTTGCCAGCACCACTGGGACCGGTCAGAAAAACAAATTCGCCTTTTTGAACCTTCAGATTAACGTTTCTGAGGGCAGGGGACTCATCATTATAGGTTTTATAAACATGTGATAAATTAATCATTCTTACATTTTAAAAATTAAGCTCCCAAAAGTCCCTCAGTTTGTGTGTGGA
Source organism: Pseudobdellovibrionaceae bacterium (assembly GCA_044359815.1). GTDB lineage: Bacteria > Bdellovibrionota > Bdellovibrionia > Bdellovibrionales > Bdellovibrionaceae > JBIKLL01. The sequence goes on from JBIKLL010000049.1 coordinate 20,164, forward strand.
TCATGACCAAAGATGAGTCTTGAATTCTGTATTCTGGACGACCAGCTCCCAGCGGATTCAGCAAAACAAATTTTTTGGAAAATTGAATGTATGATTTTGTTAAAATAGGTCCTCTGCGGAGCCTGGACGGCGGGGGCTTGGCACGAGCAGAGAAGCAGGAGCTGTGACCTATTTTAACAAAATCATACATTCAATTTTCCAAAAAATTTGTTTTGCTGAA
>JBIKLL010000050.1:0-19754 GCA_044359815.1 Pseudobdellovibrionaceae bacterium
TTTCCAAGCCACTTTTGCATTATGTTTTTAAAAATGTTTCGCATCAGGTGATGACTAACGATAAATATTCTTCATTGCAGGCTCAGCAATTGGTTGTTTCAGGAAAAACCACAGGATTATTTAAAATAATATTAAAGCCCATTGGTAAGTTTGTTGAGTGTTATTTTTTAAAACTAGGCTTTTTAGATGGAATGCCTGGATTTATTATTGCCATCAGTGCTGGTTATTCGATGTTTTTAAAATGGGTCAAGGTTTGGGAAATTAAAAAGGGTTTGAATCAATGATTTGTTTTCTGGGAATAATTTTAAGTTTTAGTTTAACATCGCAGGCGCAAGGTATCAGATACCCTTATGTTCACGAAATTGACGGCGTTATTCAACATACTGATAAGGATGATAAAACCTCTGAATTAAAAAAATCAGACATATTGCGCGAAAAAGCCATTTTGCATGCTGATTCCAGGGCCAGGGTTCATATTAAGCTATCAGAGTTCACTGCGATCAAAGTTTTTGGGCCCTTTGATCTGACAGTTCCAGGTATTGCCATCGAAGATGGCAGAGCCGATTTACTGACTCTGACCAAGGGAGCAGTTTATTATAACTGCCAAAAAAACTGTCAGCACAGAGTGGATACGCCATTGTCCAGCCAGACTTTGCCAGAATCCGAAATTGTTTTTTATTATGATCCGACCATACCGCTGGTGAACGTCAAAGTTTTTCAGGGACTGATTTATTTTAGGGGACTGGATAACGAAAGCGGCATCGAGGTCAAATCTGGGCAAGATGTTTCATTTAAAGGGGAGCTTGAAAATGGCAAACCCACTTATGACGTTTTATTAAAGGGCAGAAAGGTTGCCAGAGGGGATTTGACCAAGATCAGTGAAATCACCAAGGAAGACCGAACCCTGTACACAGAAGAAATTAAAAAAGTAGTAAAGAAAAAATCCATAGATAAAAAAGTTTTAAACGCCACCTGCAAAAAACCACTGGGGCAGTTTAATCAATGTCAGTGGGTTTGTATGGAAAAACTTAAAAAAGGCCGCTCCTGTGGATCTTGCATTCGCAAAAGGTGTGATGCCAACGGCAATTGGTCTGATGACACTCCAGTTTACGGTGATATGAATAAATGCACATCCTCTGTGGTAGTGAAAAACTGTGACTACTAGAGCCCAAATTATTTTATGCAGTCTGGTCTATTTAGGCGTGGTGCTGTTTAATTATGGGTTTAACGGCACTGACGAATACTGGGTGGGAATGGTTAAATACCTGCCAGCTCAGAGCGCGCCGTTTTCAGAAATAATAAAATCAGACGATGTCAAATTGCCTTCGCAAATACTGCCGTTATTTTATGTTGCAAAAGCCGCTTACGTTTTAGGTATTCAAGATCCTTTTTATCAATACAGATTTGTGTTGGCATTTTTTAATTTGGTTTTGGTGTTAGTTTGTTTTTTTGCATTAAAGCCTTTTTTAAATTCTAAAAATTCATTTTTGTATCTGTTGGCATTTCATTTTGCCGTGCCTGCTTTGGTGTCCCGGCTTATGTACGAATCACTTAGCTTTCCTTGGATGATGTTGGCTGTGGCTTACGGAATTAATTATGACAAATCGGGATCACGTAAAGATTTGCTGCTGTCGCTATTGGGGTTTTGTGTGGCCTATGCACTTAGGGCTCAGATCGGGATCTGTGCTTTGGGATTGGTTGCAGTGGTTTTGTTAAATAAAAAATTCCAGGATTTTTTATTGATCACACTATTGGGTGGTGGTTTTTTTATAGCCCTGGGTTTTTTGGATTATTTTTGGTCTGACAGGTATTATCACACTCTCAGGGCGGCTTTTGCTTTTAATGTGCAATATGGTGCCGAGTATTCAAATGCTCCTTGGTATTTTTTCTTTCCGTTGATTTTGATATTTTTAGTGTTTCCTTGGATTTTATTTAAGTGGCCACAGGCTGTGATTGAAAAATTAAAGCAAAGGCGACTGGCGTTTTATTGTTTGGGATTTTTTTTACTGCTGCACATGGCATTCGCCAATAAGTTTGAAAGGTTTTTGATACCCGCATTTGCCATGTTGATTTTTATGCTGGAGCCCTTTGTAACAGAATATTTGTTTAACCTGAAAACCTACAGGATCAGGTTTTTGTCTTTGGTATTATTTAATTTTTCAATCTGGGGATTGGTCACCTTTCAACCGTCACAAAAAAGCGTCATTGATTTGGTGTTGTATTTGAGCCAGCACAATGACATCAGGCAGGTTCAAAATTTTTCTACCGAAATCGAATGGTTCCCTGACGTGTTAGCAAAAAATGCCATTGCTGAAATTAAAAATGCCGAAGGCGTGATTGCCACCGGCCAATATGCTTTGATCAATCAAACTCAAGAACAAGAATTCGCTATCCAAAATGGTCACTGCACAGCTCAAGAACGGTTTTCGGTCAATGCTGTGGATGAGCTGGCATTTAAACTAAATCCTGCCAAAAACAAGCGCAGAGCCCCACTGATTCTGTATAAATGCAGCGGTAGCTGACGGATGGTTTTTTGAGTGGTTGTCAGATTATTTACCTCTGCTGATTTGGAATTAAAAAAGTAACTGCTGGTGAAATATAGCAGCATTGAGCGTGGTCAGTTAGTTAAAGCTAGGCCCAAGGTCTAGCTGCAAGCAATTCTGGGAAGTTTTCAGCCAAAAGGATTCTGACAAATCTCAAAAATACATCTATTTTTAAGCTCATTTAAATCATTTTTTTATAATGAGTTTCCGATAAGTTACAGGTGAAACTGTATGCTTTGATTTTGATTATTTTTTTATTGCCACCAATTGCATTTGCAGATGTGTATGCAGACCCTTGCGAAGGTTTGGATCAGAGTACTTGTAATGTGTCTTTGTTAAATGATTCAACATTAGGTATGCAAAGCAATCTGGCGAAAATGCTCAGATGCAAAACGACCTTTGGCTTTTTCGAAGCAATGGGTCTTGATAATTTTAAAGACGCTTATTCCAAAGACAAAGGTGAAGGCGGTTTAAATGATTTAGTCGCAGATTTTTTAACTGTCAGCTACAGTAATTCAGCCTCACCCGAAAAGAAAAGAGAAATGTTCGATAAAGTCAAAGCCCGCTATGATCAGGTTAACAGGACAGGGTCGACTGAGCGGCAGAACATCCCGCGACCAGATTCAAGCAACACAAGATTGATGGATAAGTCAGCACGATCTGGTAGCGGTGGCCAAGGTAACAGTCAGCAATTTTTTTATAATACAACAGAGTCTGCGACTAATTCCGAAGACAAAAATTTTCAAATTGTCAGTGATTCAAGTGCTCAATCCGAATTAGCATCCGGCGACCCTTCGTCGATACCTCCAGCCAGTACAAAAGGTGGAGTTATTAACCCGTCAGTCACTAGAGGTTTAAGGGATATTTTTACAGAATCAGTTTCAAGCAGGGCTGAATCACCGGATGAATCTCAAGGTTCGTCCAGTCTTTTAACTGGTTTGACCCGAAGGATTCAGAAAGCACGAAGGATTGCTCGCAAAATTGAATATTCAGCTTCGGAGGAACTGGGCAGAATTTCACCATCTGTAAACTGGGACGATTATGATTTAGTCTCTAGGTACAGTAAATCTGAAGAAGTAAAAAATATGACTGAATTAGCTAAAGCAAGAACAAATGGTGACAGTGCAGGAGTTTGTTACAAAGCAGTCAAATGGTTAATATGCAAACCAAGTCAAGTTACCGGAACTTATAACAAACGTTCACCAAGTGTAACTGGTACTGGCGAATGCGAACCTAATTCAATCATGTATGGTTTATCTGCTCCTAGTGGTAGATTGGCGAAAGGCGCAATTAATGATTTAACAGTTGGTTTAAGAGCAGGGCCCTTTACAAATTTATTAGATGATCCTCAATTTGGTAGCAAAATAAAGGGCCCAGCTGATGCACCCAAGGGATCAATTTTAGTGTACGATAAAAAGCTAGACAGTAAGGGAAAGCCATTGAGATATTGTACCGCATCTACAGCCGGTCATATCGAAATCAGGACAGAGGATCCTCCAAAGGGCGGCTATGTTAGCGATTACCAGTCCAGATTTCCCATTTCAATTTTTCCACAAAAGCGCGAAGATGAGTGTTATAAGTTAATCGGAGTGATGATAGCTCCAAGGGTTCCAAGGAGGTAATTGTGAGATTACAAATAGGATTGGTTTTAACTGTTTTGTTTTTTACTTTTTCAAGTTTCGGTTCTGATAAACAGAAAGAAAACAATTGGAAGCCCAGAAAAATAGCTAATAAGTCAGATGTTGTTACCGGCAGATTAAGTGACGATGAAATTGAAAAAATTGTTGAAAATCAGGATCCAGAAGGATTTGTAAAAATCAAAAAACAGATTATTGATGATTCGATTCAACTTGCTAAGCTGTCGAATTTAAAAAAGGCCGATCAGATAATTCAAGATCAATTAGTTGCGCTTTACTATTTTTATTTGCTCCAAAAATCTGGAGAGCCTTTTGCAAAAATGCCTCCGGCATACAAAAAACATAAAAATACATATCAACGAAACCTAAAAGAATTTCCTAAGGAATTTCAAGAATACTTTCAAAAGCAAATAAAGCTTGAATCAAATCCATCTAATACAAACAACTAAACCCAGGATCTGTCCTGGTGTTTGCCTTTTTTGGTCGGATCCATCTGATACCAGTGGGCGCAGTGTTTGCTGCAGGTGTCTTTCTTAACATCCAGCTTTAAACAGTCATCACAGATGCGTGCGTCTGTATCACAGCGTTTGCAATCCACCGACACTTGAGCCGGTTGGCCACAGTGCGGGCACAAAGAATATTTTTGCGAAGCTTTCAGGTTTTGATCCAAGGCCACTCGGTTATCAAAAACAAAACATTCGCCCTCAAATTGATCATTGGGATACTGATTCAAATAATTTAAAATACCGCCGTCCAGTTGAAAAACATTTTTGTATCCACGCTTTTGCAAATCCAAAATCCCTTTTTCACAGCGGACACCGCCGGTGCAAAAGATCAGCATTTTTTTATCTTTAGGAATATTTTGTGATTCCACAAATTCTGGAAACTGAGTGAACTGATCAATGGGTGGAACCAAAGAATTTTTAAAAGTCCCAATTTTTGTTTCATACCAGTTTCTGGTATCAATCATCACAAAACCAGTTTCATTTTTTAAAACTTCGTTCCATTGTTGGGGCGACAGGTGAAAAGATTTATCCATGGGCACCAAATCAGGTGTGTTTAGTGTCACAATTTCATCACGAAGCTTTACTGAAAATCTTCGAAACGGACAGACGTCTGCTTCTGAATCCTTGAACATAATATCTGTTGTATTCAAAAATTCCCGCAAAAAGTTTTTAAAATATTCCCTGTCACTGGCAGTGGGTGCAGAAAAGGTGCTGTTCAGTCCTTCAGGAGCTAAAATCACCAAACCTCTGACACTATTTTGTGAAGCAAAGAATTTTAATCGGGCCTTTGCGGATTCCAGATTTCCGATAGCTGTAAAGCAATACACAGTCGAAATATAAAAATGCTTTGAGAGCTCCGAATGTGCATCGGCTGACTGCAGTTCAATGGAATTCATTTCTGACTGAGTCTTATTGCTAAATAAAAAATCAGCACTGTTTTTAGTGTGTTCTGTGTGCATAGGTCCCTCCAAACTACAAATCTGGTTTAGGTTTCCCAAGGCTATATTAATAACCCATCATTTTGTCTACTTTATTTGTTGTTTCCTCGGGCCATTGTACGGTAATTTTGTCCCATGCTTTTAACAGGTAACGACAGCGCTGAAATTCTAAGACGCAGAACTTTTGCCATTATATCCCATCCAGATGCCGGTAAAACAACTCTGACCGAAAAATTGCTCTACCACGGTGGGGTGATTCACGAAACTGGCGAGGTCAAGGGTAAATCGGGCACAAAAGCCGTGACCTCGGATTGGATGGAGCTTGAACGGCAAAAGGGGATTTCAATCACTTCATCGGTGATGACCTTTGATTACAATAAACTGCGAATTAATTTGTTGGATACCCCTGGACACAAAGATTTTTCCGAGGACACTTACAGGGTTTTGATGGCAGTCGACAGTGCTTGTATGCTGATTGACGTTGCCAAGGGTGTCGAGGACCGTACCAAAAAACTGTACGATGTTTGTAGGTATCGAAAAATTCCGATTTTTACATTTATCAATAAACTTGATCGCGAAGGGAAATCCCCACTGGATTTGATTGATGAAGTTGAAAAAACTTTGAACATGAGCTGCTACCCTCTGACCTGGCCCATAGGTATTGGTGACAGATTTAAGGGGATTTATAACAGGCTCACCAAAAAAGTTATTTTGTACGATCAGCGCAGGGATGGCGACGAGGTCCTGCAGTTTGATGTCGCTGATGGAGATCACAGTAAATGGCGGGATCATGTCAGGCCCGAAGTTTATGAACAAGCTATGGAAGAACTGGAGCTTGTTGAGGGAGTGCTTCCTGAATTTGACAAACAGAAGTTTCTGTCCGGTGAAATCAGTCCTTTAACCTTTGGATCAGCAAAACAAAATTTTGCTGTGAACACATTTTTAGATTTCTTCTGCGCTTATGCACCGGGGCCGCAGCCTAGGACATTGCAAACAGCTGAAGCCATAAATCCTATTGATGAACGCTTTTCGGGATTTGTTTTTAAAATCCAAGCCAATATGGACAGACGCCACAGGGACCGCATTGCCTTTATCAGAATTTGCTCTGGTAAATTTGATCGTGGGATGAAGGTTCAACATGCCAGACTTCAGCGTGAGCTCAGGCTTTCGTATTCAAGCCAATTTATTGCTAATGAAAAGGCCACGGTTGATCAGGCCTTTGCTGGTGACATTGTCGGTGTGGCTGACACGGGGAATTTTGCCATCGGTGACAGTGTTTCCACTGGGAACAATGTTAGGTTCGAGGACATCCCAAAATTTGCTCCCGAATTGTTTTCAAAAATTTCAGTGGGCGATGCGATGAAACGCAAAAAAATGTTGGATGCCTTAGTGCATTTGTCCGAGGAAGGTGCCATCCAATTGTTTGTTGATCCCCATGTGGGCATGCAAGATCCCATCATCGGAGTGGTTGGTGAACTGCAGTTTGAAGTTCTGTCCCACAGACTTAATGATGAATACGGTCTAGAGGTCAGACTGAATCGATTGCCATTCACCGTGGCCAGATGGCCGCGCAAAGACAGCAAGGCCTTTGACGCTTTAAAGGGTGATTTTACCATTTACAAAGACATGATTGATCAACCGGTGATTTTATTGAACCAAGAATGGGATCTGAATTGGGCCAAGCGCGAAAACCCAGATGTTGATTTTGCAACCAGTATATCGAGGGCCAGATAATGCTACCTTTAGAAATCAAAAATCTCAAAAAAACCTATTTCAATAAAAAATCAAAACAAAATGTTCCTGCGGTGAAAGGCGTGTCCTTTGATGTAAAGCCTGGGGAAATTTTTGGACTGTTGGGACCCAACGGGGCTGGCAAGACCACGATTATTTCCTCAATATCCACTCTTGAAGCAGTGACAGACGGCCAGGTTTTGGTTTTTGGCAAAAGTGTTTCTACTGATTCAAGATTTACAAAATCTCAAACAGGAGTCGTGCCTCAGGAATTAATTAATCAGGGATTTTTTAACCTGCTAGAAATTTTAAAATTTCATTCTGGGTATTTTGGAATTCGCAACAACACTGAGCATATCGAATTTTTGTTAAAGCGACTGGGTCTGTGGGAGCACCGTAAAAAAATGGTCAAAGAATTATCCGGCGGCATGAAAAGACGTATGATGATTGCCAAAGCCCTGGTTCATAAACCTAAATTGCTTTTGTTGGACGAGCCCACGGCAGGGGTGGATATCGAGCTTCGCAGCAGTTTGTGGGATTTTGTTAGCGAACTTAAATCCCAAGGTGTTTCTGTTTTGTTGACGACACATTATCTGGAAGAAGCCGAAAAAATGTGTGATCGCATTGGCATCATCAATTTAGGAAAGCTTGAATACCTGGGTAAAACCAAAGAAATTATTAAACAGCTAACCCAAACAGTGGTCGAGATTGAGTTTAATCAAGCCACTACACTGAAAAGTCCTTTTTTAATTAAACAATCTGGAAATCAGTTTAGATTTCAGATTCCATCGTCAAAACAGGTTGGGGAATTTTTAACCGAAACAAAAATTGACCTGACAACGATCAAGGATATCAGAACCTTGGATGGCAATCTGGAAGATGCTTTCAAAGCCGTGCTTAAGAATAACGAACAGCAGGTGAGCCTATGATTCCGTTTTTAACATTTTTAAATCGTGAAATTGCTCGGTTTATGAAGGTCTTGGTGCAAACAGTGCTGACTCCGTTGGTCAGTGCTTCGCTGTATCTGTTGGTTTTTGGAGTCAGTCTAGGTAGCTCGGTGCAAATGCACGAGGGTGTTCATTATTTGGCGTTTTTGTTACCTGGCCTAGTGATGATGGGTGTTTTAAATAATGCCTATCAAAATTCAGGTTCATCCATAGTGATTTTAAAATTCACTGGTGAAATGGAAGAAATCAAAACCACTCCGTTGAGCAATGCCGAAATTGTGTGGGCGATGAGTTTTGGAGCTGTCGTTCGCGGCGCAGTTGTGGGATTGGTAACCTTGATCGTGGGCGAAGCTTTTTATTTTTCAATGTTTCAAGAGCTGTTGCCGATACAAAACCCATTTGTATTTTTGTTTTTTATGGTGATGGCGGGTTTAGTGTTCGGCAATATGGGTATTGCCAGCGCTATGTGGGCCAAAAATTTTGACCAGATGAGCGCTATTTCGACTTTTATTCTGCTGCCACTGACTTATTTGGGCGGTGTGTTTATATCCACTGAAAAGCTAGGTCCTACCTGGAGGTTTATTTGCGAACTGAATCCCTTGTTCTATTTTATTAATGGGATGAGGCATGGGATTTTAGGATCCAGTGACGTTAATCTGACCACCGCAGTAATGGTTTCTATTGTGTCCCTGATTGTGTTACATGCTATTGCTTTAGTGGCCTTTAAAAAAGGCAGTTATCATCGGTGGTAAAAAATGTTTGAAGGATTGTCAGACAAACTGACGGGCAGTCTTAAAAAAATCAGGGGTCTTAGCAGTATTAGCGAAAGCAATATTGAAGACGCGGTCAAAGAAATCAGGATGAGCCTGCTTGAGGCCGATGTTAATTTTAAGGTCGTCAAAAAATTTATTGATCAGGTTAAACTGAAGTCTCTTGGGGCTGAAGTTTTAAATGGAGTTTCCCCGGGACAGCAGTTCGTAAAGATTGTTCATGATGAGCTGAAAAGCACCTTGGGTAACGAAGCCGTTGATTTAAATGTTCGCGAAAACCCCAGTGTGATTTTTTTGGTGGGACTGCAAGGGGTTGGTAAAACCACTACGGCAGCTAAATTAGCCCTGCACATCCGCAAAAAAATTGGCAAAAAACCAGGCTTAGTGCCCGCCGATATCTACAGACCCGCAGCCATTGAACAATTACAAACACTGGCAAAACAAAACGACATTCCTGTTTTTAACAGCGATGCCACCATGAAGCCCAAAGACATTTTTAAGGCCAGCCTTGAATGGGCAAAAACAAATCTGGTTGAAGTTTTGATTTTAGACACCGCCGGCAGAACCCAGATCGATGATCAGATGATGAACGAATTATCTGAACTGAAGGCCTTTCATCCACCACAGGAAACCCTGCTGGTGGCTGATGCCATGCTGGGACAGCAGTCAGTCACTGTGGCAGAAGGCTTTCATCAAAGGCTTACATTAACAGGCTTGGTATTAACCAAGGTTGATGGTGACGCCCGTGGTGGAGCCGCACTGAGCATCCGTGAAGTTTTAGGTATTCCGATTAAATTTTTAGGTGTGGGTGAAAAAGTCGCAGCCCTTGAGGTCTTTCACCCTGACAGATTGGCCTCCAAAATTTTAGGCATGGGTGATGTGCTAACCCTGGTTGAAAAAGCCTCTGAAGTAATGGATGAAAAGCAAGCCCGCGAATCCATGAATAAGGTTATGAAAAATAAATTCACCTTGGATGATTTTTTGGGACAGATACAGATGCTCAAAAAAATGGGTGGTTTTGAAAGCATGCTTAAATTTATCCCCGGTATGGGCGATATTTCCAAGCAGATGAAAAACATGGCCCCACCTGATGACGAAATTAAAAAAATTGAGGCCATTATCAGGTCCATGACCTTAAAAGAGCGTAATGATTTAAGAATATTAAACGCTTCACGTCGTGAACGGATTGCCAAAGGTAGTGGCACCAAGGTTCAAGATATCAACAAATTGGTAAAACAATTTGAGCAATCCCAGAAAATGATGTCGAGTTTTATGAAAATGGGCAAAAGGGGTGGGAGAATGCCTTTTTAGCGCTTGCGTTTTATTATGGTTGTAGGTAAGAATTTGCAAAAAAGTAGAGGTTATAGCGATGGTAGTAATTAGACTGGCAAGATTTGGTACAAAGCACGCCCCAAAATATCGTATTACGGTGGCAGATTCTCGCAGATACGTAACAAGCAAATACATTGAAATTATCGGGACTTACAATCCAACACCTTCGAAAGAAGAAAAAAAGGTTATTTTGGATCTTGCTAAAACTCAAGAGTGGATCAAAAAAGGTGCGCAACCAACAGGTCGTGTACGCCACATTATGAAGCTTGCTGAAGCGGGGAAATAGTTAAATGGATCATTCAAACCTTAAAGATCTAGTTGAATTTATGGCTAAAGCTCTCGTTGATGAACCTGAACAGGTTGAAGTCAATGAAGTCGTTGGAGAGCAAACAACAGTTGTTGAACTTAAGGTTGCTAAGAGTGATTTAGGTAAAGTGATTGGTAAGCAGGGGCGCACGGCTCGATCAATGCGAACCATTTTAAACGCCGCTTCTACAAAATTAAACAAAAGAAGCGTTTTAGAAATCGTTGAGTAATCAACCAAAAATCATAGGTAAAATCAAAGACGCCCATGGCATCAGGGGTGAGCTTTTTGTTTTGATATTTTCAAAAGACTTTTTTTGGATTGATGATGTTGAGCATTTTTATTTAGGTGAGGAATTCACCAAATACGAAATTTTAAATATTAAACCCCACAAAGATGGTTTGATCGTTAAAGTTCAAGGCATCACAGATCGCAATCAAGCAGAAGCCATCAAGGGAAAGAGCTTTGCATTGGACCCAGAGTTTTTTGAAACAGAGTCCGGTGATACCATTGTGCTGTCAGAGATTTTAGATTTCTTAGTGTTTGAAAATTCCAACAATCAGGAACTGGGCAAAATCGTTGGATTTTCTACAAATAATGCTCAGGATCTTTTACAGGTTTCTGACGGTAAAATCAGTTTTTACGTCCCCTTTGTCGAAGCTTTCGTTAAAAAAATTGATTATAAGTCCAGACAAATTTATCTAGATCTTCCTGACGGCTTAATTGAGGTTCAACAAAAATGAAATTCACCATCATCAGCATATTTCCAGATCTAATAGAAAACTTTTTTTCTAAGGGTGTGATCAATCAGGCTACCAAAAAAGGTTATTTAAAATTTGATTATGTAAATCCCAGGGATTTTGCAACAGACAGCTATAAAACCGTTGATGATAGGCCTTTTGGTGGTGGTGATGGAATGATCATGAAGGCCGAGCCCCTGGCCGAAGCTTCGCAAAAGGTTTTGGCAAGCAATGAGCAAAAGCCATTTTTTGTTTATTTAAGTCCTCAGGGTCAAAAGTTATCAGACAATTTGACGATGGAGCTTTCTAAGCACCAACACTTGGTTTTTGTTTGTGGCAGGTATGGCGGCGTTGATCAGCGCTATATTAATGAATACATCGATATGGAATTATCAATTGGTGATTACGTTATTTCTGGTGGTGAGGCTGCGGCTATTGTGGCTATTGATGCCGTTGCCAGAAAGGTTGAAGGTGTCCTGGGTCACAAGGAATCGGCCAGTTTGGACAGTTTTTCCGACTCATTGCTGGAAGAGCCTCAATACACCAGACCCAAAGAAAGTTTAAATATGGAAGTTCCCGATATTTTAACTTCGGGAAATCATAAGAACATCCAAGCCTACAAAAAACTGATGGCAAAATTAGTGACCTTTAAAAAACGCCCAGACCTGATTGATGAAAACGAAATTCCGTTTTTGCACGAAAGATATCTGAGCCTTAGTGAAAAAGAACGTAAGTCCCTAGGCCTAGAAGATTTGTTTCAATGACGGGTTCAGCAAAAGTCCCCAGATTAGCAATAGCCCTAGTTCATCATCCTATTTTGGACCGCGAAAAAAAGATCGTTGCCACGAATATTACAAATTTTGACATTCATGACATTGCCAGGGCAGCCACTGTTTACGGGGTTGAAAAGTACTACATCATCCATCCCATGCGTGAACAATTGATGTTTGTTGACAGGATTTTAGATCATTGGCGAGTGGGTCAGGGGGCTAAATTTAACCCATTTCGCAGGACAGCTTTAGAAAATGTCGTGCCCTTTGAATCCTTGGATTTGGTCAAAAAAGACTGGGGCGATAGGGTTGGCGAGTTTAAAACTGTTGTCACCCACGCAAGGCCCGTTGAAGGCTTGGAGAGTTGGACAATCAGTGATTTTAGGGATCATCTGAAATCTATGCCAGGATTACTGATTTTTGGGACTGGTTTTGGACTGACTGAGGAATTTATGAAGGGTCAGGATGCTCTTTTGGAGAGCATAAGGGGAGCTCCGCCTAGGGACTACCGGCATCTTTCGGTCAGATCTGCAGTAAGTATCTATCTTGACCGTATTTTGGGCCCATGGTAGTTAAGTTTCTTTAATTTTTAAATTGGAGCAGTAAATGGCTAAAAAGGGCGCAAAATCGACGTTAAAAAAAGCAAAAGTGGTCAAAAAACAAAGCACAGAAACTAATTTAGTTCGACGTGTGACCATGAAGGCCCAAAACCCAAAAATTTCTCCATTCAGACCTGGGGATTCAGTTAAAGTTTTCGTTAAAGTAAAAGAAGGCGAAAAAGAACGTGTTCAGGTTTACCGCGGAATTTGCACAAAAATTCAAGGCTCTGGAAATTTGAAAAGCTTCACCGTCAGAAAAATTTCTGCAGGTGTTGGTGTTGAAAGAACTTTTCCATTTAACAGCCCAGCTGTTGAATCAGTAGAACTTGTGACTCACGGTCAAGTACGCAGAGCAAAACTGTATTATTTAAGAGAACTTGAAGGAAAAGCTGCTAAGATTGATTCTGAATTGGCAACTGAAGGAGACAACACAGTTGATACAGAAGACGCAGCACCTACAGCTAAAGCAAACAAAAAAGAAGAAGCAACTTCCGAACCTGCAAAAGGTTAATTGGAGAGATTTCGGTCCAGGCCCAGTGCTTGGACTGGATGAAGTAGGAAGGGGCTGCTTGGCCGGCCCAGTGACAGCAGCAGCTGTCATTTTTTTATCAGACGCGCACACTGAAAAATTTAAAGATTCAAAAATGCTGTCGGAAAAAGAGCGGCAAGAATTGTACACGCTGATTGCAAAAAACCATCAGTTTGCTTTGGGTTGGGCCAGCACCCAAGAAATCGAAAAGCTAAATATCTTGCATGCCAGTCTGCTGGCTATGAAGAGGGCTTATTTAAAGCTTCAAGAAAAATATAAAGTCCAAGCTGGGGTTTTGTTAATCGACGGTAATTTTAAAATCCCCGATGTAAAGATCAAACAAGAAACTTTGATCAAAGGTGATTTGAGATGTTCTTTGATTGGAGCGGCATCCATCGTGGCGAAAGTGGCACGGGATGAGCATATTAAAAAGCTTCATGAAAAATACCCCCAATACCAACTGGACAGCAACAAAGGATATCCGAGCCCCACGCACAAGGCCGCCATCCGGTCATTCGGGCCGGCCGAGATCCACCGAAAAACCTTTGCTGGGGTTAAAGAGTATTTCCAAACGTCTGCGCAAAAAGCCTGACAAGAATTCAGAAAACATCAAAAAAAATGCGATCAGATCCGCCAGCGGAACCAAGGCTGAAGATTTGGTTGTAAAGCATTTTAAAAACTCAGGGGCTGATTTAGTCGGACAAAGATTCAAAACTCCTTTTGCGGAAGTGGATTTGTTGTTTGAAAAATCAGGGGTCTTTTATATGGTCGAGGTTAAAAAAGCAGATTTGAATTTGTTTTCAAGGCCCCTGATCGGGAACAAACAAATTGTCAGACTCAGGAGGGCCTTTGTGTTTTTACAATCAAAATTTCCAGAAATTAAGGCTTTGCTTGCCATCGTGAGTCAGCATGGGCGGATTCAGTACATCGATGATTTTCTTTAATTGACCTTTAAATTAAAGCTCTTGGAAAATAGAACTGTGAGAAAATTCTTAGCAGCTATTTTGGTATTAATTTTTTTAAGTCCTCCAGGGGCTAAGGCCGACGATTTACGAGAGTTCTTGTTGAGCTGTGGCTATGGGACCTTGATTGGTGCAACTATTGGATTTGGAACTGTAGCCTTTTCGGATAATCCCGAGGGAAAAACCGCCAACATCGCAAAGGGTGCATCGCTGGGGTTGTATTTTGGAATCGGCATGGGGCTTTATTCGATAAATAAATCTAGAACCTACCAGTCGCACTCAAACCCATCTGTTTTTTTAATGCCCGTATTTGATCATCTGAAACAACTGGACGGCGCCAGCCTAAACACCATCGTCGTTAATTTTTAGTCGTTTATATTTGGCTCCGCGAAGAACCCTTTTAAATAAAGTCATATACTTGAATTTTTTAAATACAAATTCTGCAGCAGGACGCTGGGACAGATAGATTTCGTTACCAAAAAGTTCCCAGGATGGATTCTTCGAGAGGCTTTTTGCTGGAGCCGTCCCACATAAAGCCAAAATTGGCCTTGATGCTTGTGTTGTCCTTGGTCAGATCAGTCGACGGGGGTTTGATGTGAAATATATTAATATACCAACAATCACCTGGTAGCTTGAACTGCGCACCGTATCCCCAGGCGTACAAATAATCCTGACCAGGCGATGGTTTCACACGATAGGAAAGCTTCCCTAATAAATCAAAAACCCGCAGATCTTTTTTAAGGCTGACGTTATAGAATTCTTCAAAGGATGAAACATTCTGAACCCGATCAAAGCTGTACTTTAAAGAATGCCCCAAAGAAATAAATTCTCCGTTGCCCGATTTAATTCGCAGTGAGCTATCCAAGTCGCTGACTCGATCGCGATGATAGTAGGTGGTTTTTTGACCGATATCAAAATTTTCAAAGCTTGCAGACAGTTCTGAAATCAACTCTGACCAAGGTGAGGTATCAGGAGTTTTATCGGCCTCATATTGGTTGTACAGTTGTGAAATCTTCCAATTTAAAAACTGTTTGTATTCGGGATTGTTTCCTGACCAGAGTTTTCGAATTAGCTTATTTGTAAAAGAAAACACCACGAGGTTGTTGTTAAACAATCTGTCCTCGTAATCAAACTGTACCCCGTTGTTACTATTTAAATCGGCATTGTTTAAAGTGGCCTCGGTGTAAAAGTTAGGTCCATTGACTTGGTTGCCGAAAAAAGGGTGTTCCGGCTGTTGCACCCAGGGAACTCGAGTATAAGTGATCTCGGGCTGGATTTCGTATTTTATCCTTTCGGATTTTGTTTGCGACAAATCCCCAAACACTCTGTACACACTGGATCTGAGCGACAGATCTGCCCTAAAAAATCTTCTGGAAATAAAAGGCTCAAACTGTGAGTCAGTGGTGTTTTCGTTTCGGACACCAAATTGATACATAGTTTCTGTGTAAGTAAATTGCGGCAAAATATCGACAAAATCATATTTAATTGGCCTGGAAATTGTGGGTTTAAAAATATATCTTTGCCCCGTTCTGATTAAATCTATTGCTGGATTAAAGACTCCGTCATGAACAGGTTTGCAAAATGGATCGTTTTCCCAATTGGATCCCAGGTCTGTGCAGACTGTATTGTCAGAAGGGTTTCGTATATCATAGGCATTAATGACTCTTTGATTATTAATCTGTCTTAAGTCATCAAAAGCAAAATTTTGCCTAGTGAAATTGACGTAATTCATTTCAAATGAATACAAAAAACTGGTATTAGTAATGTGGGTTGGGGATTTTGAAAATGTGATTTCTGGCAATCTGTGCACAGCATTTTCGTTTGAAGAAATGGGATCAGCTTGCAGCAAGTTTTTAAAATAAATCAGATCAATGGATAAGTGATAATCATGCCAATTTTTTGATAAGCTGGATGAAGTTTGCATGGCAGGGTCGGTAGAGTTTTTTGTTTCCAATGGAAAGTCTGTTGGGTATTGCAGATCGCTGGCATCATTGACCTCAGCGCGATGAACAAAGCCCTCTGGCAATTCGTAGTAATGTTGGTATTTAAGAAACCAACGGCTGACGGTTTCGCCTTTTTTGTCTAAAGGGCGGTAGGTATTTAGCCGTTCTGAATCTGAAAATAAATTATCAGAAATATAGGCCGTATCAAACTCGCCAAAACTGTGGGGGCCAGCCATATACCGATAATTAAACAGTCCCTTTTTCCCCCGAAGCTCGTAGTTTTTAAATGTAAAAGTCGCATCTTGGCTGCGGGAAATAGCCCAAAAGAAACTCTCTGACAAAATCAAACCGCCAGATTCAGATTTTTCGATTTCAGGAGTTAGCAAACCTGTTTGCCTGTCGCTCTT
The DNA here is from genome assembly GCA_044359815.1 of Pseudobdellovibrionaceae bacterium. Classification (GTDB taxonomy): domain Bacteria; phylum Bdellovibrionota; class Bdellovibrionia; order Bdellovibrionales; family Bdellovibrionaceae; genus JBIKLL01. The sequence goes on from JBIKLL010000050.1 coordinate 16,659, forward strand.
AAGGGGAACTATTAAATAGGGTAGCCAAAGGCTGGGGACAGAGCCCACGTAAAGCACTGAGTTTTTAATATAAGCATATCCACCCAGTTCGGCTCTGATGTGTGAGCCCGAAAAACTCCAAGCTTCAGGGCAAGTTGTGCAGGTAGTGTATTTGGCATCTTGTGCAAAATATTCTTTGGTGCCGATTCTTTGGATACTGGAGCCTTCAAAAAAAACCGTGCCGCTTTGGACATAGCCACCAATGATCATGGCAGAGTCTGTTTCGTAATCGCTGATGATGCGATCACCGCCAATTGTTGCATCTGGTGTTATGATTGTAACCATCCCCGTGGCATCAATGGTTTTTGCACGCAGATTTAAAACTGCCTTTTTGGCACTTAAAACCTGATTGCGAAATGAGATTTGAATGTTGCCCTCAAGCTCGACCGTGCCTTTTTCAGTGTCCCTGGACATGGAGTCTGCTTTGATCAAAACACCTTGCAGTGAAGTGGTGGCTGCAAAAAGATTTGGGCTGAATAAAAGGGCTAAAATCAAAAACTTCATTATTTTGTTTTCATCGTAACCACTCCATCCCAGTTTTCAGGAGGTGGCTCCTTTAAATAGTCTTCGCAGCGTTCAACGTAAAGTTCTGACGGCGGATCGGCTGGAACAAGCTCTAAGCATTTTTTAAATTGCGTTAAGGCCATGTCAAATTTCTTTTGATGAAATAATTCAAACCCATTTTGAAATTCGTTAAGCATATTATGAGTTTTTTCCTCGGGTTTTCCCTCTGAAATCAGCTCAAAAATTCTGACAGGTAGGTTTTTACCTTTAACCTTCACCCAATCTAATTCGCGGACTGTAAATTTGTCTTTGACTTCACCATAAGTGAATTCAGAGATCACAATGCGAACTCCGTATTCTTTGGTAATGCCTTCCAGGCGTGCTGCCAGATTCACGCCGTCACCCATGACGGTGTAGCTTCTGACAATGTCTGATCCCATGTTACCAACGCTGACCTCGGCTGAATTGATGCCGATCCCTATGTCGATGTTTGGCAGATTTTTAGCTTTAAATTCTGCCTGGATTTCTTTAAGTTTAGTGATGCTTTGCAAAGCACATCGGCAGGCATGGGTTGCGTGATCATCAAAAGGGATTGGAGCTCCAAAGAACGCCATCACTGCATCACCAATATATTTATCCAATGTGCCTTTGTTAGCAAAAACGATATTAGTCATCGGTGTCAGATATAAATTTAAAACATCCGACAACACTGTTGGTTCCAGTTTTTCAGAGATCGTCGTAAAGCCCCTAACGTCTGAAAAGAATATGGACATTCGCATTTTTTTACCACCCAGCTCGATATTTTCTGGGTCTTTCAGGATTTCATCAACGACGGCGGGCGAAACGTATTTAGAGAAAGTGCTTCTGAGATGTTTTTTCTTGCGTTCTTCAGTGAGGTATTTATAGAAAAACAAAAACACATACAAAGATAGTCCTAATCCAGCGGGTAGGGTCATTGTAGCAAACATACCTTTTGATAAAAGGTATTGATCCAGCAAAGCAATTCCACCAATGGATCCAAAGGAAACTAAAAACCCTGGAATCGCGGTTGTGAACGAAACAGTGATGGATAAAATAACGCCAAAAATAAGTAAGGCCCAAGCCATAAAAAATTCTTCGTTAGGGTGCTCACGCAAAAAATTTCGATCAAATAAATTTCCAAGAGCGGTTAAATGGGTTTCAGGCCCAGGGAAGTTTTTTTCATAGGGTGTGACTCGTAAGTCGTAAACGCCAATGGCGGTGGCGCCTATTATAAATGCTTTGTCTTTTATAAATTCAGCTTTTTTAACCTCGTGACTCGCGTATTCCCATCGGCCAGTGGAATCGTTGTAGGATTTTTGCTCTATGGTCATGGTTTCTTTGCCGTTAAACAGTTCTTTTGCTGGCAAATAGGGATACATATTTGTTCCGCCAGCATAATTGATTTTTAAACGTCCCTGATCATCGACGGGGATGTCGCCGATGATTTCTTCGGGGTCTTTCGAAGGGTCTTTGATTACAAAGCTTGTCAGCTTTTTTTGATTTGGATTTTTTGGATCAATGTTGACCTCAACATCGGCACGATAACCTGTGGCCACCAAATAGGTTTGTAAGGCCAGAGATGGAATGTAAGACAACCCAATTCGATTTCCTGTTCTGAAAAACATTGAGGCTCTGCGGATAGAACCATCCGAGTCTTGTTCGGCGTTAAAACTGGCTGTGTAAGTTGCTGGGATCTGAATTTCATCGGTGTTGATGGTCCATCTGGGGTACTGTGAGATCGGAATTGATTTAACCATAGATTTGAATGTTTCGACACGATCTTCAGGGGAAACATTGGCTAGGTCCTGGGTTTTTTCAAAAATCTTAAGATAGGACTCTTTAAGAGGTTCGTAATACTGATCGTTGTCAGTAAGCCAGATGTCACAATATTCTATGTTTTTTGATTCAACAACGAACTTTAACTGGGCTTTTTCTCGATCCGAAAGCGCTTCCACGGAAGGTTTTTGAAAAACCTCTTTTAAAATTCCTTCTGTATTTATTTTTTCTAAAACAGGAAAGATTTGTGAAAAGATTTGATCGAACTCGACTTCAACAAAAGGATCAGCGACGTCATCCACAACAAAAGTTGGGTTCAGCTTTACAAACTTATCAGCATTTGACCTTCTGAAAACTTCATTTCGACAGTAGTCTTGATAGGGGGCAATGGTTTTGTATTTTGCTTCGTTGAATACGCCTAGGATATTTCGGTCAGAAAAGGTTTCAAATGTTTTAGCAAGAATCTGATCTGGCTGACCTTTGGATTTTTCTTTTTCAAAGGCTTGCTTCAGAGGGGCAGGTAAATTCCCATAATCTTCTTCGATTCGGGTTAATGTTTGAGCGGTTAAATCAATTTGTGGTTCAGAAAATACAATATCAAAACCAATTGCTTTGGCCCCGTATTTCATCATCTCCTCAACAACAAATGACATTTTTTCTCGGGACCAGGGCCAGCGACCGATTTCTTCGATAGTTCTGTCATCAATTGTTAACAGTGCGACTTTATCCGAGGGATTAATTTCACCTCTAAGCTTT
>JBIKLL010000051.1:0-19583 GCA_044359815.1 Pseudobdellovibrionaceae bacterium
GGGGTGATTTCAATTTATCAGCTCCCCACGCATATTTGATGGAAAGGCCTTCAGGATTTTAACCTTCAAAGTTTGTCCCACCAGTTTTTCAGCCCGTTCGGGCGAATCCATTAACACAGAAACTAATTTGTTCTGTCTGGATCTTCCAACCAGCTTTTTAACATCAGCATTGTATTTCTCAAACAGCACATCCAAAACCTGTCCGTCGTATTTTTCAGCTAACTTAAATGCAATATTGTCTTGATGGGCAAACAATCTGGCCAATCGGTCGTCTTTGGTTGCCTCATCGATTTGGTTTTCAAACTTTTCAGCTTTTGTAAAGGGCCTTGGTGAATATTTAAATGCGTAAACCGTTTCGTAGCCGACTTCAGTCAATAGCTTAAGTGTTTGCTGAAAATCCTCTTCGGTTTCGCCAGGAAATCCGACAATGATATCAGTGGATAAAACCACATTGGGAATAGCTTTTTTGATCATAGCAATTTTATCCAAATATTCCTGATGTGTGTAACCCCTGTTCATTTGGGCTAAAATAGGATCGCTCCCGCTTTGAAACGGCAGGTGTATGTATTCGCAAACTTTTTCTTTCTCAGACTCAATGACCTCAACCAGTTTTTGATTAAAATCTTTGGGGTGACTGGTGGTATAGCGAACTCGCTCGATATCTGTTTTTTGTGAAACAGCTTTTAATAAATCGGCAAAATCACTGCCATCAGTGGATTCATAGGAATTCACATTCTGTCCCAGCAATGTGACCTCTTTCACACCACGGCTGACCAATTTTTTAACGTCTTCTACGATGTGCTCGAGCGGTCTGCTTTTTAATCGCCCACGAGTGAACGGGACGACACAGAAAGTACAAAAATTATCACAGCCCTTGGTGATGTTAACAAAAGTCGCCACACCTGGGTTTTTAATTAAAGTTTCTATGTGATAGGGTTCGCGGTGCCTAAACTGAGTGTTTACAGGTTTGTTTAGATCATCCAGATTAGCTAAAATACTGGGAAGCTCATCGATGTTGTCCGTGCCAAACACAAAATCTATTAGGGGCTGATTTTTTATCAAGGCCCCTTTTTCTTGATTGCCAACGCAACCGCCCACGCCGATTTTTAAATGCGGATTTTTCTGTTTCAATTTTTTATATCGGCCGGCTTCCGAATAAACCTTTTGCACAGGTTTTTCGCGCACACTGCAGGCATTGATAATGATCAAATCGGCTGACTGAACGCTATCAACCTGTTGGTAATTGGCCATTTCCAGCAATGAATACATGCGATCGGTATCGCTAACGTTCATCTGACAACCATAGGTCGATATATAAACGTTTTTAGTTTGCGTATCCAAGCCTGGTTTAAATCCAGCAGGGATCGAAATGTCATTTTGCTGACCAAGATTTTGCAAAAATCCTCGCTTGTGGTTAATGGCCTAATGAGTTATAGGAAAGCTTAATAATTTATGCAACCACGATTACAAACTTCAAAAAAATGGACGGCCTTTCCTAAGGAATTTGCCACTCAAGTTTTTGATATTTTTGAAACTCATTTTAAATCAAAGCTTAAAGGCGGTAAATTGATCGTCGAGGGCAGAATCTATCCAGAGGAAGTTTTGCTGCGCGTTGGCGTGCTTCAAAAAGGCAAACTGGCTCAGCAAAATTTTGAGGTTTCTGCACAGTACAGTTACAAAGATTTAGATGCCGATCAAAAAATCAATGACTGCATCGACGTCGCGGCCACCTTGATGGACGAGCTACTGTCGCTCCCCGAGGATCAGGAGATCGAATTCCCCCTGGTTTGGACCGAATTTTCTGAAAATAAATCAAAAATCTTTTTTAAATACACCACGGTCAATACCGAACTGGAAGCAGAGGCCGACAAGATTTTAGGTGTCGCTGCCACTGACGATCTGGTCAAAGAAGAACCAGACGACGACCCCAACCAACCTCCTAAAAACAAAAACAAGCTTCACTAATTTCGAGATCTAGATTTTTAAAATCTTTTGTATTTTCTATTTTTGATTCTTTAATCTAAGGAATTTAATAAACTGCAAATATGAGATTTTAGAAACAAATCTTTTTACCTAAACAGGGTACAGCATCCTGCTTCACCTGCTGTTGATCGAATAAATTTATAAAAAGACTTAATTTTGAAATTTTGTTTTAAATGGTAATTTTGCGCCGTCCTCAGAATTTAAAATTTATTCTCTCAACGGTCCCCCATGACCCGCAGAGCCCCTGTTTAGGTAAAAAGATTTGTTTCTAAAATCTCATATTTGCAATTCATTAATAGAAAATTGGCTTTTAAAGAATCAAAAATAGAAAATACAAAAGATTTTAAAAATCTAGATCTCGAAGCCTGTTAAGCTTGGTCTTTTTCTAGGAGCTCGGCGATGCTTTTGGCATAAGTGGCAATTTGGTTTTTGTCAGGACCTTCAACAAGTATCCTGATCAGAGGCTCAGTACCAGAGTATCTGACAAAGATTCGACCTTCGGATTTAAGCTCTTGGGTGTATTTTCTTATCAGATCGTCGTATCCAGCAACGGCGCTAAGCTCTTTGCGTTTTTTTACTCGGCAATTAATCAAAATTTGCGGAACGTCTTCGATTAGGTGATTCAGTTCGCTCAGCTTTTTGCCCTCTTGAATCATAACCGCTAAAACGTTAAGAGCTGCCACACATCCATCACCTGTTGTTGTGTGATCCAAAAATATAATGTGACCAGATTGTTCGCCGCCCAGATTGTGTCCGTTTTGTCGCATTTCTTCCACGACGTATTTGTCACCCACATTTGTTTTAACAACTTTGATTCCATTTTCACTGAGCTTTTTTTCCAGACCAAAATTACTCATCTGGGTTACAACCAAGGTGTTGTTTTTCAGTGTGCCCTTTTTCTTCATGTGTAAAGCGCAGACTCCCAAAATGTGATCCCCGTTCATTAAATTGCCTTTTTCATCGGCCATAATCACTCGGTCTGCATCACCATCCAGACTGATTCCCACATCAGCTCTGTATTGAACTACAGCAGCGGCTAATTTTTCTGGATAAAGAGCGCCAACCTTGTCATTGATATTTGTACCATTGGGCGTGTTACCGATATGAATGACTTCTGCGCCGAGCTCTTCAAAAATTGCAGGAGCAACCTTGTAGGCAGCTCCGTTGGCTGTGTCTAATACAATTCTGATTCCATCCAGAGTGTATTCCAGCGGAAATGTGTTTTTAGCAAACACGATGTAGCGACCTTGGGCATCGTCGATTCGCTTGCTGCGACCAATTGAATTAGATCCTGAAAGATTCAAAGACTTTGTGACTAAATCTTCGATTTGTTTTTCAACTGAATCATCAATTTTGTAGCCATCTGGACCGAATATTTTAATCCCATTGTCTTGATAGGGATTGTGACTGGCTGAAATCACAATCCCGCAACTGGCTCTCATATTTCGGGCCAAAAAACCAATCCCTGGTGTTGGTAGTGGACCCACCAATTGCACATGCACACCCATTGAATTTAAACCTGATGCTAGAGCTTGCTCAATCATGTAACCCGAAAGCCTGGTGTCTTTACCGATAACTACTTTTTTAGGAAGACTGGGGTTTTTGGCTCGCTGCTGATTAAGCCAAAATCCAATGGCTTGTCCAACCTTCAACACCAAATCAGGTGTCATTGGCAGTTGGTTTGCCGTTCCTCTGATTCCGTCTGTGCCAAACAGTTTTCCCATGCTATTCTTTCGTCTGCAATTCTGCGTTTATTTGATTGGGTTTTACAGAGATCACTTTCACTCCAAAGGGAACATCAATTTTTTGCAGAGGCACATCCAAGGTTAATTTACCATCTGCCTTTTTGGTTACGTCTAATGAAACCAATTGCACAGCTCCGGATTCTAGAAATTTTTTAAGTGCCGTTCGAGGGCCAGAAAATTTAACTTTCACATGATCTGCGGACTGGCTGATGATGGTTTGATTTGGGGCTGTGACCAATTCAACCTCAAGATTTCTGGTCAAAATAAAATCTCGCCGTCCCAAAATTGTAAACCACAAAATCAGTGCAATAAATAACGCCACCAATTTGTAGCTTAAATTTTCACCTGCAATTTCAAGAAGCTTTTGTTTCATCGTATAAAACCCTTCTTAAATCACCGCTATCATTCATTACCGACAATTGCCCACCGTGAACCAATCCAACGGATTTGTTTTCCTCGCTGACAATAATAACAATGGAATCTGTTTCTTCTGTTAAACCAATAGCAGCTCGGTGTCTGGTTCCTAAGTTTTTATCTAACACTGGGCTTTTACTGAGCGGCAAAAAATTGCCTGCAGAATGGATTTTTCCACCTCTTACCAGTACGGCTCCATCATGGATGGGGCTGCTGGGTAAAAATATAGATAACAGCATTTCAGAACTGAGCTTGGCATCCACTTCGGTCCCAAACTCAATGTGATAATCAACCAGGATGTCCCTTTCGATAACTATCAGCGCACCCATGCCCTTTTGAGCCATGGCAAAAGCGGCCTTACAGATTTCTTCGATCACATAGGCCTCTTGCACACCAGAAACGTCCGAGAAAAAGGGATTGCTACCGATCTGAGCCAACGCCCGCCTGATCTCTGCCTGAAACAGCACAACCACAATGACAAACAAATTTGAAAAGAATTTTTCTAATATCCAGTTAAAGGTAAACAGCTCAAGCCAGATACTCAGAATGTAGGCAACGGCCAGAACTCCCAATCCAGACAGCATTTGAATGGTTCCGGTTTTTCTGATTAAAACTAGAATTCGATAAACAACTAACCAAACCAGCAGCACATCCAGTAAATCCTGAAAGCGCAAGTGAGTTAAAATAAAAACTATGTTGTCCATCGCCTGTTGCATTTTATTTTTACTAAGCTGTTACTGGTCCTGGATTTCCGACGGGGTCTGTTGAAGATTTCTTAACCTCTGAAACTTCAGCCTGAGTTCCCCCTGAACTCCCGTTATTATTTTTATTGCTTCTAACCTTTGCGATTTCAGAAACAGCGGCTCCATTCACCAGCATTTCAACTTCCACGCCGTCAATGGTTTCGTATTCCAGCAATGCCACCGCCAGTCTTTCCAAAGCGTCTCTGTTATCAACTAAAATATTTTTTGCTACTTTAAAGCCTTCCTCAACAATTTTAAAAACTTCAGCATCAATTTCTTCGGCCTTTGAATCCGAATATTCTTTAGTGGTGCTGCCATAATTCAGTCCTAAAAACACAGGGCCTTCGCGTTTTTCATAGGACAGGGGGCCCAGCTTTTCGCTCATTCCCCATTCGCAAACCATCCGACGAGCAATCTCGGTAGCCCGCTCGATGTCATTGCCAGCACCTGTTGTGATATCGCCAAACACGATTTCCTCGGCAGCTCTGCCACCAAACAAAAATGAAATCATGTTTTTAGCTTTAGTCTTAGATAAATTTAAACTGTCTTTTTCAGGAAGAGTCTGAGTTACCCCCAAAGCCATTCCCCTGGGAATAATTGTGACTTTGTGAATAGGATCAATGCCCACTAATTTTTTACCTACCAGTGTGTGACCTGCTTCGTGATAAGCTGTGACTCTTTTGTCTTCATCTGAAATCACCATGGACTTGCGTTCACTGCCCATAAGAACCTTGTCTTTTGCTCGTTCAAAATCGTCCATAGTTAAATATTTTTTATCTGTGCGGGCGGCAATAAGTGCAGCTTCGTTGGCCAGATTTTCTAAATCAGCTCCAGAAAACCCTGGAGTCCCTCTGGCGATTTTTTCTAAGTCCACATCAGGTCCCAGCGGAGTCTTTTTAGTGTGCACATCCAAAATTTGCTTTCGGCCATTCACATCAGGTTTATTAACAACAACCCTTCTGTCAAATCTGCCTGGTCTTAATAAAGCCGGATCCAACACATCAGGACGGTTAGTCGCTGCAATTAAAATAACTCCGTCATTGCTCTCAAAGCCATCCATTTCAACCAGCAACTGATTAAGAGTTTGCTCCCTCTCATCATGCCCGCCGCCCATGCCAGCCCCTCTGTGCCTTCCGACAGCGTCGATCTCGTCGATAAAAATCAAGCACGGAGCTTGTTTTTTACCCTGTTCAAACAAATCTCTGACACGGCTTGCGCCTACGCCCACGAACATTTCAACGAAATCTGAACCTGAAATAGAAAAAAACGGAACTCCCGCTTCACCAGCAACAGCTCTGGCCAATAATGTTTTACCTGTTCCCGGAGGACCCACTAACAAAACACCTTTGGGGATTCGCCCACCCAGCTTGGTAAATTTTTTGGGATCTTTTAAAAACTGCACAATCTCTTGCAGTTCTTCTTTGGCCTCATCGACGCCGGCAACTTCTTTGAAGGTCACACGGTTTTTGGTTTCGTTTAAAAGTTTTGCTTTTGATTTTCCAAAGGACATGGCTTTACCACCACCGACTTGGATCTGTCGCAGCAATAACATAAACATTCCCACGACTAAAATCACAGGCAGCCAATTAAAAAATAGCGCTTGCATAAACGAGTTGGAATCGCCCTTTTCGTAATTAGGAGTGATCCCATTGGCGACCAGAAATTTAAAACCCTCATCAGTCGTGTTCCCAGGAATGACAAAGTTTTTACCAGCGTATTTGCGTTCATAGTCAGCTTTGATTTCGCCAACAATTTCTTCGGTGTCAGTTCTGAAAGTCACTGAAGCGATTTCTTTATTTTTTACTGCTTCAGAAAATTTAGCATAGTTAAAATCTTGAATCATAGTTTGGCTTTTATTCTGCCAAGCTTGAATTACAAACACGGCAATCACTACCAGAAAAAGCCAAAGGGCTAAGGTTTTTTGAGCTGACTTCATAGGCCTCCAAACGGTCAGAGAAAGTTTTCACTTTCTGATTAAGAATAGCTTATCACAATTCTCAGCGATGCCACAACAAAGCTCAGTGATTGCAAAAATTTAGGTCCTATGTTTTGGATCTATTTGGACAAGGATAAGCCCTGCGTTAATTGACCAGATCATGGGACCCAGTACGAAGTTGTGCAGTTTTTTTGGATTGTCCAGTCGCTTTTGGATTTCTTTGACCTGCCCTAGCGAAAAATTCTTATAACCAGCATTAAAAATCATCTGACCAAGGACTGTTTTCTGCTGCGAATCCGACAGAAGCCAGTAATTTTGCACAGTCATTGGGCTGATCTGGGAAAAATCTTGTTCCGACGACTGACAGATTAATTCCAATGATCTGGCAAGACTTTCTGTGGATCCAGGACGGACCATTTGCAACTGTGGCAACCAAAAATTTCTGATCCAATTGCGCAAAAAATGATTTTGTTGATTTGAGGGATCCTGCATCCATTTTAATTCGCATTTTTTTGCATAGGACAGCAAAGATTTCTTTGAAAACTCTAGAGCAGGCCTTAGCTTCCAGTCATTAATAGGTTTTAGTGATCTGAGCCCCTTTAGACCCGATCCCCGAATCAGCTGAATCAATCTGGTTTCCAGCAGATCATCTTGGTGATGTGCGGTAGATACAAAGTCAAACTTCAAGCGTTCTTTAAGCTTTAATAGCTCTTGGTAACGAAAGATTCTTAACTGGTTTTCAGCTATCAGCGACTGCTCACTGGGTCCCAGCGCATAAAATTGCAAATTATAGGATTTTGCCAACTCTTTGCAAAAACTCTGAGCCTGATTTCGGTATTCAATATCACCGCCATGATGAACATAGGCAACAACTAGATTCTGCCTTTGAGTTCTGGCGATGGCTTTAAAAAACAAATCAACAAGCACCACAGAATCCACTCCGCCAGACACCGCTATGATGATTTTTTTATCCAATACATTGAGATGCCTTAGTTGCTGACTAAACCGATGATTCAGATTAACCCAAGTTGATTTTTTAAATGGTTTGTCTGTTTGATTTGTACTCGTATTTTCAGACACAGCTTTGTTTTGCATGGGGCTTTAATTAGCACGAATTCAATTGAAATCAACTCTGGTAACCTTTGAGGGTTTGAGTTTTTTAAATAGAGTGAATTTTACTGTACAAAATCCTGACACTGGCGGTTTGATTTACCCCCTGTACAATAACCAATATGGGCTTTTTAAATCTGCTTTTACACAATGGTTTTGTCAAAATCCCCAGGTCTATGTCCCTTAAGGTTTTTCTGGGGACTGCATGTGCCAGTGTTTTAATGGTATTTTCGCTGGTCACTAATGCCAGCACCAATCCCATTCAGTCAAAAGTCAAAGAACTGATTAGCTTTTACCAGGATAGCAAATCATTAAAGGCCGAGGAATCCAGATTGATACAAGATTTTTTATACAGACTCAGTTTTAAAATTCATACCTTGGGTGCCACCACTGATGAGCGCAAAGTTTTATTAAATGCTTTAGATCAGATTTTACTGGATTCAAATCTGGAGACTCATCCAAAGATTCTGACCTTCGCTGAGAATCTGTCACAGGCATTGAAAGACCATTTGGAGCCCAAGGAAGACGCCTTTGCCTTTATCAAAAACTTTATTTCCTTTAGTGGCATCGATGACCCAAAAGACGTGAATGAGTTTTTTGAAAAACAAGATTATGTGAACAAAAAAAGCTTTATCACGGCCCAGAACCCGATGTTTGAGGAAGCCGGTCAGTTTGCTATTTTAAAAACTGAACCTCAGGTGGACCTATCCAAGATCAATTTACTGTTTGATTTTAAATTTCAATCAAACCCAACAAATTGATGATTTATAAACTCATAAAACCCAGGCTTTCCTAGCTCCTTGCCGTAACCTGATCCCCTGACCCCGCCAAAGGGAACTCTGATGTCAGACTTTATCATGGCATTCACTGCCACCATACCCACTTGCAGCCCTGTGGCGATTTCGTTCGCAAGATTAAGGTTTTTCGCAAACAAAGCAGCGCCCAGTCCGTATTCGGAATCATTGATGGCTTTTACCACCTGATCTGAGTCTGTAAATTCAGCCACCATTCCTACGGGTCCAAAATATTCTTGGTTTTTAAAATGGGGATGATCGACATTGGTTTCAACAATCTGAATGGGATGGTAACTGGTTTCAGAAAATTCAGGTGGCAGTTTTTCTGAAAATACCAATTTCCCGCCAGTGCTTAAATGCTCAGAGACTTGTTTTTTTAATTGCACAACAAAGCGCTGATGCGCCAATGCCCCTCTATCAGTGCTGGGATTTTGAGCCAGACCTAGTTTTAGCTTCTGCAATTCTGTAAAAAACAAATCTAAAAATTCAGCTTTGATTGAGCTTTCTATCAGAAATCTTTTGGCAGATATGCAGGCTTGTCCATTATTAACCATTTTCGCCATGGCACAAATCTGTGCTGATTTTTCAAGATCGGCATCTTTAAAAATCACGTAGCAATCATTACCGCCAAGCTCTAGGACTGACTTTTTTAAATACTTACCAGCCAATGAAGCAATGACCGACCCCCCAGACTGACTGCCCGTAAAGGTCACAGCACGAATGGTTTTATTTTTAACAACCATTTCTATTTTGGAATGGGGAATTCTCAGATTTTCCGCCACTGGCACCGTTGAGTTTAAAATACTGACTATTTTTTCTGCGCTGCCAGCTGTGATATCTGAATGTTTAATGATCAAACTATTCCCGTTTAGCACGCTGACCACAGCTACTCTGATCACCTGCCAAAGCGGGTAATTCCAAGGCATCACCGCCAGTATCACTCCTAGGGGCTGTTTGATCAAAACTGTCTGTTTATAATGCGCCCCTGGAGTTTCAGAATTCATCATACCAGTAAAATTTTGAGACGCGTATTGCAGTGAAAATATCGATTTATCTATTTCTGCCAATGAATCTTTGATGGGCTTTCCCATTTCGACTGAAATCAAAGTGGCCAAAACACTTCTGTCTGTTTGCAAAGCTGCTGCAATGGATTGCAGAATTTTTATTCTGCCAGTTTCATCAATGGATTTTAATTGTTCAAAATTCTGTTGAGCTTTTAGAATGATTTCGTAAATCTCCGAGTCGGTATGATAATTATAACTACTCAGTGTTTTTAAATTTTCAGGGTTGACTGTGTTAAATTCCACTCCACACAAATAACTCGACAAAAGAAGATATGACAATAGCGAAAGATGTCAGACTCAATATTAAATAGGCTGACGCTTTATAAACCCGTTCCAATTTTAAAGCTGATTTTTTATAAGGACTGCTGAAGGCAAAAACAGGATTTGCTATGCAGGCTCTAAAAAACTGATTACAGCTAAAAACGAAAAACACTGTTGATAGGAGACTGACAATATAAAGCATCATGATACAGAGCCCATCGGCTTGATACCAATGGGTCTAAATACGACAATGGTCTTAAAATTCTTCTTCTTCACTGATTGAAGATTCAGAGGTCATACCCCTTACTTCATCAATAAAGCTTTGAGTCTCGTCTTCAAATTCATTGTCCAGAGCTGCTTCATCAATTTCAAGCTCTTGAATAGCTGCCAAGAAATCTTTTTCGTTTCTCAGATCTTTCCTGATCATTTCTAAGAACTTATCTGGATAACGTGATGTGAGTTCTTCAACATAACGCTCAAGCTTACCATCAGCCAAAATTTTACGTCTGACCTGGATTTTCTTCCAAAGAGCCAGGTAATGAAATCTGCAGTAACCTTCAACCACACCTATTTGATCGCAATCCCTGACCCGGCAATACCTGCGACCTTCAGCGTCGGTCAGAATCACTTCCTCAGGACCGCTTTCTTTAGCCACAACGGATTCAGACTCCAGAACTTCAATGGAGGCGTCCTCGGTGACCTCTACAGTTTCATCAAACTCAGACAGATCAGGAATTTCCTCGGCACCAAAATCTTCATCAGATTCTAAAATAACTTCATCCGAAGCGGGCTTTTCTTTGCTTTTTTTGCCGCCTTTAACCTTGGAAGGTATGGGGCTTTGCTTCTTTTTTGCTGCAGCGCTTAACTCTGATTTTGCCGAGTCTTTTTGCTGCTTTGCTGCATTTTTATTATCTGATTTATTACTGACTGTCTTCTTAGGTGTTTTTGTTTTTGCCATAGAGATTGGATGAACGATTCAGACAAACAAGTCAAATTATTTTACAACAATTGTGCCTTCCGAAGACCTTGCAACAACTTGTCCCTTCACTCCACCGCCACGGGCGTGACCCTTATAAACTTTGTTTGAGCCATCACGATAGGCTTTTAAGTTGCCGGGCAAATACAATTCGCCGTCCTCGGTGGACAGACTTAAATAAGCAGAGCTGTCTTTAGGCAAAACCACTGTAAGTCGGCCTTTTTGAGAGCGGACATTTATATCAGCTTCCTCTGAAGGATTCAGGGATACTGATCCATCTAGAATTTGACCTTCCATTCGGCCTTTAAAGGAATTCGTTGATAAAATCCCCTTCTTAACATCAAATTTTAAAGTCCCCGATGAATCTTTGATGTTTGATTTTCCCTTGGTCGTAGAAACCTGCATTGATCCCTGAGATTTTTCAATGCTAGTGTCACCTACAAAATTAGAAACAATCAGCTCACCTGTTTGCTTGGTGATTTTAACCATGGCTGCAAAAGAATCGGCCTCAATACTGCCGACATTTTCATCAGCCACTAATTCACCATTAAGCAAAATCACTTTTGCTGTGGACTTCAGGGCCTTTAAATTTACCTTAGCCTTTGTGGCTTCAATTAAAATTGGATGTTTCCAATTTTTAACATTGATTGAGCCTTCCTTCAGGTGAACTTCAAGGGTCAAACTGGGAATTTCAAATTCTAAACTGACAGGCTTTGAAAAATACCGATCACTGACGATAATAGCAGTGTCCTTAATTGAAACCTGCACAGAATCTGAAGTTCCCTCCAAAATCCGCCATTTTAATTCTTTGGAAGCCGAGGGGATAAAGTTTATTTTGGCATTTTGCAAATTCACGAACATAGTTTCTTGCCCTGTCAAAATCTTTTGAGCCAATGCTGCAGAAGGCAGCAACGACAGCAATAAGCTCAACACTAGACAAATCGCAGCAACAGAAAAAGCTAAAAAATATTTTTGAAAACTCATACATTGACTCTGCTTTTAATCTGACTTTCTGTCAAAGAACTTTTATCGAAAGGATTTTATGAACCATGCAGTAATTATCGCAGCCAGCCGCACGCCTGTCGGCAGTTTTCAAGGCAGTCTTTCTGGATTAGCCGCTCCAAAATTGGGAGCGATTGCAATCAAGGAATCTTTAAAAAGGGCTCAGCTAAAAGCCGAAGAAATTGACGAAGTTATTATGGGTGAAGTTTTAACCGCAGGTGTGGGACAAGCCCCCGCCAGACAATCTGCATTGTATGCAGGTATTGCAAATTCAGTTCGTTGCATGACAATTAATAAAGTTTGCGGAAGCGGCCTTAAGGCCGTGATGTTGGCGGCTGACTCTGTAAATCTGGGACACAGCCAATTTGTAATTGCTGGTGGTCAAGAAAATATGTCTCTTGCGCCTCACCTGATGGAAAACTCCAGAGTTGGCTACCGCATGGGTCCACAAACAATTTCTGACAGCATGGTAAAAGACGGCTTGTGGGATCCTTACAATAATTTTCACATGGGAAATGCTGCTGAACTTTGTGTGCGCGAATATAAATTTACACGCGAAGAACAAGACGCCTTTGCGATCGACTCCTATAAAAAAGCCCAAAATGCCATTCAGAGCGGTGCTTTTAAAAATGAAATTGCAGCTGTGGAAATTCAAGACCGAAAGGGCACAATTAGAATCGAAAACGATGAAGAACCCGGTAACGCTAAATTTGATAAAATCCCAGGACTACGACCCGCTTTTGAAAAAGAAGGAACTATCACTGCAGCCAATGCCTCAAAAATAAATGACGGAGCTGCTGCGCTAGTCGTCACAACAGAAGCTTTGGCAAAACAAAGGGGATCAAAAGTTTTAGCGAAAATTAAAGCTCAGGCAACATTTGCTCAAGATCCAAAATGGTTCACAACAGCTCCTGTGGGTGCCATGAAAGAAGCTTTAAAAAAAGCAAATCTAACTGTTGATCAAATTGATTTA
Organism: Pseudobdellovibrionaceae bacterium; assembly: GCA_044359815.1. Taxonomy (GTDB): domain Bacteria; phylum Bdellovibrionota; class Bdellovibrionia; order Bdellovibrionales; family Bdellovibrionaceae; genus JBIKLL01. Next base: position 13,002 of record JBIKLL010000051.1, read on the forward strand.
TGGGAAATTAATGAGGCGTTTGCCAATGTCACTATGGCAGCAATTAGAGATCTAAAAATTGATCCAGCACGTGTAAACATCAATGGTGGAGCTGTTGCCATAGGTCATCCAATTGGCGCCAGTGGAGCCAGAATTTTAACGACGCTTTTGTATGCTCTGGAAGCTAAAAATAAAAAATACGGAATGGCTTCACTCTGCATAGGTGGCGGAGAAGCTGTTGCTGTTATTGTGGAAAGACCCTAAAGATCAGAAAAGAGTTTTATGAAAAAAGTATTTTCAAACGCTACAGAGGCCCTATTTGATATCAAAGATAACGTAACAATTGTCTTGGGTGGGTTTGGACTTTGTGGAATTCCAGAAAATTTGATCCAGGCTTTGAAAGAATCTAAGGCCAAGGGATTAACCTGCGTTTCAAACAATGCAGGTGTTGACGACTGGGGACTGGGCTTACTGTTGCAAACCCGACAAATCAAAAAAATGATTTCAAGCTATGTGGGTGAAAATGCTTTATTTGAAAAACAATACTTAAACAAAGAACTGGAAGTGGAATTTTGTCCCCAGGGAACTTTGGCCGAAAGAATCCGAGCTGGTGGAGCCGGCATCGCTGGTTTTTACACTCCTACAGGAGTCGGCACCAAGGTCGCCGAAGGTAAAGATATTAGAAAGTTTGATGGGAAAGAGTTTGTTTTAGAAACAGGCATCAAAGGCGAATTTGCATTTGTGAAAGCTTGGAAGGGCGATAAGTTTGGAAATTTAATTTATCGAAAGACCAGCAGAAATTTTAATCCCATGGCGGCCACTGCCGGGAAAGTCACGATTGCCGAAGTTGAAGAGCTGGTCGAAATCGGCCAGTTGGATCCGGATCAGATCCATACACCTGGTGTTTATGTGCAAAGAATTTTTCAAGGAACTAATTATCAAAAGCGCATCGAACAAAGAACGGTGAGGAAATAATGCCACTAAATCGAGATCAAATTGCAGCCCGTATTGCAAAAGAGGTTGAAGACGGATTTACCGTTAATCTGGGTATTGGTATTCCAACCTTGGTAGCTAATCATATTCCCGCCGATAAGTTTGTCATGTTTCAAAGTGAAAATGGTTTGTTAGGAATGGGAGCTTTCCCATCTGAGTCTGAGGTCGATGCTGATTTAATCAATGCCGGAAAACAAACTGTTACCTGTGTAGCCGGCGCCAGTTTTTTTTCCAGTGCAGACAGTTTTGCAATGATTCGTGGTGGCCATGTGGATTTAACAGTTTTGGGGGCCATGGAAGTGGATGAATTGGGCAGCATCGCAAACTGGATGGTTCCCGGAAAAATGGTTAAGGGCATGGGTGGCGCCATGGATTTAGTTGCTGGAGCCAAGCGCGTGATAGTGGCCATGCAACACACTGATAAGGAAGGTAATTCAAAGCTACGAACTAAATGTCTACTGCCTCTGACTGGGGTTCAATGCGTGCACAAAATTGTTTCTGACTTGGGAGTCTTTGATGTAACCAAAGAGGGATTTGTCCTACTTGAGCATGCTCACGACGTAAGTATAGACCACATCAAGCAGCACACCGAAGGCAGACTCACCATCAGCAAAAACGTAAAACCCCTAACCCTGCACGGGGCATAGATCTGAATAACTAGCTGGACCTACGTCTGCGCAATGGCTTTGCTAAAAACTTAAAGATCAATGAAGACAATTTAAAAGCATTTAATTTTAATTTAATGAGACCTCCGCGGAGCCTGGACGGCGGGGGCTTGGCCCGAGCGGAGAAGCAGGAGCTGCGTCTCATTAAATTAAAATTAAATGCTTTTAAATTGTCTTCATTGAACTCGTGTTTACTAGCATCTATTTTGCCTTAGGTCCTTAGTCTAAGGAAGATTCATTCAGACCTACGCCCCGTGCAGGGAATCAGGGGTTTTTCCGAAAACTAAATAGGAATCACATAATTATGGGCGCACGCAAGTTACAAAAAGACCACTACCTGTTTCGCGAAGGTGATCCACCTGATGCGATGTACGTTTTAAAAAGCGGAAGGCTTGCTGTTGTCAAAACAAAATCAAATTCAGAAGTTCTGCTTGCAGAGCTAAATCCAGGGGCGATGGTCGGAGAAATGGCTTTCTTTGACAATAAACCCAGAAGCGCATCCGTCAAAGCTGTGAAAGATTCAGAAGTCATTGCCCTTCCCTACAAAGCTTTGCACGCTCAGTTTTCAACTTTTCCAGAATGGTGCAAAGCAATCATGCGAACTGTGAACGATCATTTGCGAAACGCTAATCAAAGAATCAAGCAGCTTGAAAAATCAGATGCTGAGGGCGGTGGTGATTTATTTCCTCCGCACACAATCAATAAACTGATTTCGATTCTGAATTTGATTGGAACTAAATTTGGTAAGCTTAACGAAACAACAAAGCTTATGGAAATCAATGGGCAGACTCTGCGTGATTACACGATTCAGATATTTCAGGAACCCACGCACAAAATGCAAAAACTCACAAACGTACTGATGGATTTAGAATTGGTAAAAGTCGAAGAAATGGGCGAAGGAAAATCAAAAGTCATCATTTTAAAACCAGATTTATTGTATAGCTTTGTTTATTGGTACAACGATTGGTTATTCAAGCAAGAAAAAGACCGTGTCACAATCAAGGAAGAAGAACTAAAAATCCTAACAGCCCTGATTCATTTTGCAAAAAAACAGCAGCCTGATGATAAGGGCATAACAAAAATTAATTTAACTGAAATGCAAAACGATTCCATGCGCGAACTTGGTTATTTGGTGAAAACTGAGGAAACAGCTCCTTTAGTTGAAAAAAAGATCATTGGTGATCACGTTATGTCGGATGACGGGAAAGCCTTGTTCACATCATTTAAATTAGATGAGATCGAAAAAACAGCGCCTTATTGGAAGATCATTTATACATTAACAAAAGTTCGCAGATAAGCAGCAACCCCCAAAATTTTAAATCTTTAATCAGATTGCCGCTCTAAAAACTCGACAAAGACCGCTTAGTAACAACGACCTTCCCAAGTAACAATTTTTTCTCTAAATCGCTTTAAGGAATAAAAGTTTGCAATGGCTTCAGTATCATTGTTGCTGCCCAGATTAACTCGGACATCTTTTGTAGTTTCCCTAAAATAGTACTCAACGTCTTGATTACCCCAACGAGTCACATATCTGTAGTCGCATCTTTGGTGCCCTTGATTGTCGATGTAGCAATATCTTTCACGAACTTCATAACGGCAGCTTTGCCAGTCTCGGTAAGTCTGAGACCGCTCAACCGAGGTTGCCACTCTTACAAAAACATCAAAAGGCTGCCCCGTCATACCCGCAGGTAAAGCCATAGATCCGTTTTCTGGCAATTCTAAATTCTTGGGAACCATCAATTTAATTTCGTATTCTTTATCCCCTGGACCCTCTAGTTCAATTTGCACTAGATCTTTTTTCTTTTTTTCGATTGTGGTTTTGTATTGTCCTGCAGGTATTTGTTCTTTATCAGGTCCACCCGGTTTTAAATTGTAAATAAACGGTCTTTTTACTGATGTCGTCCCATCAATTTCATCACAGGCAACTCCCAAAACCAAAAGAGCCGGCAGTAAAAACAAGCGAACTGTTTTGCTTAGCGTAGATATGTTCATAATCCCCCCTTGAACACTATTTAACATTGTTAGCTCACCAGTCTTAAAGCAAAATAAAAATTAACAGCCAATCACTAAATAATGACGCACAAAATTGATTACATAAGATTTTTTTAAATACTAATAAACGCCTTCAAGACGGCATCTAAGCGGCAATAGGGTTTCATCAAGCTTGCTTATGTTTTCAGCCCCCAAATTAAAAATATACAAAGAATTGGTTTTGGAATTCTCTTGTATCGGTTGCCCATAGGTTAAAACGATTTTATCCCCTGTCTTGGCTAATCCATAACTTACCAGCAGCTTTTCAACCTGATTTTTAACTTCATCCAGGGATGAATAAGGCAAAATAGGTAAAGTCTGAATCCCCCAAATCAGTTCTAGCTTATTTAAAGTTGGAAACTGATCTGTAACCGCAATGATTCTGGCTTTTGGGCGAAAGCCAGAAATTATCTGAGCAGTTTTTCCAGAAGTGGTCAGACAAACAATCACTTTCGCTTCGATCTTTAGAGCGCTTAAACTTCCTGACGCAGCGATGGCTGCGGCCGTAGATAAAAATTCATTTTCCAAACTGATTTTATAATACTTTTCCTGATTGTCTTCGACCTCTTTAATGATTTCGTGCATGGTCCTAATACATTTAAAAGGGTACTTTCCACTGGCTGTTTCTGCAGATAACATCAGGGCATCTGAACCATCCAATACAGCGTTAGCTATATCAGTGATTTCAGCCCTGGTAGGCCTGGGATTTTCAACCATACTATCAAGCATTTGAGTGGCAGTGATAACCGGCTTGTTCAGCAAATTACACAAATGAATAATTTGTTTTTGCATGGCCGGCAGTCGGCTTTGCCCTACTTCAACAGCCAAATCACCGCGAGCAACCATCACAGCATCAGACAGTCTGACTATGTCTTCCAGATTTTCGATAGCTTCCAGCATTTCAATTTTGGCACAGATCTTTGTTGATGGATTTTTAGCATCAATAAGTTCCCTCAATTTACGAATGTCTTTACCTGATCTAACAAAACTCAAAGCAACGTAATCAACGTTTTCATTCAGACCAAATTCTAAGTCTTTTAGATCTTTCTCTGTCAAGCAATCGACTTGTAATCTTTCATTGGGGACATTCATCCCTTTGCGATCTTTTAGGATACCACCATAGATAACTTCAGCAATGACTTCATCATTTTTAATGTCGACGACCTTAAGCTCTAACAATCCATCGTCTAATAAAATTTTAGATCCCACAGAAACTGATTTTGCAAGATCAGGAAAGTCACTCGGTATCAGGCCAACGTCACCAACCACAGATTTCATTGTGATCGTAACCTTTTCGCCTTGTTTTATAGGTATAGACCCATTCTTAAATTTCCCCACTCTGATTTTTGGACCCTGCAGATCCTGCAAAATAGTTAGTGGTGCTTGCAATGATGTTGAAAGCGTTCTTAGGTTTTGAATTACTTTTAAATGATCTTCGTGATTACCATGGCTGAAATTCAGTCGGGCTACATTCATCCCCGCTCTAATTGCATTTTCTAGAGCTTCTTTTGCTTGCGTCGATGGGCCAATAGTTGCAACGATTTTTACCCTTCGATCCGCCAACATTCAAATCACCCTTTTCTGCTGTAGTAATTTATTTTACCAGACAATGCTTGCATTTGCTCCTGGTGCTTTTTTTCAATACGATCTAAATCTTTTTGATGAGCATCATGTAGCTGCGCCATCTTGTTCTGAAATTTCATTTCCTGTGACTCTAAAGTTTGTTCAACAGCTTTTTCCCGAACTTCGCTTTTTTGCTGAAACAAATCTTGCTGTCGCTTTATTTCATTTTTATGAACCTCGTCTTTAATTGCAATTTCTTTTTCATACTGATCTATAGTAGTTGAATATTTGGTTTGATTTTTCCGTTCTTGATCTCTGAGCTTTTTTTCCATCTTCAAATACTGATCTTTAATAACATCTATTTGAGCAATCCGTTGATCTGCCAATCTGTCAGCCTGCACGTTTTTCAGATTATCAATACTTTTTCTGTGCATTTTTTCTTGCAGCGATTGAGTCTCGGTAGTGGTCTTCATGATTTTGCCAATACGATCTTCCGTGTTGTTTTTAACGTAATCAATCTCCCCCTCATAGTTAGAGATCAATTGATTTCTATCCTGGCGATTTCTTGTTAACATAATATTTTGTTCCAACTTATGTTTACGGCTAGTATCAGAAAGCATTTTATCAGAACGATCGATTACGTCGTTAACACGCGATCTGGCTTTGTCGTTAACGACATCAGTGATCGCTTCCTTTTGGAAATTTAAATCTTTAAATCGATCATCATAGGCTCGCTTAACATTTTTTAATTCTAAATTGGTAAGCCTTTGACCCTTGACCTGATTGGCGTTGTATTCATGCTTAGCTTCAGCTGCTTTAAGCTCGGCACTTCTCACTCGCTTTTCCATATACCCAATGGATTGTTCTTTTAGGCGATCACGGTAATTATCAAAGTCTTTAACCTTTTTATTAAGCTCTTCTGCATAACGTTTTCTTAGATTTTCTTTTTCACTTTGCAGGATTTTGTCACGGGCTGATAAAACTGTGTCAGTTTCTTTCTGGGAAGTGTTATAAACTGTCATCCAATTTTCATTGGTCTGCGCGATCTTATTGTCAGATTGTCGTTTCTGGTCTTTTAGTTGAGTTTTTAAAGCCCTTGCTGTTTCGTCATTGTGATTGGTCAGTGACATGACTTTTTGGTCACGGTCTTGGACCAGGGCCTTTAACTCCTTGTTAAATTTTTCATTCAGCTTGCGAGCCTGAGTTTCAATGGCTTTTCGCATTCCGTCTCTGGATTGTTCTGCATACTCAAAAAAGTTTTTTTCTTGTTCTTGATGACTGGCATCGAATTCTTTTTTCAGCAATTCACGCTGTTGCCTGTTGATATTCCGCTCTTTGTCCAATTCGTTTG
>JBIKLL010000052.1:0-19360 GCA_044359815.1 Pseudobdellovibrionaceae bacterium
AGTGTCTAAAAATAGTGAAAAAAATTATCTTTGCATTTACGCATCACGAGATATGCCATGCGCGCTCGCTGGATGTATTCACAAGGTATAAAATCAGAGAAATATTTTTTTAAAATTTAAATTTACCGCAAGCAAGTGGACCTGCTAGTGAAATTTAAATTCCTAATCGAGATTAGGCTTCTGAATCAGCGCGAAGCTATTCAGAAGCGATTTTTTGAATCAATGGTGTCGATACGTTAGTAAGTTTTGACACTTTTTCGACATCAGTCTTGGCTTCCTTGGATGATGAGTACAGACCGATATTCACTCGGTAAAAAGTTTTTCCTTTAACCTTGGCCGGTACGTAAAAAGCTTCTAGCTTTTTAGATTTCAATGAAGCCGCCAACTTTTGAGCTTCAGATTCATCTGGATAGGACGCAATTTGAATTGTGTATTTGCCAATCGCAGAAGCGGCTACTTCACGAGGTAATGATGCTGGAATCCTGCTGGGAGCTTCCTGGGCCACGGCTTTTGAATGTTCAGAAGGGGCTTTGCCATCAGCTAATCTGGCTGCAGCTTTCATAGGTGCTGCATGATCTGCTTTGCCGGCAGCATGTGTGTTTTCCGCTTTGGTAGTTCCATGACTATCAACTGCTGCAGAAGGCTTGGCATCGTGAGCGGGTTCTTTTTTGTGATCAGCCTTTTCGCTGTGAGCGGCTTTTTCACCATGCTTTGCAATTTCAGCAGGAGCATGAGGTGCGGCTTCGGCGTCATCAGTTACAAATTCTTCAGCTAATTTTGCGATTTCTTCATCAGAAAGGGCTTTGTTAGGGACTGCATCGTGAGAATCAGGATTAACAGAAGCGACTCCGCGTTCTTCAGTTGATTCACTATGGCCTTCAGCGTGTTCACTGGCCCCAGGTTCCAACAGAGCAAGCTTATGCTGACTGTCGCTAAATTTTTTGCCTACAAAAGTGCCTATCGAGAAAGACAGCAGTGAAATAAAAAACACTAAGACTAATTTCACAACCACATCAGTTTTCGAGCCGTAACGTTCAACGCCCATAATCCCCTCCAAAATTTTTTTCGGTCGCTATCGAAAGAGCACAAACTTAAATTCACAGAGGTTTAACTGATAAACCATTTCTGTTTTTTAACACAAGTACCTTTCTTTGCCCTTGAGTTTATGTTACCGTTCAGCTTTGGATTAGGTCAATGTGTCATGAATGAAAAATATAACAAACACTGGTACACAGTACTGCACAAGGCGGTCAAGGCAGCTAGACTGGGCCGAGAAGTCCTGTTGAAACACTTTGGTAATTTAAAAAATATCGAAGAAAAGTTTCAAGCAGGTCTGGTCAGCGAAGCGGATCGTGAAGCAGAGCAAGTCATAAAAAATTTTCTTACTGATCATTTTCCTCAGGACGATTTTCTAGGCGAGGAAAGCTATCAAGACTTTCAACTGGCAAACAATGTTAAAAACCGATGGATCGTTGATCCTTTGGATGGAACCACAAATTACATTCACAGATTTCCCGTTTTTTGTGTCAGCATCGGATACCAGTTTGAAAATCAACTCCAGGTTGGAGTCATCGACATGCCTATGCTGAACGAAACCTACACAGCAATTAAGGGCCTGGGCAGTTATGTGAATGGCGAAAAAATGCAAATCAGCAAAACTGATAATTTAAAAGATTCGCTGTTGGCCACAGGATTTTTTGGCGAAAATGAATTACAGCTGCAAGAGCAAATGAGAATTTTCCCCGAGGTCGTCAGAGTTTCCAGGGGTGTGCGCCGAGCTGGGGCCGCAGCTTATGATTTGTCACAGGTTGCCCGAGGCGTTTTTGATGCTTTTTGGGAAAAGGGTTTGAAGCCTTGGGATGCGGCCGCAGGAATGTTGCTGGTTCAAGAAGCTGGTGGGAAGAATTGCACTTATTTGGGAAAACCTGATCCCTTATACAGAAATTCATTAATCAGTGGAAATCCTAAAATCGTAGATCATTTATTAAAATCATTTGATGGTAAATTAAATCCAGACACTGACTAAGGTCGCAATAAAAACTTTGACTGGTCCAGTGGGTATTTCGAGTCGAGTTTTGATCCCAGAAAATCTCTAACATTAAAATTTTGAATCTGGCATTTGGATTTTTGACGATTCCAAACCTTGGTCATGTTGGCACTGGCGTTGCTTTAAGACTTGAATGAGCTCTTGTGAGCATTCAAGGAGGATATTGTGGCTGATGATAAAGCAGCAGCAAAAGATGCCGCAGCCGCGGCGGCAGCACCTGCACCAGCATCTGGTGGGGGTAAGTCGCCCATTCTGTTAATGGCTCTTTCTGTTATTAACATGCTAGTGGTGGCTGGAGTGGGATTTATGCTCTGGCAGGGTAAAAAGAAAGAAGCCGCAGAACCTAAGGTTGATCATGTCATCCAAGGTGAGCACGAAACTCAATCTGCCGAAGCTAATACAGAAAAAGCGTTTATTGGTAAAGTCGTCCCCTTGGAAACCTTTATCGTAAATTTATCTGGTTCCAAGGGACGTCGGATCGCAAAAGTAAATATGGAACTGGAACTTGAGGGTGAGCAAATCCAAGAAGAAATCGAAAAACGTAAAGCTCAGATCCGTGACATCATCATTATTATTCTGTCCAGCAAAACCTACGATGATGTTTCTGCTCGGGAAGGTAAGGACGGTTTGCGTACTGAAGTCAAAGACACAGTTAATGCGTTTTTGACCAAAGGAAAAATCACTAATGTTTATTTTACGGAATTTATTTACCACTAAAGGGATGGATGTATGAACCAAGTACTCTCGCAAAGTGAAGTAGACGCCCTGTTAGCCGCGGTTTCCGACGGAGATGCCGGAGATACCGGCGGTGGTAATACGGGAAGCGTTTCCGCCAGTGGTGGTGGCGGCGGTGGCAATGGCAAAATCAAAGAAGAGAAAAACGTAGTCACTTATGATTTAACCAGCCAAGACCGTATTATCCGTGGTCGATTGCCACAGCTTGAAGTTATCTACGAAAAATTTATGAGATCCTTCAGGGTTTCTTTGTCTTCATCCCTGCGAAAAATTGCTTCCTTAACATTGGCCAGTACGGACTTTTTAAAATTTGGTGAATTCATTAACACTTTGCCAATGCCAACGTGCATGACGGTCTTAAGATTTGCGAATCTGCGGGGATCGGCGCTGTTCGTGATCGAATCAAAACTGGCCTACGCTTTGGTAGACAGTTTCTTTGGTGGAGCTGATCGACCTTATACAAAAATTGAAGGTAAGGATTTTACACAAATTGAGTTAGCCATTGTAAAAAAGGTTGTGGATTTAGGGATCGAAGACATGGAAAACGCTTGGAGCAGCGTCGAAAAGATCGGATGCTCCTTTGTAAGGACTGAGGTTAATCCTCAGTTTGTTGGTATTGTTCCACCGACAGATGTGGTGATTGCGTCGACCTTTGACGTCGAGCTTGAAAACGCCAATGGAACCATCACTATCGTGATTCCGTATTCAACTATCGAGCCCATTAAACAAAAATTATCTACAGGATTTCAGGTTGAATCTGATCAGACTGATAAAAAACTGTGGACTAGTATTATCAAAGAACAATTGCAGGAAACAGACATGAACCTAAAGGTTGATTTAGGTGAAACAGAAATAAATTTACGGGAACTGATGCAGCTAAAAATTGGCGACGTGATCCCGTTGAATCAAGATTCAGATGGTGAGTTTGATATTAAAATAGAAGGCGTACCGAAATTTAAAGGTTTTTACGGAATACACCACGGAACAGTTGCTGTCCAAGTGACCAGACCGATTGTAAAAGGGGAGGGATAACATGTCAGACAGTTTAGAAAATTTAGCGGATCAGTTGGCGGCCGATGAGGCAACTAAAGATGCAGCAGGAAAGCCACCAGAAAGCGGCGGTCCTGGCAATAGCGGAGCCAATGATGATTTTGACGAAAACAAAGATAAAAATCTGAAAATGATTTTAGACATTCCATTGCGAGTAACGGTCGAACTGGGTCGTACCAAAATGGTGGTCAACGAATTGCTGAATCTGGGTCAAGGATCAGTCATCGAGCTAGCAAAGCTTGCGGGTGAACCCATGGAAGTGTTTGTTAACGACAAATTGATTGCCAGAGGCGAAGCCGTGGTTGTGAACGAAAAATTTGGTGTGCGATTAACGGACATTATTTCGACCAAAGAACGTGTGGAGCAATTAGGATAATGAAAACACTAACGGGGATAATTTTATCGATGATGTTCGCATTTCAAGTTCAGGCAGCTGATTCCAATGAATTATTGGAGCTGCCTCCTCCCAAATTTTCGGACAAGAAATTCGAGCTGAAATCTGAAAAAGAAATCCCCGTAAGCTTGCCATCAGAAGCTAAGGCAACAACTGCCAGTCGGGATTTGGCAAAATATTTTTACGCATTCGCGGCGATGGCATTGTTGGGTGTTGGCACTGTTTTTGGAGTCAGAAAATATTTTTCTAAGGTGATTTCAAAAGCCGAAAACACTCAGATAAAAATAGTCACTCAACATTATTTAGGGCCCAAGAAAAAGCTGGCCATAGTCCGCGTTGCAGGTGAATCGATACTGATTGGGGTCACAGAACAAAATATTAATATGATTAAATCATTAAGCTTGCTGGACGAAGACATTCCTGACGTCACAGCAAAAGATTTTAAAAACGAGTTAAAATCTAAGGAGTCGGGACTATCTGAAAATAAATTTGAAGAACAATACGATGAGTTTTCAATGTCAGGTGTTCAGGATTTTGTGAGCAAAAGACTTAAAAATATGAGGACCCTTGAATGAATAAGTTTTTAGTGATGCTTTCAGCTTTTGGGATGCTTTTATTGGGGCAATCAGCATTGGCTCAAGTGACTTTGCCCACTGTAAATTTGGGTTTTAAAACTGTTGAAAGCCCTGCTGAAGTGGTGAATGTGATCAAGGTTGTATTGATGCTTACAGTGTTGACCTTGGCGCCTGCAATTATGATTTTAATGACTTGTTTTACCAGAATTGTGATTGTGTTGTCGTTTTTAAGACAAGCTTTGGGTGTTCAACAAATGCCGCCCAACCAAGTGTTGATTGGTCTGGCATTATTTTTAACATTTTTTGTGATGGGCCCTTCGTTCACCGAAATGAATGAAAAAGGCATACAGCCCTATCTGAATGGCAGTATTAAACAAGAGCAAGCTTTTGCAGAAACACTGGCGCCACTGAGAAAATTTATGCTGTCGCAGACTAGGCCTCAGGATTTGTCATTGTTTATGCGATTGTCAAAATCCCCTCAGGCAAAAACTTTAGCAGATGTTCCAACAATAGCATTGGTGCCAGCGTTTATCGTGTCTGAGTTAAAAACTGCTTTTCAAATTGGATTTATAATATTTTTACCTTTTTTAATTATCGACATGGTTGCAGCCAGTGTTTTGATGGCCATGGGTATGATGATGTTACCGCCGGTTGTGATTTCGTTACCTTTTAAAGTGATGCTGTTTGTTTTGGTTGATGGATGGTCATTGATCATTGGATCGATGGTTAAGAGTTTTGGGTTGTAGGAAAAATTTATGACTGAAGAGTTAATTATAAAATTGGGACAGGATGCTTTAAAAACCACAGCACTCATTGCCGGTCCTATGTTGTTGGCTACCTTGGTTATCGGTTTAATGGTTTCAGTTTTTCAAGCATTGACTCAGATCAATGAAGCCACGCTGACATTTATCCCCAAGATGATTGTTGTGTCGTTGATTATTGTATTGGCGGGACCTTGGATGTTGGATGTTTTGAGCTCTTACACGATTAATTTGTTTGAGAGCGTAGCTACTTTTGTGAGGGAATAGCATGATCAATATTTATGAATTTCCAGAAGGGCAGATCATCGCATTTGCACTGGTATTCTTAAGAATATTGGCATTTATTTTTACTTGGCCAGTTTTTGGTGTCGAAAGCGTTCCTGGATCAGTGAAGATTTTATTATCATTATTGTTGGCATTTATTTTGTTTCCTGTGATCAAGTTTCAAAATGCAGAAATGTTGAAAATTTCTGCCGATGTGATTTTGTTGGCAGCGCGTGAAGTGTGTTTGGGTTTGTTTTTAGGATTTTTGGTTAGGATGTATTTTTTCTCGATCAGTGTGGCGGGTGAAATCGTTGCAGTTTCAATGGGCCTGTCCAGTGCCCAGTTGTTTAACCCAGGTGCGGGTTCATATGGTAACATCATGGAGCATTTTCATTTATCCATAGCGACACTGATATTTTTAGGTTTGAACGGCCATCATATGTTTCTGACGGGATTGGCTGAAAGTTTCAACATTATCAAAGTTTCCAGTCTGGGCTTTCATCATGAGGGATTCATTGGAATCACTGACATGATTAAAGACGTTTTTATTATGGGACTTAAAATATCCGCGCCCGTGTTGGTCGCTATATTTTTAACAAACATTGCCATGGCTATACTGGGTCGAGCTGTGCCGCAAATAAATATTTTAATCACGTCAATGTCAGTGACTATTTTGGTTGGATTTGCAGTTATGTTTTTGGCTTTACCGCTGTTTACAGAAGAAATGCATCAATTGTTGGATTTAATGACGGGTTCATTTTTTAAAATGATGAGGGTTATCTAGTGGCTCAAGAAAATGACCAGGAAAAGACAGAAGAAGCCACCGATACCCGACGCGAGGAATTTCGTAAGAAAGGCCAGGTCGCACAATCCCGTGAGCTTGCCAGCGCGATTTTTGTTTTGGCAGCTGCCATGGGTGTTTTTGTTTTAGGAAAGTTCTTTTTTGCACAACTGTATGAACTTTTTCAGTTCACTATGGGTCCGGATTTAATTGCAGCAATTCGGAGCGATGACATGTTGCCAGCATTGGCATTAGCTGGACAAAAATTTGTCATGTTGGTTGGTCCTGCTATTGGCGTATCACTGTTGATCGGGTTGTCTTCGACAATTGTTCAAGTTGGATTTTTGCAGGTGGAAGATGCCATCACACCTGATATCAACAAGATAAATTTCATCGAAGGATTCAAACGAATATTTTCACTGCGTTCCGTGGCCGAGGCTACAAAGGCTGTGTTGAAAGTGATATTTATCAGTCTCGTCGTTTATCTGATCATGAAAAGCCAGATTGGTCTTATCCCAAATATGATTCAAAAATCAGTGCCCGAGATAGTTAATTACATGGGTACAGTTTCTGTGAAAATGTTGTTTGGTGTGGGCTTAGCTATGTTGCTGTTAACAGTCGGTGATTATTTTTTTCAGCGATGGGATCTGGAAAAAAAGATGATGATGACTAAACAAGAGATCAAAGAAGAACATAAAAACCGAGAAGGGGATCCTTTAATCAAGGCCCGTGTCCGTCGTATACAGCGCGAGATGAGTAATCGTCGAATGATGGAAAAGGTTGAAACCGCCGATGTGATCATCACTAACCCTACTCACATTGCTGTAGCGTTAAAATATTCAGACAATTTGCCAGCACCTCAGTTGGTGGCAAAAGGTGCCGATTTGATCGCTGAAAAAATCAGAAACATCGCCAGACAGCATAATATCCCGATTGTGGAAAACATTCCTCTGGCCAGAACAATTTATAAAACTATGAAACTTGGTCAAGTGATTCCCAGGGAGTTATTTGTCGCGGTTGCTGAGGTCCTGTCCTACGTTTTTAAACTGAAAAAGAAAAGGGCTAAGAGAGGCTAATGGAACAGATTTTTATCTTTGCAAAAAGATTTGAAAAGTACGCAAAAAACACAGATCTGATGATCGCATTTTGTATGCTGTCAATAATGGCCGTGATGATGATCCCACTCAGTGCTTGGGTGCTGGATATCGCTCTGACCTTGTCATTAGCCAGCAGTATTCTGATTTTGTTAGTTTCATTGTATGTTACTAAAGCTCTAGAGTTTAGCGTATTTCCATCATTGCTTTTGATCACCACGCTTTACCGCTTGTCACTGAACGTTGCTACGACCCGAATAATTTTGACCCATGGACACGAAGGCCCCACAGCTGCAGGTCATGTGATTTCAGCGTTTGGAAATTTCGTTGTTGGTAATAACTATGTCATCGGGGCCATCGTATTTATCATCTTGGTGATTATTAACTTTGTGGTCATCACCAAAGGTTCGGGCAGGGTTGCAGAGGTCGCAGCCAGATTCACCTTGGATGCTATGCCTGGTAAACAAATGTCGATTGATGCTGATCTGAACGCAGGTTTGATCAATGAACAGGAAGCCAGACGGCGTCGTCGTGAAATCGAAGCTGAAGCTGATTTTTATGGATCTATGGATGGTGCCAGCAAGTTTGTGCGTGGAGATGCCATTGCAGGTATTATCATTACTATCGTCAATGTCGTAGGTGGTTTATTGATTGGAGTCTTGCAAAAAGATTTAGATTTTGCGACGGCGGCTAGATATTATTCGATGTTAACGATAGGTGATGGTTTGCTGGCACAGATTCCAGCTCTGATTATTTCAACCGCTGCGGGTATAGTCGTTACCAGAAGCTCCCGATCAGAAACCAATATGGGTAACGAAATGATGTCGCAGTTATTTGTTAACCCCAGGACAATTACGATTGCAGCTGGGGTTATTGGTTTACTGGCTTTAGTTCCTGGTTTACCAACGGTGCCTTTTATGGTGGTCGCTTTATTAATGGGTGGAGCGTCTTGGCTGATTGGCAAATTTCAAGAGGAAAAAATCGAGCTTGATAAAAAGAAAGCTGCTGACATGGCGGCTGCCCCTAAAAAAGAAAACGTTGAATCACTGCTGCCATTGGATCTGATCGAGCTTGAAGTAGGATATGGTTTGATCAACATAGTTGAATCTGATGAAAGCGGCGATTTGTTAGAGCGTATAAAAAGCATTCGCAAGCAGTTTGCTCTGGATCTGGGGATTGTGGTTCCAAGCATTCACATTCGTGATAATTTACAGTTAGGCAGTGGTGAGTACCGAGTTTTGATCAAAGGCAATCGTGTCGGTGGTGGTGCATTAAAACCTGAATGTTTACTGGCGATGGATCCTGGCAATGTTTCAGATCCTATTGAAGGAACACCTACCAAAGAACCGGCCTTTGGATTGGATGCAATTTGGGTCAATCCCACGTTGCGTGAACAGGCTGAAATGGCTGGATACACAGTGGTGGATTTACCGACAGTGATAGCGACCCATTTAACTGAAATTGTCAGGGGGCATGCGGCCGAATTATTGGGACGCCAAGAAGCCAGCCAATTAATTGAGAATTTCAAAAAGAATTATCCAAAAGTCATCGAAGAACTGATGCCAGATCCATTGCATTTAGGTCAGGTTGTCAGAGTGTTGCAGAATTTATTAAAGGAAGGCATTTCAATCAGAGATTTGCGAACTATATTTGAAACCCTAAGCGATGAAGCTCAGCGGTCCAAAGATATCGAGGTTCTGACAGAATCAGTCCGTAAAAATTTAGCCAGATACATCACAGCAAAATTTATTAACGAGTCTGGCAAAATTCCTGTTCTGACCATGCATCCAAAGCTCGAGGAGCTGATTGCCAATTCTTTGATTCAAACAGAGCAGGGAATACAAATGGTTATGGATCCTCATATTGCTCAGCAGATTATCACAGACATTGCAAAAACTGTTGAGGCCCATCCTGAAATCGCCGGACAGCCTCTGTTGATGACCAGTCCGACATCAAGGCGTCATCTGTATAAACTGGTTTCACGATTTATTCCTCAATTAAATGTGATTTCTCATAGCGAAGTCACTCCGGATGCAAATATCAAATCCGTAGCTACAGTGGAGTTAAAGTATGCAGGTTAAAAAGTTCGAAGCTCGCACGATGAGGGAAGCGCTTGAGATGGTTAAAACTCAATTGGGCCCTGACGCCATTATTCTGAGTGTGAAGGACAACAAAAAAAGATTTGGTTTGGTTGGTGATGGCAGTATTGAAGTCACTGCCGCTGTTCAAGAATCCAGTTTGCACAAAAAGAATTTTGTGGAATCCAGAATCAAGGATGACGAAAAAGAAAGACTGATGAAGATCCCAGCCAAGGCGCAAAAGAAATATATCGACAAGATGGTTGATGGCTACACTCAGAGTCGAGCGGTGAAGCCTGAAAAACCGATTTCGTCAGTCAGATACATTGATATTATTGATGAGGGCCAACGCGGGCAAGACGCTGCAAAATCCAGAATTAAAATGGCCGTTCAAAGGGCCAAAGACGCTATGCCATCAACGGTTACCAAGATCACTCCTAAATCCCAGCAGACAGTGACAGCAGGAAGCATTCAAATGAATGCCAATTTTGTTGATAATTTGCAGACCGAAATTGCTTCACTGAAAAAAGTCATTGCTGATTTAAAGGGTTCGCCCACTCCGGCACTGAAGCTTTCACAGTACGGATTGCCATCAGAGGTTCTGCCAACCTTTGATCGGTTGATCAGTTCTGGAATCGCAGAAGATGTCGTAGTGCAGCTATTAAAAAGCGCAGTATCTGGACTGCCGGCTCAGAGGCTAAAAACCAAAGCCATCGTTGATGGCTGGTGTGCTCGTGAAATCTTGCAGGGGACTAAGACTGTTTCCCACCAAGATACAAAGATTCAAATATTTTTGGGACCAGCTGGTTCTGGCAAGACTGCTTGTCTGATCAAATACGCTGCAAACCTGGTGATCAAACATAAAAAAAATATTGCCATCGTCACAACAGACAATCGCAAAGTAGGTGCTGTAGATCAGCTGCGAACCTATGCTCAGATTTTAAATGTGCCCTTTGCTACAATAAAACAAGGCACTGATTGGCAAAGGGTTTTGCCGGCACTGGCAAGCTTTGATCATATTTTGATAGATACATTTGGGTATTCGCTAAAATCAACTGAAGAAATTGGCGAGCTTAAGTCGCTGTTGCCACCAGATCATTTGCAAACAGTGAATCATCTGGTTTTAAGTGCTACGGCCAAAGACATTGATTTGACCGAAATCGGACGCAGATATTCCAACATAAAAATCAGCGATTTGATTTTCACCAGGATTGATGAATCAGTCGAACACGGAGCCATTTATAATTTTGCGACCAGATTTCAAAAGCCCCTGCACAGTTTTGGGATTGGACCCAGAATCCCCGAGGATTTTGAGGACGCAACCAGGGAACGATTAGTTGATTTAATTTTTAAACTTTCAAAACAAAAAT
This sequence comes from Pseudobdellovibrionaceae bacterium, assembly GCA_044359815.1. Taxonomy (GTDB): domain Bacteria; phylum Bdellovibrionota; class Bdellovibrionia; order Bdellovibrionales; family Bdellovibrionaceae; genus JBIKLL01. The sequence continues at coordinate 11,150 of JBIKLL010000052.1, forward strand.
CGCTTGAAGGCGAACATTCAGATTCGGGAGTAGAAAATGCCAGTTAAGACAAAAACAGTCAGCATCACATCAGGTAAGGGTGGAGTCGGCAAAACCACCATGACAGCAAATTTAGCCATGTGCTTGGCCCTTAAGGGAAAGCGAGTCCTGATTCTGGACGGTGATTTAGGAATGGCCAACATTGATTTGGTTTTCGGAATCAAGGCTGATCGAAATTTGTCATCGCTGTTAAATGGAGACTGTTCGATTCAAGACCTGATCCTGCCAGTGATGCCTAATATTTCGTTGTTAAGTGGTGGTAGTGGATTGGTCGAACTGAATCGTCTGAATCAAGCTCACCGGCAGGGAATTATGGATTCGATCAGCGAGCTTGAATATCAATATGATTATTTGTTGATCGATACTGCACCTGGAATTTCAGACAATGTTTTGTATTTCAATGCAGCAGCACAAGTGTCCATGGTGGTGATCACTCCTGACCCAACATCACTGGCTGATTCATACGCATTGATTAAAACCTTGAACAAAGAATACCGTGAAACCCGATTTGCGATTGTGTGCAATCAGGTCCGCGACGAGGCCGAGGGTATGATGCTGTTTCAAAAATTCAGCGAAATCGTATCCAGGTTTCTGTACATAGGTCTTGATTATGTTGGCAGCCAACCGACTGATAATTTGATTAAAAAGTCATTGCAGAATCAGCGTCTCATAATGAAACACGAGCCGCAATCACTGGCCGCAGAGGGGTTCAGAAGGATTCAGCGTAAGTTAGAGGAATCTTTGGCGGAATCAAAAGACAAGTCTGGGTTGCAGTTTTTCTGGGGCCAGGTCGTTGGAGTGGCATGATTTATTTGGACTTTGGAACATTCCAACAATTTGATACGATTTTTTATGTGGGGTGGAAATGGCTAAGAACTTAGCGGCTTTTAAGAAATACAAAGACGAAACCGCGACTCAATCAACCGTTCAGACAACTGCTCAGAATGTCACTGAAATTAAAAATCCAGCGGGCAGCACTCAGCCAAAACCAGAACCAGGTAAGCGCTTTACTTTGGAAGAAAAAAACAAACTGGTTTTAGAATACGCTCCGTTGATAAAATTTATCGCTCAAAAAATCGCAATCAGATTGCCATCAAATATTGAATTAGATGATTTGATCTCAAGCGGTGTGATCGGATTAATGGACGCCATTGATAAATACGATCCCAGCCGTGACAATAAATTTAAAACCTACGCAGAGTTTCGTGTGCGTGGTGCAATATTGGATGAATTGCGTGCACAGGATTGGGTGCCCCGATCCATACGTGACAAAGCCAAACTGTTGGATAAAACCATGGTCAACCTGGAAGCTCAATTGGGTAGGGTTGCCACTGATGAAGAAGTCGCTCAAGCGCTGAATCTAAACATTGATGAATTTCACGATTTGTTAAACCAAGTCAGACCCGTTAGTTTGCTGTCGATTGATGACACCCAGACATTTTCAAATGTGGATAAGAAATCCATTTTAAATATTTTGGAAGGCTGCAGGCTTAATAATCCCTTTAATCAATTAAATATTAAAACTGTTAAAACCGTAGTGACCACTGCGATAGAGGAATTGCCAGAGCGTCAGCGCTTGGTATTGTCGCTGTATTATTACGAAGATCTTAATCTGAAAGAAATCGGCAAGGTCCTGCGAGTGACTGAAAGCCGTGTTTCACAGCTGCATGCACAGGCCGTATCAAGGCTCAGAAACAAGCTTCAACAAATGCTGGGATCTGGCGAACTGGACGTTGCTTAATTTTACGCCGCTTAATTTTACGCCGCTTAATTATACGCCGCTTAGTTAGACTCTTAGTTAGACGCCGCAAAACTGCGACGTCATTAATGTCAGTCGATTAATTTCCACCACAAGATTTAGCGATTTCAATTGCATGGGACATATAATATCCACTCTGACCATCAAGGATTGATTTCACGCAACTATTGGTTCTGTTTCCCTGGCAAGCTTCAGCGACTTCGATTGCGCTCGATAAATAATATCCAGAAAATTTATTCAAGATGTATTTTACACAGCACGCTCGAGCGACGTCCAAAGCGGTTTCAAAATAATATCCACTAAATCTGTCCAGAATTGATCCTGATTCGACTTTAAGATGACTACTGCTCATATTTACCGAAATGGATAATCAATGCGGGATTCTGATTATTCGGGATCTGCCGGCATCATACACATACAAATAATTTGAATCTGCAGCTAATCCACTGGGACTGTCAAAGCCTAGGCTTGAACCTGCAACTGGTTTTGGGATACCGCCTGTGCACCAGCCAGGAGTGAATGACCCCGGGGCAGCTGAAGTACAGCCAGAATCTCCTCCAGTAGGAGTGGAAGAAATCGTACCCATCCATCCTAAATATTCACCGGTAGTAGCATTGTATTTTTGCAGAACATTTTCCGAGGATCCACTGCCGTCAGATACATATAAATATCCATTGTGGTAATGCAAACCCTTGATTGATAAAAAGGCTCCCTCTGGAGCCTGATTTTGGTATTTATAAAAATGGCTATCAAACAGTGCTGGGACTTGAGTTTAATTAATTGTTTCAAATTGATATATTGGGTGTTCAGAGTCTGGCAGATGACCACATATTTATAACTGTTCAGTCGCAAAATCTGAGTTTTTTCAGGAATCCTAAAGCATAGCTGATTTCGCAACTGGTCCGTCGATTGCACTTTAATCGGGAAGGTATCAAGTTTTAAAGGGGGATAGGATGACAAAATTTATTTGTATCATTACAGGATTGTTTTTTTCGATTTCAACATTTGCAAATAATTTTGATAGTGGCGACATAAATTTTTTCACTCAAGGCCAAAGCTTGTGCCGCAGCGGCGAGCCCATTGAAGCCTGCCGACAATTTGGCGCAAAAACCAAATCAGGCGATAAAACTTATTTTCACCAAGAATGTATAAATGGGTATCGCACTCAGGAACGTGCATTTGGTGGAACCTGCCAGAGAATCCTTGATCCCGTAAAATTTGGACATGATTTATGCAGACAGGGAAGAGGTATTTCTGAATGCTCTAATCCTAAATTCAGATTCAAAAATATGGAAGCCAGAGATCAATGTGCTGAAGCTTATGATGGTATGAGTAGAAATCTATCTTTTTCGGAGTTGCGGGGTCTATGTTTGAGTTACCGTAATAGCATAATCCAAAACCAGTTGCCGCCTCCAGTACTGCGCCCAGGTATAGGGATACGGGAATAAAGCCCGAACTCCCTAAGCTGAATTGGCAGATTAGTTTACCATTGTACTGGTAATTTCTGCCGCCATTTTTTAATTACAGATGGAATAAGCAACTTTGGAAAAAACCGAAACTCCACCTTTTTGCCAGCAACTGTTTTTGTCCTTTACTCTGATTCCATCCGGATAAAAATAAATTGTAGTTGGGTCAGCTCCAGCGAAATGGTAATACTGTATACCCGTGCAATCATAAATTGAATAGTGCAGGTAAGTATTGCCGTCGGTGAAATAATATGAATTCCCAATTCGATTGAAGTTTAAACCGTTGCTAGACAAATGTGTGTTGTGTCCAATCCAAAACATATTAGTATCTCTCACCACTTGAACTTCGCAGATATCTATTGATGAATCTACTTCAAATGATTGAAACTGCACTGTCGACAAAGATGCGTCCAGAAAATAAATTGATCCATTGTAATGATAGAAAATCGAGTCTCCGTCAGTCATAAACGTAGACTTGGAAATTACATTGGGTACTGGATTATAAAGAACCCTTACCTGATTTACATTCACGCCCAATACTTTTTGCGGGATGGAGTGATTAACAAAATAATAATACAAGTCTTCGCCAATCAGAAAGTATGAGTCGACAACGCTGTAATAACTATTGCCGGAACCAAATGGAACTGAATTATAGTTATTAAGAGCATCAAATATTTTAAACTTGGTCGCTCCGTTGTGTGAAATATGCCTTAAGCTTGTGCCGCCAACTTTGGAGGTAAATAGACTTTGATTAGCTAGTGCACTAGTCCCAACAGGAAACGAATTTGCTTCAGTATAGGGAAGGTTGCTGGTGGCGAGGCTTGTGTTTCCCATATACAAAACACCAGTTCTAAAGCTAAACAATGAAACTGTCAGGCGACCAACAGTTTCTCTGTATGAAGAAGGATTTTTGATAGACCCATAACATGTGATTTTATAGTCCGTTGCTTTACCCCAGGAAGAACTGATTTGAAATCCAGTTTTTTTCCCAATGCTTTTTGTTGTCTTTTGAGGGAATCCCGTCACGCTTTCCAAAAGTATGCATTCACCCACATCACCTGAAAACGAAACTGGTAAATCATACAGATAGGTTGTTTGGTTACCTTTGTTAAAAACAGTTTCGATTTTACCAGGGGTCACGATAGTAACATTAAAATTGGGATCGTTCTGGATCGGTGGGTCAGCAGGAGGATCAGTCGGTAAGCCGGGATCATTCGCAGCCAATGTCGTCGTCGTTGTATTATTTTGAGAATTATTACCTGTGCTGCTGGAATCAGTGCCAAGGCTTGGTGAATCCGATGGTTTACAGTTTTGAAAGGCCACCATTAAAACAGTGACTACGACAATCCCCAGGAATTTACGCGTACTTTTGTTCATATATCTGCTTGTCGGCAGAATTATTTCAGTACTTTAGTCTGTTTGTTAACTACCTAATCGATGGTAATCGGCCTTTGATTTTTTGCATCAGGCGGGCTTCCATCTGTCTGACGGCTTCGCGGGTGATGCCGTATTTGTCGCCGATTTCTTGTAGGGTCAGAGGTTCGTCGTTTAATAAACGTTCTTCCAAAATTATTTTTTCTCGCTCGGTCAGCTCTGGTCGCAGGCTTTCGATGGTGGTTTTTAGCTTATCGATTTCTTCAAACTTTGATAATTCCTCATCGGGTGCAGGACTTGTGTTTTTTTGCAAATCCATCAATCGTGTCGGCGAATCCTCATCGACAGGTGCGCTCAGGCTGACATCGCGGCCTGACATCCGTTGCGCCATGATTTGCACTTCTTCCTCGGGGATTCCCAATTTTTCGGCTATTTGTTTGAGGTTTGATGAATCACCCATGTTGTCCAAATTTTCGCGTTCTTTTTTTAATTGGTAAAAAAGTCTTTTTTGATTTTGAGTGGTACCAATTTTAACCATCGAATACTGCTTCATTAAATATTCCTGAATGTAACCCTTGATCCACCAAACCGCATAGGTGATCAGACGAACGCCTTTGTAGGGATTAAAATCACGTACGGCGTGCATCAGTCCCATGTTGCCTTCCTGAACCAGGTCAATCATTCGGGCTCCGAATTTTGAATATTCGGCAGCAACCTTTACCACAAATCTCAGATTGGCTGTCACCAAAGCCTGAGCCGCAGCGGGATCCTTTGTTTCATAATACTTTTTTGCTAATTCCAGTTCTTGCTCGCGGGTTAACAGGGGATATTTGCGGATCTCGTTCATGTAAACAGTGATGGGATCAGCCGGCGCCAGAGCTTTAATATCTGGATCAACCAAATCTTCAGATTCAATTTTGGAAACCGTGGCAGAATTTTTTCTGTAATCGGAATCACTAAATTGTTTATTTGATTTTACAGGTATCGCTTTTGAGTCAGACTTTGAAGTCTTGCCGACAGTTTTTGTTTTAATCGTAGAATCACGATCGACGATTTCAGGAACCAAAGGCTTTTTGGGTTTGGCAGATTTTTGACTACCAATTTTTGATTTAGCCATTTTTACGCCAAATATTTATTTAATTTTTTTTGGATGGTCTCTTGGACTTTGCCTTTAACTGGAGTCAGCAAAAATGGCAGGTCCACAATGACTGAAACCAGAGATCCTTTTCCGCCATCTTTGACAATAATATCGGCCTTAAATTGTTTTCCGATGACCTTGCCGGTATGTGATCCGGGAGTGAATTCAACCTTGATGGCATCGTCAATTTTTTTAAGATCAGCGTCAGTTTCAAAAAAAGTCTTAATTTTTTCAAACGCTGCAGCTGAGCTTAAAGATGTATTGTGATCTACGGTAACTTTTGGCATACACAACTAAATACTTTTTAATGGTTATGAAGTCCATTAAAAGAAGTTTTTTGACCCACCATATTCACCTGTGAAAGACTGAGAAACTATGAAATTTGTAGCAGAAACCAAAAGAACAAACTATTGCGGAAATATTACTGAATCAATGGCGGGTCAAAAAGTCGTCGTCATGGGCTGGGTGGACACGCGTCGCGACCACGGAAGCTTGGTTTTTATTGATTTGCGTGATCGTGAGGGCATTGTCCAGGTTGTTTTGGACCCTAAATCCAAGGACACTGCTGCTGCAAAAGACCTGCGTGGAGAATTTGTTTTGGCGGTCGAGGGCACGGTGCGTGTGCGTCCAGAGGGCATGCGCAATAGCAAAATCAAAACAGGTAGCATAGAAATCGAAGCCACTCGTTGCGAAATCTTAAACGCGGCGGCCACTCCTCCATTTCAAATACAAGATGAAAATGTCAGCGAAACCTTGAGGCTACAATACAGGTATTTGGATTTGCGATCTCCCAGATTGCAATCGCGGATTATGACCAGACACAAGGTTGTTTATTCGGTCAGAAAATTTTTAAATGATATGGGATTTTTGGAAGTCGAAACTCCGATTTTGTTTAAGTCCACACCTGAAGGCGCTCGTGATTATTTGGTCCCATCCAGAGTCAATCCTGGAAAATTCTATGCTCTTCCGCAAAGTCCTCAGATGCTGAAACAACTTTTGATGGTGGCTGGCTACGATAGATATTTTCAGATTGCCAGATGTTTTAGGGACGAGGACCTGCGCGCTGACAGGCAGCCCGAGTTCAGTCAAATCGATATCGAAATGTCATTTATCGACCAAGAAGACATTATGGATTTGAATGAAAAACTGCTTCGCCATATTTGGCGTGAGGTCAAAGGCGTTGATGTCGGCAGGATTCCACGCATGACATATTTTGAAGCCATGGATAAATACGGCATTGATAAACCTGATACACGGTTTGCAATGTTGATTCAGGATTTGGCCGAGGACGCAAAGGGTTCTGGATTTAAAGTTTTTGAAGACGTTATCAGTCGGGGCGGAATCGTTCGTGGTATCTGTGTGCCTGGCGGTGGTTCCATGTCACGGGGCCAATTGGATAAGCTAACAGACATGGTTAAAAAAGCTGGCGCCAAGGGCATGGTCTGGATCAAATGGGATCAGTCAGGTGTGACCTCTGTGGCTTCGAAATTTTTTAATGATGATAAGCTTAAAAACATAGTGGCAAAATGTGGTGGTAAACAGGGCGATGCCTGCCTAATTGTGGCTGATGATTATGACATTGCCTGTGCGGCGCTTTCAACATTGCGATTGCATTTGGGTCGTGAGTTGAATTTGATTGATACAACCAAGGATAAATTTTTGTGGGTAGTGGATTTTCCATTGCTGGAGTATTCACCCGATGAAAAACGATGGGTCGCCAGACATCATCCGTTCACATCACCCAAGGACGAACATTTTGATTGGTTGATAAATGGTGATGAATCCCAGTTTCCTAAATTGTTAGCCAAGGCCTACGATCTGGTCTGCAATGGCTACGAAATGGGTGGAGGCAGTATCAGGATTTATCGCAACGATGTTCAGCAAGCATTGTTTAGAACTTTGGGTATGAGTGAACAAGACACAAAAAACAAATTTGGATTTTTCTTGGAAGCTTTAAAATACGGAACTCCACCGCATGGTGGGATTGCATGGGGAGTGGATCGATTGGTTATGATTTTGTGTGGTACCGAGGCCATCCGTGAAGTCATCGCCTTTCCAAAAACAGCCAAGGCTTCATGCTTGATGTCTGATTGCCCCAGCGAGGTTAACCGCGATCAATTGACAGAGGTCGGCGTCAAACTGTCGCCCGCCGCTGAAAAAGCCTTGGGTCCTCAGTCTTAGTTTATTTACGAAAATAGAAGTTTTAAATTTAAAAAACACTTCTATGATTTTACATCTTTTGAATACCCGCTAACGGCCGCAAGCTCATCTCTCGTATTGCGTAAATGCAAAGGTAATTTGTTTTTACTGTTTTTAGACACATGCAGCGAGCGCGCGGGGCATATCTGGTGTTGAGTCATTTAGATTAATCAGTTTTGTGATAATTTATTAATCGTAAAACTGATTAATCTAAATGACTCAATACGAGAGATGAG
>JBIKLL010000112.1:0-5729 GCA_044359815.1 Pseudobdellovibrionaceae bacterium
TGGGATCTTATGAATCAGGACTGGATGTTTTACGGACTTTGGTCGAACCCCATACAAAAAAAAGACCCACGATAACGCGGGTCTTCGTACCTGAGCTTATAAAATTTTATTAAACTTAAGCAGCTCTTCTTTTACGAGCTGAGTTTGGATCTATCTGGTATTGCTTAACTTTGCGGTACAAAGTAGCTCTACCGATTCCCAAGGCTTTTGCAGCTTCAGTCAAATTGCCTTTGAATTGCATAATTGCATTTTCAATAGCTTTGCTTTCAAGCTCGTCCATTGTTGCTACTTTTCCGCCGTCGGCATTGTGACTACCTGAACCGGTTGGAAATTGCAGAACATTGTTTCTTCCTTCAACTGTCGATGATCCACCAATAAGTGATGGCATTCCTGTTACCAACTGTTGTCGAAAATGATTGTTTTCCAATCCTTCTCTCCATTGGTTGGGATGAAAAGTATGAACTGTGGCACCCACTCCTGATGCATAGTTCTTTACCTTTTCTGTGTTTTCAGTTTCATCACTCACTATAAAGATGGTCGTTTTTGGCATGATTCCTCCCCATACATTAAGGTCAAAATTGACTCACACTGAATGTATCGGAGGATCATACTGAGAAATTAAGATGTTTTTTTATGCCAATTTGAAATGCTTGATACAGACCTTAGACTGTCTCAGAATGAGACAGTCTGGTTAATTTCGGGTTAGCCGATTGGTTTTTCTGATTTGATCTATTAAAAAACCAACCTCTAAATATAGATAATTTAAAATTATCTGCGTCCTGATTTTATTTTGATTTGCAGTTTTGCGATTAAATGAACGGCCATTTTTTCTTGAACTCGGCACATTTTTAATTCGTCTTTTCTGTATGATCTCTGACTGGGAGTTAAAGTTCCTGTTTCAAGCTCCATTTCATAATCAAGCTTGTTGGCCCTGATGCCTTCCAGTTCTTTGGTTTGCTGCTTGAACAGCTTAGTCACTCCACTGATGGGAGCTACTTCAATCCATTCTTCCTTAGCCCTGTACCAGCTGACCATTCTTAAAAATCGAGCTTTGTTTTTTGCTAAAGTAAATCTTGGAAACTGCTCTTCCTGAAGATCTAGAATATTTTCAATCTCATCCAAAGGAATGGGATCTTCAACTTCTTCAGAAATTAACATCTTATCTAAATTTGCATCCATGGACTCTTCAATATCAGAGCCACCGAACATATCAATTTTACCGCCACCTAATTCGTCCCCATCCATATCCTCTTTATCCATATCGTCGTCTTCTTCTCGGCGGAAAGAAGGCGCCGGATTGGGCTGTTTTTCGTCTAATAAATCGCTTTGTTTTGGTTGATTGATCACAGGACCCCCGTCTTGCTGTTGATAAAGTCGTTTTAAACTTGAACTCTTATACTACAAGAATTCAGATAACACAATACGTCACTTGCATTGTAATTTTTATTTTAAAGATTAATCGCGTAATTCACCAAAAAACTTTGCTCATCACTTCGGTGCGCGAAAATTTCCTCGTACTTATTGTTAAAAATATTTTGAATATAAAGATCTAATTTTTGAGATGATGATATTTTGTAGCTCAAACTAGAATTGACATAGGAATACCCTGGTAAATCAGATCTTTGGCTCAAGGAAATTTGATCTTCCCGGTCACCAATCTTGATCAAATAGACTGAAGCATCAATATCATTTGAAAAATTCTGTGTAAAAAATAACCTTCCTTTGAAGGTGGGTTTTCGAATCAATTTCCATCCTGAAATTTCATCGTAAATATGATTGTAAGAAGCTTCTATCCCCCATGAGCTTGCGCCATTTTTGTGCAAATACTCTAACGACAAGTGGGAAGCCCTGACCCGGGCCTGATTGAAATATTTGTTTGTGGAAAGATTGTAATCAATCAAATCAAAATACCTGGATTGCACAGTCTTTAATTGCAGATGATGCTCATTAAATTGGTAACTGATGCCGGCAATCAGATTTAGGGCTCTTTCTGCCCGCAGATCGGGATCACCATAAATTGAATTTCGTTGATACACAGTGGGAAACTTATATCCCTGCCCCGCCGAAATCCAAAACTGCAATGGTTCTGAATTAATGTCTAACCTCAAATCGCCCACCATGGCGCAAAGGGATCCCTGGCAGTCATTTTTCGCACTGACAGTTATCAGTCTGTTTGCCTGTTGGTTTTGGTACTGCAAAAATTCTGCGACACTCAAATCCCTTGATTGGATGCGGGTGTTTCCAAATAAAGAAGTTTCTTTGATACCGATCTCTGTTTGGGTGGCTGAAATTTCAACCTGTACACGGTGCTCAGCTGCATTAACCAAATAGTCAGAAACCATAGCCCTTTGCCAATTTAATTTATAGTCCCCACTGGCAGCATAACTGTCCGTCAAAGACTCTGGCAGATCCTCTTGAGCTCTTAGAGAGTTTTTAAAATCAAAGCGAAGGGTCAAATCAGCGGACTTTAAACTGACAGATGCCAATTGGCTTTTCAGAGTATTTTGCGCGTTCCAATCATCAGTCAGTGGGATCGTCCCTCTGTCGTATTCAGACATGGAATCAGTTGCTAAAAGCCAAAATTTTAAAACTCTGCTTCCCCAATTATGTTTGTAAGATCCAAAAAAACTGGATCTGGTAGCTGCATCGTTTTCGGGTTCGAGGGAAACTGAAGGTCCCTGGGACCTTTCAGACTGCACGGCAAAAAAATAGTTCTGACTGTTTCCAATCAACAGTTTTTCCCGGTGGTATCCAAAACTGCCGCCCGCAAAATTTACCTGTGAACTATTGGTTTCAGCAATTTTATAATCGACCACACCAGCCAATGAACCTGATCCAAAAGCGTTGGCCTGAGCCCCGGGCCTGATGATGACTGAGTCCACCACTCCAACAGGAACTGAAGAAAAATCAATGATTCCCCCGCCCGAAGATTCATCATTTAAAGGGATTCCGTCCAATACAGTTAGAGTGTGTTCAGATTTTCCAAAAATAAATCCACCCGTTTGAGTGTCCAATAGTTTCTGCGAACCCAGCACCTGCAAACTGGGGTCATTATTTAAAGTCTGTCTTAATTCAAGATTGTCTGGGACATTTTTAAACTGCCTATCACCCACCCTGAGCCGTTCACGATATCCAAAGACTGTTGTCTGATATTGAGCCTGGGTCATCTCAGAAATAAACAGGACTAAAATAAAGGGAACCAATTTCATCGAACTGCAATATCAAAAAAATGTTAATAGTTTAATAATATTCAGATCTTTGTGTTGTTTGAGGGATTTTTTACCGACAAGATCTTATGTCTGATTCAACAATGACTGCCTCCACTGATTTAAACAACCTTGCTGTTAAAAAAGAAATTGTTCTTTCAAACAATTTTGCAGCCTACACCAGCCTGATTTTGGGGTTTCTGACCTTTATTGTTGATTGGAATAAGGTTGTAGAGCTGAAATACTTATTTGTTTCAATATCTGCTATATTGCTGATCCAAATTCTGAGGCTTTTTTTATATGGACGTTTTTTAGAGCCTAGTGACTTTACCGAAAAAGACCTAAATAAAATCGAAAAAACGGCCATGGTATCTATCAGCTTCAGATACATGACAGTGTTTATTTGGAATGTTGCTATGATTTTTGCAATTACTTTCTTGAATGCAAATGAATTGATAACGACTTTTTTAATGGCTATTAATTTAGGTTTAAGTGCAGGCCTAGCCACCAGTCTGACCTTGAATATGAATCATGCAAAAATATTTCTGCTAAGTCTGCCAATTATGTCGGGAATGGCGATTTTTTACCGCTACGGAGCTTCACCTCAGCTGGCTTTTTCAGCCACTCAGTTTATTTTTACCCTTTGGATGATAAATATTGGCAGTCTTTTTAATTCCTACTTTGCACAAAGCCACTTAAAAGAAAAAACTTTGGAAAAGCAAAATGAAACTATGCAAAGCTTTATTGATGCCATCCCAGGATTTGTGTCTTTGATTGATTACGATCTGAAATATTTGGTGATTAACAAAACACTCAAGGAAAAGTTTCCTCACCTGAACTTTATTGGCAGTAAAATTGGCACATTAAACAAATCCAATAATTTTGTGTCCGAGCTAGAAGATTTTATGAATTCTGATCAACAGCGAAAATCTATGGAAATTCAAATGAACGAAACCTTTCATCATCATTGGTTTTTGATGACCCTACAAAAAATCAATAAACCTCAGGGAATTGTTATTCACACAATTGACATCCAGAATGTTAAAGAAACCACTAATGAACTAGAAAAAGAGCGCGCTCGCAATCACAATAATGCCAGACTGGCTGAGCTGGGCGAAATGGTGGGCGGGATTGCTCACGAAATCAATAATCCGCTGGCTGTCATCAACGTCAGGGCCCAAAACGCTTTGGCCTTTATTGCTGAAGGCACCATGACACCAGAAAAAGTCAAAACCTCCTTTGAATCAATTCTTAAAACCTCTGATCGCATCAGTCAGATCATTAAAAGCATGAAAAAAGCTGCCAGAAATGCAGAGAACGATCCCATGGAACCTATTAAAGTTTCACAGATCCTAGATGACACAATGACCTTGTGTAATCACAGAATCAGGCTGGCAAATATAAAGATTGAAAATCGATTGCACGATCAGGATATCAAAATCGAATGCAGGACCTCGCAAATCACTCAAGTTTTAATCAATCTGATTGGTAACAGCATTGATTCGATTGAAAAAAAACCTGAACCCTGGATTCGCATTGAAACCAAAGATTTGGGATCAAATATTCAAATCAGAATCACGGACTCGGGCCTAGGTATATCAGAAAAAATCCGCGACAAAATAATGAATCCCTTTTTTACCACCAAAGAAGTCGGTAAAGGCACAGGAATGGGGCTGAGTATTTCCATGGGTATTATCAAATCCCATGGAGGTTCGTTCACCCTGGACACCAGCAATTCGAACACAAGCTTTGTGATCGAATTGCCTTATTTGCAAAAAAATCCCGTTCAACAGACTGGGTAAATTAATTGCTTTCCTTCATAGTTGAATTTCCAAAATCCATGGCAAACACCAATGCGATTTTTGAAAAATGCGCAGCATGAGTAAAATTTAACAGATCTATTGTATCCCTACGAGTGTGAATGTTGCGATTCATCGAAGCCATGGTAGATTCAAACGGCATCAACGTAGGATATCCCTCTGAATACCAGGATGCATGGTCGCTACAACCATAACCACATTTAAAGGGAACAATTTTAAGTCCCAAGCCGTACACATCATTGATTTTCAGCAAATAATCACGCAAAAAACCGCTCGTAAAATCCTGAGCGCTTCCAATGACGTTATCACCCTCACCTTTGTATGCAGTCATATCCAATTGCAAGACTGCGATGACGTTTTTATTTTGAGCTTTGTATTGATTGGCAATGTCTTCAGAACCCAACAGACCCAATTCTTCACCGCCATACCAATAAAATTCGATGGTTCTTTCAGGTTGAGGTTGATCCTTTAAAACTCTCAGAGCTTCAAATATAGAACCAGAACCTGAGGCATTATCATCGGCCCCAGGCGCAGTTGATGACATTCCCCAATCAGCAATGGAGTCCAAATGACCTCCAATCACGACGATCTCGGATGGACGCTGACTGCCCGTCAAAGTCAACCTGAGGCTTTTTTGATTAACGGATGAATGAGTGATCAGCTGAGTCTGCCACTTTAATGAAGTTCCTTTCATTAAATTTTC
>JBIKLL010000053.1:0-19269 GCA_044359815.1 Pseudobdellovibrionaceae bacterium
CGGAAATTTTAATTTCGGCAGATATCAAATGGGTGGGTTCCAAAATACCTGCAAATCGTTTTTTGGATTTCAGAGCACCCCTCGCAAAGGCTGCGACTCGGCGGCCCTCGTCGGTCAGCATGTGGATCACTAAATCGGCTTCACCAGTTTTGATTTTTTTTAAAATAATAGCATTGGCTCGCATTACAGATCTTGTATGCCTTTGGCAGCCGCCTGTAAATCCTGGGGTTTGATTTTATCTAATGCGGCGGCATCCAAGATAACCATTCCCCTTAAAACTGGCTCGCTGATTGGCCCATCCCACCAATCCTTGTAGTCCGCCATCAATCCCCAATGACAGGGGCTGGTAGTCACAGCCGCAGTTTGCGAAATTTTGTTTTTAGCCATCAGCCACTGTATCATGGCATCGGCATTGGCTTCGGTACTGTAAACCACTGCCCGATCAAAAATTCTGTGCTCAGTTTTTAAAAAAGCACTGAATCCCTGTGGAAGATTGCCTTCAAAATCCAATACTGTTTGTTTGGAAATCATGGGGTTCAGATTTTTTTGGACCAATGCCAGGACCTGATCCTGTTCCCAGCTCATTTTGTGCGCCATCTGCACTGCAGGTTTAAATCTGGAACCCAAAATAGCCACCGCCAATTGATCATCAATTGAGTTGATCAAACAAGTATAGGCAGAGGGTTCAGTTTTTAAGGAGCCTGCGTGATGATCAACAATGATGTGATAAATCTTTTTGTCATTTAATGCTTTATCAATTGCTGCCAGATCGATGGTTTCAGCCGTGATTGGATGATTGGCAAAACTGAGCACAAACAGTGTGTCTTTATTAAGACCTGAAATAAAATTTTTTGAATCCGCCAATGCCGATGAACCCACAGGTGTGATTTGAAATCCTTGTTTAAAGAAATAAGGTGACACAAAATCAAAGGCAAAGGACCAACCCTTTACCCAAGTCAGACTGTTTTTGTATTCTAGAAACTGCGAAATCCCTGTGGTTAGCTCGTAAATCGCATGCGAAAGCCCTTTGTAACATCGAACTGGATTTTGAATTTTCAGAAATTCAGAAATATTTTGATTAGTTGATTCCCATTGATCCAACCTGTTGATTTCAATCTTCATATCTAAAATTGTCCCTCAATAAATTTGCATTGCCAATGTTTTGGATAGTTGTCTGCAGATGTCTGACACCCCCTGGGTTCAAAATCTCATTCTGAGACACTTTATGTGTTCTAAATCATTGTACCGATGTTGAGCTGGTCCTTGGTCAGGCCTATTGGTTGCTAAGTATTACTGATATGGGGAAACTGCGTCTATTTATGTTAATCACTGCTGCAAGCCTGATAATGGGATCCAATGCCCACGCTAATTCCCTATGCGCTGATGGTAATCAGAGACAGAAAAAAACTCTGATAAAAAACGTTAATATCAGAGTGCAGAATTCGGATGGCAACCTAGAGCTGGATAACAGATACTTTACTTTGCCTGCTGGTACGGTGATCAGTGTCTGTAACGACAGCACCAAGATATTAAGACCCAAATGGATTGAAAGCGACATGGGCACATTGAGGTCATCGACAAAATGGACTAATGATCACAGACATCCGTTTTCATCAGATTTTAGGATTGAATCTGTGCCCGGTGGCTTTGGATATAAAGATTCAGACATAAAAGATATCAATGAAGGCGCAGCCAACGGCAGAAAATTTATTTCACGCAGTCCTTCGCTGTTTCCAGAAAACGATGCTGATCCTTCTGTGAATTCACCAAGCGGCAATACTGATGATGAAATCCCACCAGTCATTCCAGTGGAAGGTGGAGCGCCCTACACCCCACCGGTTCGTCAATCTGATGATCCTGAGTTGGGATCCGGCAGCCCTGGATCAGGTTCTGGTGCTGGTTCTGGTTCGTCGCCGTCAGCACCATTGCCGATGATTCCGCCGGAAAATACTGGGCAGGATAGTTATGAAACCGAAAGCACGGAATCATTCACTCCAACAACGGGAGTCAGCAATCTAATGTTTGATACAGCTCAACCCAGTGAATTGGCAGAGCTTAACAAATTTGCGGGTTGTGAGACTTTGGCAAACGCCCAACCTGACAGAGGGAAATTGCTTCAGTGTTCAGATTCGGTATCCAGATACTGTGGAAATAGATCTGGTTTGCAAGCTCGTAAAGTTTGTTTAATTAATTTAAAATCACCAAGGCTTCGAGAATTTATTGCCTTAACAAAAACAGCCTATGGTGAAGCTGACCGAAGAATGAAACAACAAGATATGTTAGGAATTATGAAAGTTGTCGAAAACAGAGCTGGCAAATGCAGGACGCCCTCGAAAACCTGCGATCCATTGGCAATTGTGATGCAATACAAACAATTCTCGTTTTTTAATTCGGACCGACTAGGTGGGACTCGAACCATTAAGGCGACTTCCAGTGATTCACATATGAGAAATGCGATTGATGCTTATTTGCGATTTCAAAATTCAACCTTTGGAGAAGGTTGGAACAATGTATTCCATTACCATGCGACCTATGTAGCTCCCAATTGGGCTCCAAAGATGAATCCATTGAATTTTGAGAGGGGCACTGTCAACGGATTAGAATTGAAAAGTCATGGCACTCATCATATCTTTTTGAGAAGCAGAGGATGGGGTCCGCATTCGTCATTCAGAATGTATACTAGATAAAGGAACACAAGATGCTTAAAGCAAGTATTTCAGCTATGAGTTTTCACAGGAAAAACCTAAGCATTTTATTAACTTCAGCCATTTTAGTTTTTGTATGTTCTTTGATTTTCGCAAATACTGTGTTCGCAAACACAGTTCGTGAAGAATGGAAAATTATTGGGGACTATCCCAATTATTCTTTGCAATTAAAAACAGATGCGAAGGTCAAAATTGCCCTGACCTCTGAAAACATAGTTCCTAAAATCGTAATGGTCATGCCGCATGAAAAACATCAAGACGTGGATTTGATCGTTTATTTTTCAGGACGGATAGGCACACGAGAAATGACCGACATTTATCATGCAGTCATGTACAACAATCGAACAAAAAAAATTATGGGTGTTGCGCCCTACAGAGTCACAGAAATGGGAAAATTTAAAAAACTGCTCCCCAAAGATGAGCAACCAGCATGGAGCTCTGATCAAAAAAGTATAAAAGTCACCGTCCCTGACACCGGTGAAAAACAGTCCTTCGAGGTCAAATAGGGTCCTCGACCTTAGTGCTGACTATGATTTAGATTTTATAATTTTATTTTCCGTGCACCTTAGCCACTTTCGCAAAGGGTTGAGAACTTGTATTTGGCCAAAGGTCCTATGTTTAAATTTACCGAATGAAATTCAAAGATTTAACCGAAAAGTTCGCTGTGGTATTTTGAATTGCCGAAGGACGTATGGATCTGCGGCGCCACTAATTTTTTCAGAAAAGGGCTTAGGCTTGAAACAGCTTTTGGCAGCACTGATTTTATTTTCAATGATTTGCACAGCAAATGCTGCCGAATCATCTAAAAAATCCGGTCGTAAGCCGGCCTCAGTCACAGCAGAAAAATCCAAAACCAAGAAAAAGAAATCCCAAAAATCATCAGGAATAAAAAAAGATAATCAAAAATCAACCAGCAAGAAAAAAACTGTGACAGCAAAAAACGCTAAAACTAAAAAAACCATTCGCAGAATCACAAGCCAAGTGGCTAAAAAAACAGGAATGGCTGAAGACCTAAGAAGCATTATCGAAGACATCAAAACAGTGCTGTTAAATGAAGCCATCAATTACCAAAAAAAGCTGGATTTTATTAATACCAAATCCACAGAAATAACTGAAATGCTGGATAATTCCGAGGGCAACACAGCTGAAATTGCTGAGCTTCATAGATTTTCAGACTTGGTAACTGCTCTGCAAGCATTGGACATCAAGGACTCAGGATTTGAATCAAGCTCTTGCGAACTGGCGATATCGGAGCTGCAAAAAAACAAGACCGTCGGCAACACCACTGAGCTTGAAAACCTGTACATCAACCCCTTGGTCGGCGAGCTTTCCGACATCCTCACTCGAGTCTGCAAAAAACCAAATTAGAATTTTTTGTGGAATTATTTCTTTAATTTTACACCTTGTGAATACTTGCTAACGGCCGCGGGCTCATCTCTCGTATTGAGTCATTTAGATTAATCAGTTTTCTGATTAATAAATTATCATAAAACTGATTAATCTAAATGACTCAACACCAGATATGCCCCGCACGCTCGCAAATGTATTCACAAGATGTAAAATTAAAGAAATACTTCCATAGAAAATTCTAGCTTGTTTTTTTTAAGAAGTTTTATAATCAATAACCGACTAGAAATTTGTAAGCTGAAAATAATTTTCCAAGGTACTTTTTCTATTTTTATGCCTTATGCAGCGAGCGCGCCACCGAGCCTCCCGACTGGCATCAACTCTGCAGAATTTAGTAATAAAAAAATGAGAACTTATTTAAAAGGGTTCTCCGCGGAGCCAGGATGGCGGGGGCGCAGCCCGAGCGATTTGAGTGGCGATATTAAATTAAGAGGCTGTAACCCTTTTAAGTAAGTTCTCATTTTTTTATTACTAAATTCTGCATGGCTGACCAGGGTAAGCTATGGCTCAGATGCCGTGGCGGTGGCGTTCTTCGTCGTCCAAGTGTGATTGAATGCCGCCCTTCAGTTGTGGCCGGTAAGCAAGCTTTTGGATATCATAAATAAAGTTTGTACCGCTTAAACCTGGAGTCTGCCATTCGGGACCCATTCTGACTGCATCCACTGGGCAAGCCTCTTCGCAATAACCGCAGAATACGCATCGGAGCATATCGATTTCGTAATGAATCGGATATTTTTCCACCGATGGATCCTCAGATTCAGCAGCGATAATTTTAATGCATTCAGCAGGGCAATTGGTCGCACACAACATACATGCCGTGCATCTCAAAGAACCATCTTTTTTGACTGTCAAAACATGGTTGCCCTTGAACCTTGGTGAATACTCAAATTTTTGCTCGGGGTAATTGATGGTTAGCATTTGTCTTTTGTATAAAAGATTTCTGATCAAATGCTTTCCGGTAATCCACAAACCAACCAAAATCCCTGGCAAATACCACTTAGAAAGTTCAGAAGTGTTTTTTTGAACGACGCTCATAAGCTGCCTCGCTTAAATACAAATTCGTTTTTCTTACGGTGCTCCAGCATAACTGTGTCTTGTGGTCTTTCAGCTTCAACAAACAAATTCTTTTCTGGCTGTACCTGCAAATCCTGGCCAGTTACCAAAGCTGCAAACTGATCCAAACCTAATGCTCCAGGAACAACAGATGTGACCTTTTTAAAGGTTTGCGCAATTCCGGCATGATTAACAAATGTTCCTGATTTTTCTGTATAAGACTTCATCGGGATAATCATTGAGCCCTCTGGCAAAATATTAAGCTCGGCACATTTTGTTGATTGAAGCCAAATTACTTGTGAAGCCTTTGCTGCTAATTTGATTTTTTCATTCAAATCAGGAAAATAATTTTTATTTTCAGGACCAGCAACGATCACAGTTTTAAAACTGCCTTTTTCAAAATCAGACCAATTGGTTTTAATTCCAAATTTAGTCAAAGCTGCCAATAACCCCTTAGTATTGGGATTTCGGTCACCACGTAACAAAATTCCGTCAAATTCTTCAGACTTTTCTTTGTTATTAAAATAATGAAACACATTTTTTGTTCCAATAGTTTTAGTCACCATGGTTAAAAAGGCATCAAATTCTTCATTAGTATATTGGCCTGTTAAAACCACTGCCACTGAATCGCCCTTAAGTTTTCCGGAGAGCTCTTTGCTAGCCAAGGTAGCATCCATATCAACCCAAGCGCCGTTAACCTTCTTCTGAGCAGTTAAATTGCGAAACTCTTTGTTGATGTACTTATAAACATCGCGACCTTCATCACACATCCAGTGTCCGTTTACCTTTTCGTTGTAAACAGGCTTAACCCTGAAAAACCCTTCTTTGTTGTAATACATTTTCACATTACAACCAGCACTGCAGCCGTTACACACAGTCTGAGAATCTTTCAAATACCAAACCCGCTGACGGAATCTGAAATCCTTAGAGGTCAAGGCTCCTACGGGGCAAATATCAACAGTGTTTACCGAATACTTATTGTTGAGCTTTTTACCCTCGACAGTGCCGATTTCGGATCGATCTCCACGATTAAAAATCCCCAGTTCAGAAGTTTTGGGAACTTCGTCGCAGAAACGCACACACCGCGAACACAAAATACATCTTTCTGAATCCAAAACAATTGTTGGTCCCAAATCAACGACCTTGTGTTTTTTAACTTTGCTTTCAGACATTTCAGGAGTGTATTTGCCAAATTCCATATACTGCTCTTGCAAACCACATTCACCCGCCTGATCACATATCGGACAATCCAATGGATGATTGATCAAATGAAAATCCAATCCCCATTTTGCAGCGTCTTTAACTTTCGCAGAAGTGTTGTTGATTTTCATACCTTCGGTCACAACTGTATTGCAGGCAATTTGCAACCTAGGATTTCCTTCGATTTCAACCATGCACAGTCGACAGACTCCTGCCACGGTCAAACCTGGATGCCAGCAATAATGAGCAATTCTTTGTTTATTTTGAGTCATTGCTTCGATGATCGTAGTGCCAGCTTTAACCTCTAGCTCTACCCCATTAATGGTGCATTTGGGCATGATCGCCTCCTCTTAAAGCTGGAGTGAACAGATCTCCGCGAACTTTGGATCTGCCCTCTTTCACAAAAAATTCAAATTCATCACGAAATTTGGAAACAAAACTCAGTACTGGCAATGCCGCTGCATCTGAAAGCGCGCAGATAGTTCGCCCCTTCATATTATCAGCTACCTTTTCAAGTAATTCGATGTCTTGTAACCGGCCGCGACCAGATAAAATAGAATGAGTGATTTTATTTAACCAACCCGTTCCTTCCCTGCACGGAGTGCACTGTCCGCAGGATTCATGATGATAAAAATGCATCAAAACGCCCAGCAGATCGACCATACATTGAGAATCATCAATCACTATGATGGCGC
The DNA here is from genome assembly GCA_044359815.1 of Pseudobdellovibrionaceae bacterium. Lineage (GTDB taxonomy): Bacteria > Bdellovibrionota > Bdellovibrionia > Bdellovibrionales > Bdellovibrionaceae > JBIKLL01. Next base: position 7,061 of record JBIKLL010000053.1, read on the forward strand.
CCGATCCCAGCATGGATCCCATTTGTGCCAAACATTCGTAATCCAAAGTGGCCTTTTCAGCTTCGACAGCAGTTAATACAGGTGCAGATGATCCCCCTGGGATAACTGCTTTCAGTTTTCGTCCTGGTTTTAATCCACCACCCAATTTATAAATCATATCCTTTAATGGATAGGCCAATACTGTTTCATAGTTGCCAGGTCTCATCACGTTTCCGCTTAATGAAAACAATTTTGTACCCGCAGATTTTTCAGTTCCAAATTTTTTGTAAGCAGCGGCACCGTCTTTGATTATCGGAACAACAGCCGCCAATGTTTCAACATTGTTTACAATTGAGGGCTTTCGCAAATAGCCCTGAATCGCCGGAAACGGAGGTTTCAGTTTTGGCTGGCCTTTTTTACCTTCGAGGGACGAAATCATTCCAGTTTCTTCGCCGCAAATGTAGGCGCCTGCTCCAGCATACACATCTAAATCAAAATCAAATCCGCTACCTAAAATATTTTTACCTAATAATCCTGCATCATAGGCTTCTTTTAAAGCGTTGCTGATGACTTCGATGGGGAAATTGTATTCACCACGGATGTAAATGTAACCTTTGTTTGATTTTATGGCGAAGGCCGAAATAATCATGCCTTCAATCAATTGATGGGGAGCTCTTTCCATCATCATACGGTCTTTGTAAGTTCCGGGCTCGCCCTCATCAGCATTGCACAATAAATATCTGGGTTGGCCGTTGTCTGGTAAAAATCCCCACTTAACACCAGTCGCAAAACCCGCTCCGCCACGGCCCCTTAGGCCTGAGCTTTTGACTTCTTCAATAATCGCTTTGGGCTGCATCTTAAGTGCTTTTTTTAAAGTCTCGTAGCCACCTAATTTTTGATAGCCCTTGATGCCGATAAAATCTTCTTTGTCATAATGTTCTGATAAAAGTTTGGTTTCCATTATTTCAATCCTCGAATGATATTCATCGCTGATTCGTGTGTTAGATTTTCGTAGTACCTGTCATTGATTTGCATCATCGGAGCAGTCCCACAGGATCCCAAGCATTCAACCTTTGAAACCGTGTATCTGCCATCAGTAGTGACTTGATCAAAATCAACCTTCAGTTCCTTGACAATGTGATAGGCCAATTCTCTGCTGCCGTTCACTGCACAAGAAATATTGCAACACACTTGAATGTGATGTTTCCCGACAGGTTTTTGATTAAACATTGTATAGAATTTAAAAACTTCATTGATTTTTGCAGCTGGGATTTCCATGACTTTTGACAAATGGTCGATGACTTCTTGATTGACCCAACCTTTGTGTTCTTTCTGAGCAATGTAAAGCGCAGGAATAATCGCGGACTCTTTAGTCTCGTATCTTTTGAGTTCTTTTTGAACCGCAGTTAATCCTTCTTTTGAAAGTTCAAACATTTAAATTCTCCTACCTATCCAACTCACCAGCGATCACATTCATACTGGCCACAGTTGCAATTGCATCTGCCAGCATAGCGCCTTTAACCACTGTTGGAAAACTTTGATAAATTGCAAAACAAGGTGGCCGCACCTTTAACCGATAGGGATTGGCACTGCCATCACTGACTAAATAAAATCCCAATTCGCCATTGGCGGCCTCGGTGGCGTCATAGACTTCACCGATCGGTGGACGCAAGCCCTTGATGACCAACATAAAATGATTCATCAAACCTTCGATGTTTCCGTAAACATCTTTTTTCTCGGGCAATACAATGCCTTTATCGCGGATTGTGTAATCACCACTGGGCATGTTTTTACAAACCTGTTCAACGATTCTGATCGATTGTCGCATTTCTTCAACGCGAACTAAATACCTGTCATAGATATCGCCATTGGTTCCTACTGGAATTTCAAAATCCAATTTGTCGTAGCCATAATATGGAGTTAATTTTCTTAGGTCTAATCCAACACCGCAGGCTCTTAACAAAGGACCTGTGTATCCCCATTGAATCGCATCGCTGCTGTTGACCGGGCACACGCCTTGGGTTCGCTTGATAAAGATTTTGTTTTCAATCATTAGCTTTGTGATTTCATCGACACCGGCACGCATTTCTTTGCAAAATGCTAAAACCTCATCAAACCAACCAGCTGGTGCATCCTGAGCCATGCCCCCGATTCGAGTCATTGATACCGTCAAGCGGGCTCCGCACAGTTTTTCAAACAAAGTATAAACTTTTTCTCGGTAAGTGAATAAATGGAAAAAAGAAGTCAACGCCCCTAAATCCACACCGCCCGTACCCACGGCAATAATATGATCAATGATTCTGGATAATTCACACAGCAAAACCCTCATGGCCTGAGCTTTTGCTGGAATTTCAACACCCAACAGTCTTTCAACGGCTTTGCAGTAGCCCACGTTGTTCATAGGTGCTGAACAATAATTTAATCTGTCGGTATACGGAATCACCTGATTATAGGGATGAGTTTCCGCCATTTTTTCAAAACATCTGTGCAGATAACCAATTTCGCAGGCCGCTCTGACCACAGTTTCGCCATCCAGTTCAGCCATCACCCTTAGGGTTCCATGCATTGCTGGATGAGATGGTCCCACATTCAGTGGCACCATATTTGGATTTAAAACTGAGCCGTCAACACCGTCTTCGTTGTCAAAATGAATGGGCAGAGTTTGTGTGCAATGTTGCTGTTGATCAGCTTCGTAGTCCTTGCGCAGTGGATGTCCAACAAATTGATGATGGGTTAAAATTCTGCGTAAATTAGGATGACCTTTGAACACGATACCGAACATATCGTAGGCTTCGCGTTCAAACCAATCAGCGCCTCGCCAAATCGGCAGTGCGCTTTCTATCGATTCACCCTCTGCCAGGGCAACCTTCACGCGGATTCTGGAGCCGTCTGCAGAATTAAACAAATGATAGACAACTTCAAAAGGCTTTTCGCGATCCGGATAATGGGCCCCGCAAACATCCATCAAAAAATTAAATTTAAAATGGTTTTTCAAAAATCCCAGCACCTGCCTGATTTCGGTTTTTGGCACAGTTAAAACTGTGTCCCCGACTTGTTCCAGCAGTGAAAAAGAATTTCCAGAAAATTTTTGATTGAGTTCTTTTTTAATGGTTTCAAGATTATTCATAAGGTGGTTTCCAATTGTCTTTCCAAGGCCGTGGCCCGCAGTCTTTGATCATTTTCTGAAGGGTCATCACTCCGTCCAAAACGGCTTCTGGAGTGGGAGGACAACCTGGAACGTAAACATCAACAGGGATGACTTTGTCACAGCCTTGCAGCACGTGATAGGCACGGTAAAATCCACCAGAGCTGGCACAAGCTCCCATTGAAATCACAAATTTGGGTTCAAGCATTTGTCTGTAGATACGAACCAATATCGGCGCCATTTTTTCGGTGATGGTTCCGGCCACTAATAACAAATCCGATTGTCTGGGTGAAAAACGAACAACCTCGGCACCAAATCTGGCTAAATCATATTTTGGTCCCATCACTGACATTAATTCGATTCCGCAACAGGCGGTACCATAAGGCAATGGCCACAAGGCGTTTCGCTGCCCCCATGCCATCAAGGCATCGAGCTTTGAAGTGAAGGCAAAAGACTTCGCCAGTTCTTCATCGGTTGATGTTTGCGAAACCTGTGATGATGACGTTGCAAGCTGAGACATATTTGCTCCGTGATTTTATGTATTACCGAAGTTTTGCAAGGTTTCTGTTTTCAGTCAAATTATCAAAATATTATCAATTTCCACAATAAATTTGTCACCTCGCATTGAAAGACAATTTCAGTTTCATAGCTGGACTATGCGTGGTGCAATCTTCCAACGGCTAAGGAGGGGAAAAATGCCAAAATCACCGTTAATGATAATGAAAAGCATTTTAGTTGCAGCAATGATGCTAACACTAAATGCACAAGCTGACGATTTACTGATCAAGGTTAAAAAAGGAACTGCTGAAAAGATGGTTTCCAGATTTACTTTGCTAGGCAATACTCAGGCAGAAGCTTTGACTGACACATGGATCCACTTAAAGGGACCATCAATGCAGCAAATAAATCAGATGAGAGTCCAATTGGGCTCGGACAGCATTTTATATGTGCAGCCAAACTATAAGTTGGTGATGTACGGAAACTATAAATCTCAAGATCCAGTGATCAGATCCATGGCTCTTCAGAAAATGCAGGAAGTCAGTGGCGACAATCCAATAGATGATTTGTTTCCAAAGGCTGCAGACAATCCAGCAATTCCTGCTGCGCCATCTCAATCAACTGGTTCAGATCCATTGATTAGCAGCCAATGGGGAATGTTGGACATTGGTGCCAGATCAGCTTGGAATGTTACCAAAGGTAACCCCAACATCGTTGTGGCTGTGATCGACACAGGTGTGGACTACACTCATGAAGATCTGTTGCCAAACATGTGGAGAAATCCAGGCGAATCAGGTAACTCAAAAGAAACCAACGGAATTGACGACGACAAAAATGGTTACATTGACGACGTAGTCGGATGGGATTTTGCATATAACGACAGCAAACCTTACGATTTATCGACTTCAAACCCTTTTGAGTTAATCATCAGCGGTGGAAACCCAGGTCATGGCACACACTGCGCCGGTAACGTTGCAGCTCGTGGCGACAATGGCAAAGGTATTTCAGGAGTAGCTCCTAATGTTCGCATTATGGCTATCAGATTTTTGACTGAAAAAGGTCAAGGAACCACTGAAGGCGCGATTAAATCTATCAAGTACGCAGTCGACAATGGCGCCAAGGTTTTATCAAATTCTTGGGGTAGCGAAGGCGACGATCCCAAAGAAGGACAATTGAATCAAGCATTGAAAGACATCATCAAGTACGCTCAAGACAAAGGTGTTTTGTTTATAGCTGCTGCTGGTAATGGTCACCAAGGTGCTGGTTACAATAATGACACTGATCCACGCCCAGGAGTTCCTGCAAGCTATGATAACGAAAACATCATCAGCGTCGCAGCCTTGGATTCAAACAATCAATTGGGTTCATTTTCAAATTGGGGAGCGCGCACTGTAGACATTGGCGCACCCGGTGTGAAAGTGTTTTCAACTGTGCCTGGGAATCAGTATCAAGACACAGTGATCAATTTACCTGATTTCGGTTTGGTAGCGACATGGGATGGTACTTCAATGGCCACTCCTCACGTTGCTGGAGCTGCAGCTTTGTATTGGTCAGCTCACCCAGAAAAATCATGGAGTGAAGTCAAAGCGGCTTTGTTAAACACAGCTGCTAAAATCCCCGCGATGGCAGGAAAATCTGTCAGCGGAGGAAAACTAAATGTTGATGCTTTACTGAGATAATTTTTTTCAGTTGCATAGAACCAAAAAAGCCGCAGACCTCTGCGGCTTTTTTTTATGCTTTGTGCGCAGTTGATCTGAAAAACAACCAATAGACCGGTAAACCCAGAGCAATAATTAAAAGACCCATTCCAGATTCGTTGGGTGCTGTGATTAATGTGTTAATCAATAACAGCACTGACAATGTGACAAACAATATCGGTATCACCGGATACAGTGGGACTTTGTAGGCTCGTTCGGCATTTGGCATTCGCTTACGCAACAGCATGACTGCAACGCCATTCATCGCATAAAAAAGCCACGCACTAAAAACCACATAATCAGTCAGCTGATCAAAAGTTCCCGACAGTGCCAATCCACAGGCAATCAAACCCTGCACAATAATAGAAATCACTGGAGTCTTGGATTGACTGTGTATAAAAGCAAAAATTTTAGGAAAGGCTCCGGCTTCAGCCATGGCAAAGGGCACTCGCGCAGATGTCAGTATCGATCCATTCATCGCACCCAATGCTGATATCACAAAAGCCACTGACAGGACTGTGATGCCTTGGTCACCCATAAATATTTTAACAGCTTTTGTGGCAACAGGCAGAGCTTCTGGAAAATTTTTAGAATTTGCCGACAAAATTTCGCTAACAGGCAAAGCCACGAAATAAGCTAAATTGACCAAACAATAAATTGCGATGCACGAAAACACTCCCAAAATCAGAGCGCGCGGAATGTTTTTCTGTGGGTCTTTGACCTCGCCAGAAGCCATTCCTAAATTGTTCCAACCATCGTAGGCCCAAAGTGCTGCCAGCATAGCTGTACCAAAAGCTGACATCCCAGCGAATTCAGTTTGCAGATTAAAATTTTCTACCGATCCCCCTGACAAAAACAAAGCCCCAAAAATCAAACCACCAATTAAAAAAACTTTTAATATCGTTAAAAAAACTTGAAGCTTCCCACCAAATTTTACAGCCAAACAATTTAAAAAAGTAAAAACACAAATAAATAAAATTGCCATCGAAACTTTTGCCGAATCATTTGGGTAGGCAACCAGCGCCCCTAAAAAAGTTGCTGCACCCACAGAATAAGCCGCAATGGAGCCTGGCGAACCTATCCAAAATCTCATCCAGCCATATAAAAAACTGACAGCATTGCCGTAGGTTTTCTGCAGATAAATATATTCTCCACCCGCTTTTGGAAACAATGATCCTAATTCAGCGTAGGTCAGAGCCCCAGCTAATGACAATAACCCCGCAACCACCCAAGCCAGCATCACAACTGATGGTGACTGCACAGTCTGAGTCATGATTCCTGTTTTAAGAAAAACTCCAGTACCGATAATACTTCCCACGACGATCGCTATGCATTCATTCAATCCTAAACTTCGAATCAATTTTGCTGATTCTGAATTTGCGGAACTGACATCATTCTTAAAAATATTTTTCTGATCGCTCATTATTTTCTCCTCAGATGATTTTTATGCTTTTACAGGCAAAAAAATAAAAATAAACAATTTATTAAGACACTGTCTTATTTTTATCATTGCCTGTGGTCTGTAGGCTTTGTTTGAATGTCTAAAGAGGGGAAAATATGAAATTTTCATTGTTATTTGCATTTGCGAGCTTCCTAATCACCATCAATTTACAAGCCAGCATCGGCAGTCAATCCAACGCAGAAGGGTTCAGTGCAAAGTTAACCGAGGCCAAACAGATTCTTGGTTTTTGCCAGCAGTACACAAATGAATTTGCAACCTTGGTAAAGTCTTGTTCAAAATACAGCGACAGAGCTGTGGAAGGCTTAACAACAGTGACCAATGATATTTGCATTTCACTGAAAAACAAAATTGCAGAATTTGAAAGCTTTCTGGGCAGTAGCGAATGCCACAGTCGCAGTCCCAATGTTTTTACTGAGATGTCCCGCAACCTAGGCAATTTGCAAACAGCTATGGCCGATGCCAGACAAAAAATCACCCAATACAAAGCCAGTTTGTTAAATATTGAAAACGTGCCATTCACAGGATCGCTGTCCCGGGAAATATTGATTGTTTGGGCCATGGAAGTCACAAGCAAATATAACCTGTGCCCGATTCAAACCCTGGGCGAATCTGATCAATTGTTTTTTGGTCAAAGCAACGATGCCACTAAAATCTATTTCAGATGGAAACAAGCCTTGATGGGAACCAACCGATTGGAAAACGAAATTTTAGCTCGAGAAACCACAGCTAAAACAAAAATCGAAAGGGATCATATTGCCGAAATCAGAAAAATGATGAGCGGGACAGGATTAGCACTGGAAATTGGCCCCAATGGGTTGCGCACTACGAACACCAGAATTTCTTGGTCAGTATGGTTAAATTCCAGAACCAGCGATGTGATGAACCAAGGTCGCTCAACATTGAGTGTGGCGGCTCAGAATGCGTGGCTGCAACAGTCTCGTAGAGGGTTTTTATTGAATGTATCTGGCGCTTTGGCTGCTGAGGCAACCGAGCTAATGGATCAATCGCGAAATCGCAGTACCGAGGTTTTAAAGCTGTGCAAAAGCAAACCGCAAAATCTTGAGTACTATGACGAAGGCGAAGCCGATGATGGGATCTGGTACTAAAAACCAGCTTGTCCTCTTGCCTGTATTTAATTTGAATTTTAAAAAATTATTTCTATGATTTTACACCTTGAGAATACATTTGCGAGCGCGCATGGCATATCTGGTGTTGAGTCATTTAATTTAGTTAGGAATATGATAATTTATTAATCATATTCCTGGCTAAATTAAATGACTCAATACGAGAGATGAGCTTGCGGCCGTTAGCAAGTATTCTCAAGGTGTAAAATCATAGAAATAATTTTTTAAAATTCAAATTAAATACAGGCAAGTGGACCAGATGGAAAAATCTAGGTGGCTGAGGCTGGTTGGAAATTGACGCTGATGCCATCTGTGGCTTTAGGAACTGATGTTCCGTGAAACCTGATAAAATTGCCTTCAGGTACGTATTCCCATCCATTAACGTTGTCCTGGGCTACAGGGACTCCATTGACAATCACCGTGATCGAATCCACCAGTGGAACCTTGTCCAGAACAAAGTCCGTCATGATCTGAACAATTCTGGATCTGATATTTTCAGTGGCCATGGCCAAAGTTGATTCGCAAATGGATTCAACTTTACCGCCAGAGTGGTTTGCAAGGGCCAGATATCTGAGCCCTGGTTCTTTGTAATCAGAAGTTGTCGATGAGGTACAAACCGAATCCAAGTTATCAACGCCAATAAAATTTAAAATCCAATTTTGTTTGGCTGTTTTACCTGGTGGTTTTAAGGCATCCAAAAAGGCAATGTCGTCATTGTAAGATCCAGATGAATTGTCGTCTTCGCTGGTCATAGCGACAATCGCCAACAGCGCATCTGATCTCAGAAATCCAGCTCCCTCTGTGGCCAAATAGTTCGCTGACAAAGACTTTTTGATTGATGCAATTCCCTGCTCGACATCGTGACCATCAGTGCCCGCATTGATTCTGGCTTGTAAAAGACTTTTCAGATTAGGCGTAGCTGCTGTCAAAAATTTTGGTGAAGTCCCCAAAAATTTTCCACCGTTTCCACCAGAGATCGAATCAGAGGTCACCACAGCAATATGATAATCCATCGCAAACTGGTTCAGTGAATCGATTAAATCATTGGCTTGCGCTGCCAATCGATTTTGATAAAGATCCATTGATAATGAATTATCCACCATTATCAACACATCGACTTTATTGTTATAGGTCACTGTTTGAGGAAAATTCTGCTGAGCGGGAGGAACTGCAAACTGTTGTTGGCTGCAAGCAAGCTGGATCAGACTTAAGGCTAGGATCAGGGTTGTGAAAAGCGTTCTCATAAGTTTCTCCATGAGGCATCCACCAATTAAGCTGCTTTGTTGCGTTTTGCTTTTTTCGATTCAGTTTCGGCAAAATTGCGTATTGCCTGTTGCATACTCTGACTGATCGAAGTGAATTTCAGACCGTATTTAAAATAACCATTTGCGGATGGTGATACATTAATGACTGAACAAATCGCATTAAATGGAGGAACTCCATCACCCGGCTGAAAATGTAAAAACATAGTAGAGGCCATCGGAAATTCATCAGTCTGCAACACCACAGAGGCGCCGCCTTCTGAAATTTCGATTGAATTGCCTTTAAAAACATTCTTTTGATTGTGAACTAAAATCGAAGCCCCGTATTGTACACGAGCGTGCCTTCTGCGAAAGAAAGCTTCCGATGCCTGATTGTTTTTGGAATTCTGTAAATCTCTGATAGCATCTGCTGAAAATTCTTTGACCTCTGAAAGCTTTTTCCATCCCGACATAGACTGGCGCCAAACGTATTCATGGGCCTGGATTTTTCCGCTTTGTCTCATATTGACAATTTCCAGAAAACTAAAGGGTCCGTGACGGTTATCACCCTGTAACACAAACCATTCTTGTTCGTCTGGTGTCGATGGAATCCCGCCCTTTGCAGCTGTCTGTGGTGGTGCACTGGGAGCTTTCTGCTGTTTAAATTTTGCTGAAAACAATGGGTACTGCAAAAACGTAACCCATTCCTTAGAATTTTCATCATAGATATAATCAGTCCACTCGTAAGTACCAGAACTTAATCTTTCAGTGATTTCTTTCTCACTCAAGGGACCTTGCTGCTGTTCATTGATGTAAACGTAATACTGACTCATATGTACTATTATACGGTATTTCTGAACCTGGGCTTAAGGCTTTTACTGTGATTTTTATTTTAAGACTGATTCAAGATTTTTTGATGATATTTTGTACACCCTAGGGCTCAAAGCCTAAGGCGTGATTCCACTCAGGTATAGGACTGATCAGCTTTCTATCGACCAAATCAAAAAAGCCCACAGTGAAAAAGGCTTCACAGGCCAGTTGATTATTTGAATTACGAATTTCCTGTCGCAGTTTTGCGATCTTAGAAACCATTTTTTCAGGAAAGGTGTGAATTTCAATGGGTTCCCGTAGCTTAAGTTCTTTAAGAAACTTAACGTTGACCTCTAATATTACGGGTCCTTTTTTGTGGTGATGAATGTCTTTTAATCCGAAACCTCTTTCGGTGATCATGTCCCAACGAGCTTGCTCTAGGATTTGTAAATAAGTCGCATTGTTCATATGACCAAAACTGTCCAAATGAATTTCTTGAACTGTCATTTTACAAATGTGCTTCATTGACTGCCTCTACTTAAGAGCTTCTCGCAGATAGGCTGAGCTGGTGTCCATAAACCAAACCACAAAAGCGATCACGGCAAAAATGCAAGCGACCTCTGGCCACATGGCTTGGCCTTGGTACATTTGCAAAAGCGATCCAATACCACCGCCCCCGACAAAGCCAACGATTGTAGCCATCCTGATGTTGATGTCCCAACGATAAATCGTGAACGAAATAAAGGGCAATACGACCTGAGGAACAATGGCAAACCAGATTGTCTGAACCTTGGTAGCACCGGTTGATTGAATGCCCTCAATCGGGCCATCATTAACGGTTTCAACCAGCTCAGAGTACTGTTTTGTCAGTGACATGATTGAATGAACCATTAACGCCAGCATTCCTGCAAAGGGCCCAAAACCAACCCAAACCGAAAAAATAATCGCCCAAATAAAGGCTTCAACAGCTCGGCATAAATTCAAAACAGTCCGCAATGACATATAAATCACAAAAGCTGCCGGTGATGCCATAATGTTTTTAGCTGCGAAAAAACACAAAATAAATGAAACCGGTATGGCCAATGCTGTGGCCATAAATGCTACAAAAATTGTTTCAATCATTAATAGCACAGCTCTGGGTAAAACATCCCAATTGGGACTGACCAATCCAGTCAATAATCTGATTGTCGGGCCTAAGCTCTCTTTATCAACCATTTTTAAAATCGAAAACTGAGTGACTGAAAACCCAACTGCCAAAGTGATGATCATAAACAATAGCAATTGCCAGCCCCAGAAGGTTTTGTACCATTCTTTGTCGACTGAGGTGATTTTTTTGTGAGGTGGCTCAAAAATCAGCTCACCTAAAGTTTTTAAATTAAATTTATTCAAACCCAAGCTGGCAATGATTCCTAGTACTAGGCCCACAAAAAATATGGACACATTTTGGGATAGATTCATCATTGCTTCTTCGGTGGGTTGAAATACAAAAATCACCAAAACACAAAACAAATAAGCAAACATTATACTATCAAAAATCGTGCGCTTAGTTGACATGGACTTCCTTAGCCCCTTCCCCATATATTCTGGCAAACCAATCATCATTGATTTCTGATGGACTGCCTTCATAGACAATTTCCCCACCCTTCAAGGCAATCACTCTGGTAGCATATTGCCTGACTAAACTGAGAAAATGTAAATTAGCAATCACAGTGATTCCCAATTCGGTGTTCACCTTTTTTAAATAATCCATAACTGTGTGACAGGTCGCCGGATCCAAACTGGCAACGGGCTCATCTGCCAATAAAACCTCAGGATTCTGAGTCAATGCCCTGGCAATAGCCACACGTTGCTGCTGCCCACCCGACAGATTATCGGCTCGCATTCGAGCTTTTTCAGAAATACCCACCAGCGACAGATATTTCAGTGCGTCCCTTTTGTCCTCGGATTTAAAAAACCCAAAAATAGACCCAAATGTTCCCGTGTATCCCAGTCTTCCCATTAAAACATTGGATAAAACTGTGTGACGAGGAATCAAATTAAATTGCTGGAAGATCATTGCGATTTTGCAACGCAAGCCTCTGATTTCTTTTTTATCTGTCAGCTTTGCAATATCCACTCCGTTGTAAATGATTTCTCCAGAAGTGGGTTCGTGCAGACGATTAATACATCTAAGCAATGTACTTTTACCAGATCCAGACAGTCCAATGATGACCAGGAATTCGCCTTTTTTAACATTCAGTGAAACGCCTTTTA
>JBIKLL010000054.1:0-19066 GCA_044359815.1 Pseudobdellovibrionaceae bacterium
TATTTGAAAATACAAAATCTGGCTTCAGAAAACTAACCCTAGACTGATTAATTGCTTTTAAGTTTATGACACAATACGAGAGATGAGCTTGCGGCCGTTAGCAAGTATTCACAAGGTGTAAAATCATAGAAATATTTAAAAATATAAATTCGGTCTTCTGTCTTTATTGATTTCAACTGCCCTACATTTGGCGCGCGCGCTTGTCGACGGCCAGTGCCGCCTCACGCACGACTTCGTTCAATGTCGGATGGGCATGGAAACTTCTGGCCAGATCTTCGCTGCTGCCGCCAAATTCCATACACACAACGATCTCACCCAACAGCTCAGAAGCTCTGGCTCCAGTGATATGGCCACCAATTATGCGATCAGTTTTTTTATCAGTTATGATTTTAACCAAACCATCTGTGGCTCCCAATGCTTTAGCTCTGCCATTTGCCATATACGGAAAAGTTCCTACAGCATAATCGATATCCGATTCTTTGGCTTGCTCTTCAGTCAAACCCACACTGGCAACTTCTGGATAAGTGTAAATCACCGATGGAACTGTGTTGTAATTAACATGTCCAGCCTGACCCACCAGCATTTCAGCCAAAGCAACGCCTTCGTCCTCGGCCTTGTGAGCCAGCATAGGCCCTGGAATTAAATCGCCAATGGCATAGATTCCAGGCACATTTGTTTGAAAATGATGATCGACTTTTACAAAGCCTCTGTTGTCTTTTTCGACTCCGACTGATTCAAGCCCTAGGCCTTCTGAAAAAGGCTTTCTGCCGGTGCTGACTAACACCACATTGCCGTCGATGGTTCCCTTTGATTTATCACCCAGGTTTTCAAATTCCAAAGTAACACCGTCAGAATTTGTCTTTGAGCCAGTGACCTTGGTGTTAAATAAAAACTTCATCCCCTGCTTTGCCAGGATTTTTTGCAAAACTGTGATCATCTGTGTGTCCATGGTGGGGCAAAGCCTGTCAGCGTATTCAACGACTGTGACCTCTGATCCCAGCCGCATCCAAACTGAACCCAGCTCCAGACCAATCACTCCGCCACCAACTACCAATAATTTTTTAGGAACCTGAGATAAAGACAGTGCCCCTGTTGATGAAACAATTTTCTGCTGATCAAATTTTAAAAAGGGCAGCTCTGTCGGCACACTGCCTGTCGCACAAATTATGTGTTTAGCTTCAATAACCTTTTTTTGTCCGTCTTCGCCTGTGACCTCAACCTGTCCCGGTTTCAAAATTTTACCATAGCCCTTAAAGCTTTCTATTTTATTTTTTTTGAATAAAAATGAAATCCCTTGGGTTAAATCTTTTACGATTTTTTCTTTGCGTGACAACATGGTTGGCAAATCCAATTCGACTTTGGAAGCTTTCACCCCGTGAACTGACAGATTATGACCAGCCATATGAAAAAATTCAGAACTTTCCAGCAATGCCTTTGAAGGAATGCATCCCACATTCAAACAGGTCCCTCCAAAGGTTTTATCCTTTTCAATGACTGCTGTTTTTAAATTAAGCTGAGCACAACGAATGGCACAGACATACCCACCAGGACCGCTTCCAATAATCACTACATCAAACATTTATTACCTCAAATTTCTAATACTAATCGCTCAGGATCCTCGACACACTCTTTGATGCGCACTAAAAAGCTCACCGCTTCTTTGCCATCAATGATTCTGTGATCGTAACTAAGGGCCACATACATCATCGGTCTGATTTCAACCTTGCCATTCAGGGCAATAGGGCGATCTTCAATTTTATGCATTCCCAAAATCGCAACCTGAGGTGGATTTAAAATCGGCGTCGACATAAGGCTTCCGTAAACTCCACCATTTGAAATCGTAAAGGTTCCACCGCTTAAATCATCAATTGTGATTTTACCGTCGCGGGCTTTGGTAGCAAATTCTTTAATCTTAAGTTCAATCTGTGCCACTGATAATTGATCAGCGTCCTTGATCACAGGAACGATCAATCCCTTTTCGGTACCGACTGCTACGGCTACGTTGTAATAGTTTTTGTAAACGATATCAGTTCCCTCGATCTGAGCATTAACCATAGGCCAATCGCGAAGGGCCTCGATAGTCGCTTTAATAAAAAATCCCATAAAGCCTAAACTGATCCCGTATTTTTCTTTGAAACGTTCTTTGTATTTAGATCTCAGATCTAAAACATTAGTCATATCGATTTCGTTAAAAGTCGTCAGAATCGCAGCCGTGTGCTGGGCCTGAACTAATCTTTCAGCGATGCGCTTTCTGATTGTAGTCATAGGAACGCGCTTTTCATCGCCCTGTCTGCTGGGACCACGAGGAGCAATATCAATAACTTTGGCCGGTGCAGATTGTTTTTGCGCAGCAGGCGCTGGAGCAACCGCTCCTGGCGTGGCGTTCATCACATCACCTTTTGTCAGCCTGCCACCACGGCCAGTTCCTGACATTCCTGTGGTGTCCAGATTTTTTTCGCTGACAATTTTCTGAACAGCTGGTGACAAATGTCCATTACCATTCGAGCTGCCCGCCGACATTGTTGGCGGCGGTGGAGGTGGCGCAGATTTGCCAGTTGATGGAGGAGCCGTCGGTTTTGTTTTTTCCGCTGCAGCTACCGTGGCCCTACCTTCACTGTCTATGGTAGCTACCACTGTGCCGATAGGTACTGTTTTACCTTGATCAACTGTGATTGTTAAAACGCCTTCCTGTTCTGCCACAACCTCAACGCTGGCTTTATCCGTTTCAACTGACAGCAAAACATCATTTCGTTTGATTTGTTCACCCGATTTTTTAAGCCACTGTCCAATCACAGCCTCTGTGATGGATTCACCCACTGCTGGAATCTTTACGTCGTACTTCACTGAAAACCTCCAAATAGTTTTAAAAATTTAAATCGAAAAAAGCCCTTGAATGATAGCAGCCTGTTCTTTCTTGTGTTTGTATTCTGATCCTGTAGCTGGCGATGACCGCTCACCACGACCCACATAGCTCAGATTTAATTTCATGCCTTCAGACTGAACCATTTCTGACAGCTTAAAATAAACGTGATTCCAAGCTCCCATGTTTTTAGGTTCTTCTTGCACCCAAACTAAATTTTTTAAATTAGGATAGGTTTTAATATTGGCAAGCACACTGGCAATCGGGGTTGGATAAATCTGCTCCATCCGCCCCAAAGCTGTTCGGACATTATTGGTTTTTTGCTGCTCATCCAATAGTTCGTAATAAATTTTGCCAGAACAAATCGCCAAAGTTTCAACCTTGGATGCATCCTTCAGATTTTTATCACCAATGTATTCATTAAAAGTTCCTTGAGCCAATTCCTCGAGCGTCGATACGGCCTTAGGATGTCTGAGCAAGCTTTTTGGCGACATCACAATCAGTGGCTTTCTGAATTCACGCCTCATTTGTCTTCTGAGCGCATGATAAATCTGAGCAGGCGTCGTTAAATTACAAACCTGCATATTGTTTTGTGCACACATTTGCAAAAATCTTTCAAGCCTTGCTGAAGAATGCTCAGGCCCCTGACCTTCGTAACCGTGTGGCAGTAACAAAACCAATCCACACATTTGCTGCCATTTTGATTCTGCGCTGGAAATAAACTGATCAATGATGATCTGAGCGCCGTTAGCAAAATCACCAAACTGCGCTTCCCAAATTGTCAAAAATGTTGGATCACATGTTGCGTTTCCGTATTCAAAACCTAAAACGCCGTATTCGGACAAAATAGAATCATAAACGCAAAATTCAACCTTATCCCCGTTGATTTGATCCAAAGCCGCAAAGGGCTCGCCAGTTTTAACATCATACAAACCAGCATGCCTGTGAGTGAATGTCCCTCGCACACAGTCTTGTCCTGTGATTCGCACGCTGGAACCCTCGGCCAACAATGTCCCATAGGCACACAGTTCAGCGGTTCCCCAATCTAAAAGCTCTTTGCCCTCGCCCATGGCTTTACGGGTTTCTAAAAGCTTGATCAGTTTCGGGTGCGGAGTGAATCCCTGAGGTACCATCGACAAAAGCTGACAGATTTTTTTAAGTTCCTTGATATCAAATGTTGTATCCGTCGGTTTAGTCACATCATCAGGTTTGGCCTTGCGATAGCCTTTCCAGAATCCATCAAATTTAAAAGGCTCAACCTTGGGTGGATTTTCCTTGGTGTGTTCGTAAATTTTCTGCAGGTTTTCCATTTTCTCGTTAAAAAGCGCTTCATAAAAAGCAGCATCTATGACTTTTTCATGCTGCAATTGTTTTCCGTAAATTTCCCTCAATGTCGGATGCTTTTTGATCAAATCATACATCAATGGCTGAGTGTAAGCAGGTTCATCGCCTTCGTTGTGACCGTAACGTCTGTAACAAACCACATTGATGACGATATCACGACCCCACTCCTGTCTGAATCTGGCTGCGATATCCATTGCGCGAACGCAGGCTTCAGCATCATCACCGTTTACATGCAAAACCGGAGTTGCTAAAACTTTTGAAATATCCGAACAGTAATGTGAGCTTCTGCCGTTTTCAGGATTTGTTGTAAAGCCAACTTGGTTATCAACAGCGATATGGATTGTTCCACCGACTGTGTAGCCCTTAACATGAGCCATCTGAAATGTTTCTGCCACCACGCCTTGTCCAGCAAATGCAGCATCACCGTGAATCAATACTGGGATAACTGTTTTTCGCTGAGCTGTGTCCTTGCGGCGTCTTTGAGCCGCGCGCACCATCCCCAAAACAACGGGATTCACAGCTTCCAGATGACTGGGGTTGAAAGCCAAAGTCACTTTGACTTTTCCGTTTGGAGTTTCCTTTTCGCTCGAATAACCCAAATGGTATTTTACATCACCATCAAAATCATCAATGGGCTCAGATGTTTCAGTCGTTCCGTTGAAATCAGAAAAAATATATTCAATGGCCTTGCCCATAAAATTAGCCAACACATTTACTCGCCCCCTGTGAGCCATCCCAATCATAAGCTCTTGCACACCCAGGGCGGAACCTCTGCGAACTAAAATTTCTAACATCGGCATTAAGGCATCGCCGCCTTCAATGGAAAATCTTTTTTTGCCGACGTATCTGGAATGAATAAATTTTTCTAAGCTTTCAGCGCGAGTGATAGAATGAAAGACTTCCTTTTTTTCATCAGCTGACAATTTAAATGTTGCAGCCCCTTGTTCGAATTCTTTGATAAACCAATTTCTGACCTCAGGCAGAGCTTCTGCACACTGAACCGTCAGTTTACCACAATAACTGGATCGCAAATGCTGAATGATTTCCCGAAGAGTTGCACCGGGCTTACCGATGATTGATCCAATTTGAAAACTCTGATTTAAATCAGCTTCTGATAAATTAAATCTTTTAAGGCTCAGTTGATCACTGGGGGCTGGAGTGTTGGTCAGTGGGTCCATATCAGCTTCAAAGTGCCCGTAGTTTCTGTAGGCAGAAATCAAATGGTAAACATCCAGCTCTTTTTCTGACAAACCAAAATTGTTTGATTGACCAAATTCAACGCCTTCAAAAAATTTTTTCCATTCAACGGTGACTGAATCAGGATTGCCTTTAAACTGCTGATACAACTCCTCGATGTATTCCATATTTCCGCGAGATGCGTAGTTTGCTGAAATACTTTTTCCGTTAGAATGTTCTTGTGCCACGATGAACCTCTTTGTTGCGTCTCATATTACTTATTTAAAATTGCTTTTTTTAAACCGCCCCCATATTATCAATTTTTCTTTAGAAACTGTAGGTATTTATGAAAACCAATAAACTGGTATTGATCAGACACGGCGAAAGTTTGTGGAACAAAGAAAACCGCTTCACCGGATGGCAGGACATTGATTTGTCCGCCAAAGGTCTAGAGGAAGCAAAATCTGCAGGGAAAACGATCAAAAATTTTTGCCAAGAACACAAAATCGAATTCGACCTTTGTTACACTTCATTTTTACGCAGGGCCATCAGAACTTTGTGGGAAATTCAGGACCAAATGGACCGTCTGTGGCTGCCTGTTAAAAAGGATTGGCGATTAAATGAGCGACACTATGGCGCGTTGACCGGTTTAAACAAGGCCGAAACTGCAGCAAAACACGGAGAAGACCAGGTTAAAATCTGGAGACGCAGTTACGACACACCACCACCACCGATGGAAAAAACTGACCCAAGGCATCCAGGCTCTGATCTGCGATACAAAAATGTTGATCAAAAACTTTTACCAAACAGTGAATCACTGAAAGACACCGTAAAACGTTTTTTGCCATTGTGGGAAACCGAGATTTCGCCACTAGTTAAAAATAATCAGAAAATCCTGATCGCCGCTCACGGCAACAGTTTGAGGGCTCTGGTGCAACATCTGGAAAATTTATCTCCTGCTGAAATTATGGAAATTAATATCCCTACTGGAATCCCCTTTGTTTATGAATTGGACAGCAATCTGAAGGTCGTTTCAAAAAAATATTTGGGTGACGAAAAGGCCATAGCAGAAGCCATGAATCATGTTTCTAACCAAGGCAAAGCAAAATAATAAATGCCAAAGTCGCTGATGCCAGTAAATAAAAAGAGACCGCTGCAACAATCCAAACCGACATCTAAAAAACCCACTCAAACACCAATGCCCCTGACGATCTTTAAAAACATTGGCACTTTGCTGACTCTGCAAGGCGCTCGCATAAAGCAGGGCCGCAAAATCACAGAGTCTGATTTATCTATCATTCCCAATGCCGCCATTGTGATCGAAGGCGAAGTTATAAAATGGGTAGGCCCCGAAAAAAATCTTCAGAAAGATTTTTTATCAAAAAACAAAGTCAAAAAAATTAAATCCATCGACATTAAAGGCCGCACGGTTTTGCCAGGTTTGATTGAATGCCACACTCACAGTTTGTTTGCAGGATCCAGATCCCACGAATTTGAACAAAGACTTCGTGGGGTGACCTATCAGGAAATCGCAAAACAAGGTGGAGGGATTTTATCCACTGTCAAAAACACCAGGGCCTTAAAAACCGCTCAGCTGAAAAACGTTTTGACTGAAAACATCGCAAAATTTTGCAGCCAAGGCGTCACCACCATAGAAATCAAAACAGGCTATGGGCTGGATAAAAAATCAGAAACTGAGGGCTTGAAGGTCATCAATAGCATCGACTCCCCCAGGGTGATCAGCACTTTTTTGGGAGCTCATGCCATCGCCCCAGAGTTTCAGGATGAAAAAAGCTATTTGGATTTTCTGACATCATTATTACCAGAAATCAAAAAACACACCGAGCGTTTGGATATTTATATTGAACGGGGATTTTTTAGTTTTAAAAACTCTGAAGCTTTTTTGAACTCGGCTAAAAAACTGGGTTTTGATATTTTGATTCACGCCAATCAGTTGTCACCTTCTAACAATGAATCCCCGGCCGGCGTGGAAGCCGCACTGAAAATCGGCGCTGTTAGCTGCGAACACGTGATCCATCTATCAGACACTCAGATAAAAAAATTGGCTCACAGTGAAATCACCTGCGTGCTTTTGCCCACTGCCGACCTGTACATGAGATGCGATTACCCCAATGCCAGAAAACTAATTGACGAAGGCGCCCGTGTCGCCCTGGCCACGGATTTTAACCCCGGGACATCTCCATCGCCCAGTGTGGATTTAGCGGGATTGCTGGCAAGACTTCAAATGAACATGTCGTTACCAGAAGTCATTTGTGCCTACACTGTGGGAGCGGCCTTTGCCCTGAAATTGGAAAATCAATGTGGTTCGATAGAATCAAATATGAGTGCTGATTTTTTAATCACATCTGAAAAATGGACTGATTTGTTTTACGAGATCGGTCCAAAGTCTTGCCGTGAAGTGTATTATAAAGGCCGAAGACTAAATTTAACGCATTGAAGTGTAAAAATATTTTTTCTGTCATCATCTTAAAATTCCTTTGCAATATGGGTCATCGTCTTTCTAGTCTTAACTTATCACAGCAAATGCAAGTGATGCCATGAAAGGCGACACGGAGGTAGCACCTTGATGACAACCAGTTATTCTACACTTATGCAGTCTAAATTTTTTAATCCAGCTTTTGATTCGGCCATTTTTGATGGACCTATCAGAATTTATTTTTCACATGCGCAAGAGCCTGCAGCGTTGAAACTGTATTTTCAGATTCAACAAAAGCTGACTACTAGCCTTGAGGCATTGAAGAACATCGAAATTCACACAGGCAATCTGATTGTTCTGATTTACCCAACTAAAGAAAGCTATTTACAGGTGAATGATCAAGAATTTGTCGAAGACTTTTTTGTCGACAATTTGGGTATCGACCGCGTTCTGGGTATTTGTGGCCCTGTGGATGACGAGCAATTAGATCAAGCATTAAATCATTCAGATAAACAATTAGGGGTGCTGTTTGTATCTGCACAAAAAGAGCGACCACCGTTTTTGGAATCTTAAAAAACAATCAGGTCAGATCGTAGTTGAATACGTTTTGTTGTTAGCCGTAGCGGTTTCAATGGCCGTGATTGCTATTAGTGTTTTGGTCAAAAGAAGTGACGACGTCGAAGACTCGGGAGCCTTGATCAAAAGATGGCTTTCCATCCAACAAAAAATCGGCTCAGACACTCCGCCTTAGATTTCGATTTCTGATTTTACAATAAATTGCAAAGACACTCTTTGACTTGGTAGCTTTATAAACATAATTGTAATCTGTAATAGTGAGGTGCACTTTGAAACATTTCTTATCATTTGCGATCGTGTTCTTATCAGTATTGCCATTGTGTTTTGCCAATAAACACGAACACAAAAAAGACAGGGGCCAAAAACACCTTCGTGCCCATGTTCATGGCAGTGGCAATCTAAATATTGCCTTTGATAAAACAAACGGAAAAATAGAATTTAAATCGTCTGCAGATGCAATTTTAGGATTTGAGCACAATCCAAAATCTGAATCTGAAATTAAACTGCTGACAGAGACAATTGATAGTTTTAAAAAACAGGCTTCTGACTGGATTAGTTTTGACAAAAAAACCAACTGCATATTTGAAAATGAGCTTGCTGATTTAGTTGTTGATAAAGATGACCAAAGCCATGCTGATTTCACAGCTGTTTACAAAATAAAGTGTACCGAAAGCCCTTTGGGCTCAAAGCTGAAAATAGATTTCTCTAAATTCAAAAATTTAAAAAATTTGGATATTGCACTCATAATTGATGATGTTCAGAAGTCAGCTAAATACAAAGGCAAATTCCTAGAAATTTTGCTGGGCAAATAATTATTAGAATGATCAATAATACAGATATTCCTTAGTATTTTTTGGGTTTAAAATGATTGGTATCAGGTCTCTCGAAGTAAAAGCTGTTGCATTACAATCATTGTCATCGATTAGTTTTTAAATAAGCCTCGTAGACAAGCTTGGCTTCGTCTTCACGACCTAATTCCTTAAGCATAGCCATAAGATTTGTATAAACAATGGGGTCACGATTTCCCAGATTGATCAGTTCTACCAAAATTTTTATTGCCTCATCTTTTTGCCCGGTTCTGAACATGGCGGTTGCCAGATTTAATTTTGTCTCTTGCAGCAGGGGCTGCAGGCTGACTGACTGTAAATAATGTTTTTTTGCGCTGGTAAAATCATTATTGAAAGCAAAATAATCCCCCAGGGAATTATGCATTATAAAACTGTTTGGATTGTGTAAAAAAACAGCTTGAGCCAATGACTGGGTATCCTGCCACTGTCTGATCTGATAAAAATTTAATCCGATCAACATTGCCAAAAAACAAGCTATTATAATTTTCTGAACTGTATGGCGCAGATTAAAAGCTCCAAATATGGCGCTGCCAAACAACAGTGGAAAATAAAAATAGTGATCTGACGGAGTCGAGATTTCTTGAAACCTAAATGGCACCAGTCCCAGCATCGGAAAAACAGTCACCAAAGCTAAAAGGGCACTCCACAAAATAGTCCTTGTTTGACGAAAATGCCAAACCAAGAAAACGAAAACTATCGGCAATATATGAATCCACTCAAACTGAAATGAATTAATAATTTTTAAGGGGCTTCGCCCATAATCGGGAATCACAGGATAAGGAAAAATCAATTTACCCAAATAAAAAGCCATCGTATCAAAACAAACTATGATTTTTTGCAAAAAGGTGGTTTCAAAACTTAGGTGTTCTCCGCTTTGCTTGCCCATAGTTTGCAGGCTGACCAGCACTGACAGTAGAAAAAAACCAGAGCTATACAAAATTGACTTTTGATAATTGAACTTCTTAAGCTTGATTAAATAAACAACCAACAGGACCGGTGCCATAAAAACAGAAGCCTTTGACAACAAGGCCAAACCAAACAGCAGCAGTGCGCTTAGAATTTTGAAAATACTGACTTCAGACTGACCGAAGCCTTTATGCAAAATATTGAAGGACACCAATGTCAGCAGCACTGCCAGTCCATCGCGAAATTGAGATATCCAAGCAGCAACTTCGATCTGCATAGGATGCGCTAAAAAAAACAAGCCGCAAACCAAAGCAGAAATTTTAGGAAAATTAAAAACATTCTTCAGGGTAAAATATAAGCCACAGGCATTCAGAACATGTACAATCACACTGGCTCCATGAAACACAATCGCCTGAACCCGAACCGGGTTATCAAAATTAAAAATACCAACAATTTTTTTCAGGAAAAACCAAACCGAGTAGGTTGTTGGGGAATACATTTCAAAATAAACTTCAGTCCAGATTTTTTTAAAGCCCTCAAGATCTAATGTTTTAAAAACCGGATTGCTAAAAAGATGTTTCATGTCATCAAAGTAAACAAAGTCAAAAGATAGCGCCTGCAGATAAAGAGCTAAGCCCATAAGGACTAGTACCCCATAGTGCCAGTCATATTTTCTGAAAAACTGATTCTTAAAATTCATCGATCTAAAAAGGATTCACCAAAGAAATCAAAAAGTACAGATAAGAATACCTAGAAATTTTTGAAAGAAAGCCTAACAGGCCGGTTTAATTTTGAATAAAACAATCAAACAGGCCAAGGTTGATTGGATTGTAAATGCAAAAAATGTTTTTACCTGAACGAAAAATCACAGGATCGAACGGGATTGATCAACATGTCTTGATAACTGAATACCTGACCTGTCTCATCCTGCCATTTATGATTAAACAAAATTCCAGGGACCATACTGGTGCGATTCAGCTGATACAATCTGCCGCTGATCTTTGACCAGCGACCTAAAAATGACTGAGCTGGCAGCCACGAGTTTTGTAAATCCATAGCGTAAAGCGAATAATCGGGCTTAATCGCAAACAAAATATTTCTTCCGCGATCCTTGACGATGGCAAAGTCGATAAATCCCTTTTCTTCGTTCAGACTTTCTGCAAACCGAAAGGCCTTACGCTTTAATGATCCCTGCCCGCTGATTTTGATCCGCCCATCAATCAATTGAATGACTAATGCAGAAGCCAGTTCGGCATTCTGAAACCATAGGGAAAAATGCGGCCCTTTTTCGGAATAAAGTGGTTTCAAAACAGAAGCCGGTTTTGAGTTTACAGTGACAGTGTCTGCGGCTTGATTTTCAAAATCTAGCGATTGGATTTTGTCAGATTCAGGTGGGTTTGCATCACCGGTTTGAGCATACAACGGCTGCAGCAGTGCCAACTGTAAGCTGACTGCCAGAATAATTATTTGAAATAAAGGTTTGTCCAATTTTAAATCCATTCGACAACTACCTTGCAGTTTAAATGCCGACTTCCCCTATGCTATAGCCATTAGCTGCCTACTGTAGCCTAAACACCTGTTAGCAAAAAAAAGCCCACCTCTCGCAATGGTATCCGTAATGATCTGAGCAATGGTATCGGCAGCGACCTGAGCAATGGTGTCGGCACGACAATTAAACCAATTATTCTTACCTATAGAAAGAATGCCCTTAAGAAAGCTTTGGTTGCCAAAAATACATTCGAAATTGATCGCAATAAAGTTAAAATTATTTCAAGTTTCCATAAAGGTTTTGATAGCTTAGGCTGAATTAAATATATTGCCCTACATGAGTTCTAAAAATCATAAAAATAATCAACAATTGTCACTGATTCCGCAGCAAGATCTCCGCTTTGTTAAAGCCATGAGCTTTGGTGGCAGCAAACTAAAAAAGCGTAGAAAAATTGCCAGGCCGCTGATCCCCGGGGCCATTCATCACGTTGTTTTGAAGTCCAGCAAAGCCGTTGGGCCATTAAGCTTTTATAAAAATAAAAATCTTACGACGGCCTTACTTAAGGAAAGATCCAAAAAATATTTTATCGAAATCATCCAATGGGTTAATATGGGGAATCACTTACATCTGAAAGTTCGCTTTAAAAGCCGTCAGAATTTTCAGAATTTTTTACGGACGTTCACCGCCATTTTGGCTCGTAAAATCACAGGTGCCCACCGCTCAAAATCTTTCGGGCGTTTTTGGGATGGTTTGGCTTTTACCAGGATTATCACAACTAAATTTGAAGAATTGGGATTAAAAGTTTATTTTGAGGCCAATCGCCGACAGCGAGAGCTGGGATCCCCTGCCAGAACTGATTACCTGAAGTCTTTTAACCAATTTCTCTACCGCCTCAAATCCAAGCGTGCTCAATCTGTGAATCTTGGCACAATCCAAATAACTTGCTAAAGAAAACTTCAAATCTGATAGATACCAACCAACAGCACCCAGCATTCAAAGCTCCCAACGAACATTAATTGCTGAAATTCGAAGGGCTTATTTCAGCCAGAATTTGGTTCAAATTTTATAATTTCCAATCAGGCAATTAAAATTATTCTGAACCCATCAAAAAATACGCAATTTGCCAGTCGCGTCCATATCTTAGACAGTGGAATCCCCCAGTAATTGCTACTTTATCACAATTAAATTCAGCCCGAATCTTGCAACCGTATCACAAATCACAGTAGAAATACCTTCTTGAAAAGGGGAATCATAATGAAAATCAATTTCGCAATCCAAAATCTAGTTTCCAGCATCAAAATCAGTTTTTTAACATTTTTAGGATTGGCTTTGATTTTAAATTCAGCAATTGCTCAAAATGGTGGTCCAACCATCCCCGACGAAACCGAAGAAGAAATGCAGCGTGAAGCTAAAACCCCAAAATCCGTGGAAGTGTTTTTGGAAAGAGCCCGCAAAGGTCACGAAACCAACAGCGGAATGGCCAGCTTTTACAAATTGATGCAGGACGAGTACATCCGCGATGCTTACCACGAAATTCAATCAGAAAATTTATCAAGCCCTAGTGATCGAATTATCAAAGAACTCTACCAATCACATCCCGTATTCCAATCGATTGTCACAAAAATATCAGAAATACAAAACGCTTATTTGGATGACGTCATTACGAATTTCGAAATATCAATGGAAGACGCCGGAGCCGACCTGACAAAATTGCAAAAGAAACTGAATGAAATAGTCGTTAAAGTTTTGATCAATGGCGGCTTTAGCGACAAAGCCATCAAAAACAGAAAAATCTATATCGTCAATGGACCCATGAATGCCTATACGGTTTCGGGCAACAAAGACAAAGTTATCGTTGTTGTAAACCGTGAGCTGCTGGAAAACATGACCACTCAAGAAATTCAAGCTGTGATCGAACATGAAATCGGCCATATCCTCAGCAAACACACCCTGTATGGGATTGCCAACAGTGTGATGTTGCAATGGGTGTTTGAAAACATGGTCAGCCGAATTCCCGGCAAAGGAATGATCGTTGGAATGTCGGATGGTAAGGGTGGATCAGAAGTTTTATTTGGCGACGAAATAAAAGTCTTAAGATCTCAATTAACGGCTCCCCTACACGAACATTGCAATATCGCTGGATGCGACCGTCCTTTTGATTGGATTGCACAACACAATCCGACTTCAGCAGCAGGTATCAAAAAAACTTTTTCAGACGCTGATTTTAGAATTAATGAAATGATGGTTGAACTCAATAATCAGTCAGCCAGAACTATGTATGTCCCTGCAAAAATATTTCTCGAAAAAATCTCTGAAGCTTTGAAATATTCTGACGGCGATCCAAGATTGGAAGCTTACTTTAAAGGGGTCTTGCAAAATTTCGACGATGCCTATGTTAAAAAACTTAATTTCATGCAATTTAATTTGGCTGTTGGTCCAACGATGACAACGTTTACTCGTATGAGCGAAATGACGGCTGACATGTATGCGGCTTCTAATATTGTAAACGTCATTGTGGCTTCTGCATTTGCAAAGCTGATTGGGTCTCAGTACAACGACTCGTCTCAAAAACGGCAAAGGGACGAAGCCATCAAAAACAACAATGAATTAAGAAACAAAGTCTTAGCCGCTTACTACAGAAAGGCTGAGGAGTTCAAAAAAAGGGTAGATCCAGCGGACCAATTTAGATTTAACGATTCTTCACACCCCCAATTGGCGCTCAGAATTTTCAATGTTTTAAATATCCCAAAAGATCCGACAATTAAATTTGCAAATCCATTTATGCGTTTGCTTTTGCTCCAGTCCAGCATGCAAATGAACTCAATCTTGCTGAGTGATACTAAAAAATCTGAAACTAGAAAATTTATTGCTGACGGCACTCTGAACACCAAAGAAGCCAAAGACCGACTCAGTCAGCTGGCTATTCAAAAAAATCTTGCTGATCAAAAATCTGCTGTGGTGACGAAAGAAATCGAAAGACTGATTTTAAAACAAATGGGCAGCCACGTTCAGCAGCCACGAATTCAAAATGTGCTTCAATTTTATTTAAATCTGAAAACTGAAGTTGTGGAAAACAACCTGGCCTCAATCAGTAAGCTGACTAATCTTCAAAAGAACCCCAAGGTTCCCAAAGACCATCCCTATGTCCTGGCTCTTAAAAATCAACTAAGGACTTTTGCGAACTTGGAGTTCGTTATTGATCAAGCCCTTGAAAGGTACCAAGCTTTAGTGGGTTCACAGCTCAGATCAAAAGTTGCTTTCCCCAGCGAACGGCATTCAGAAGCTGAAAGAGAAATCGAATTGCTGGAAAAAAACAATTTGAGATCAAATTTGCTGTCTTTCTATTTTCAATTATTTGCCAAAGGCAAAAAAACAGAAAATTTGAACGAACTGGAACAGATTAAGGTTTTGGCCACTATGAATAAATTTGGCGTGATTCCAGAACACCGATTGCCCGTTGAAGACGTAAAGTCTGATCCGAAATCAAACTCAAGCCAAACAGAAAAAAGCAACCCATTTGGACTACCCAGTTCACCGAACAGGGCAACTTATCGCTGTGAACATGCTTTTTCGATTTAAAAAGTAATTGTGAAACACAATCTTCAATTTGCTTTATTTAATTGAAGTCTTTAGCATCTAGGTATGAACCTAGATGCTATTTACAAATCAAAATTACCATTAATTTTCGTTTTGTTTATTACGGCTGTGTTTTACAGCCCTACCTTGAGCTTTGATTTTGTTAATTATGATGATCCCTTTTATATTCTGGAAAATCCCGTCATTCATTATTTTAATTTTGAAGCGATTTTTTTAAAGCCTTCGGTGGGGTTATATCATCCACTGACTACAGCGTCTTTTGCCTTAGATTGGTACACAGGTTCTGGTCAGGCCTGGAGCTTTCATCTAACCAATCTGATTTTTCATTTATTGGCGGGGTATTTTTTATTTTTATGTTTGGAACAAATCTTCGCCGGCAAACAAAGCTTAAACTTACTGATCACCGCTATATTTTTGTTGCACCCCTTTAAGGTTGAATCAGTGGCTTGGGTTTCTGAACGCAAAGACGTGCTGTCTGGATTTTTTCTGTTTGTTAGTTTTTATTTTTATTTAAAGTTTTCAAATTCAGATTTTAAAAAACACTATCTGTTTGCGCTTTTATTTTTTGCCCTGGCGATGCTTTCCAAAGCTTCAATTTTATTTTTGCCGCTGGTTTTTTTGGCCTGGGATGTTCTGAAAAAATCCAGATTAACAAAATGGGACTGCATCAACAAACTGCCGTTTTTGATATTGGGCACACCGATCACTGTATGGAATGCCCTTGAACAGACGCGCCTAAGGGCCAATCTGCAGTTGGTGGATCCTGATCCCTGGCAATTGTTTTATCAGATGCAATTTTATGCACAGAAAACCTTATTCCCCACGGATCTTAGATTGATTTACATCAATCAATCCCTTTACCCCAACGCCCTGGGGATAGTCAGTTTGGTGATTTTTGCCATTTTGGCTGTTTGGATTTTTAAATTCAAAACTGAATACAGAAAGTATTTATTATTTGGATTGGCCTTTGCGGCCCTGTTTTTGGGGCCCTTTTTAAAATTTATCCCCTTTGGTGACGACAATATCGTCAACGATAGGTACATGTATTTGCCGCTGACTGGATTATCGATTGCGTTTTTGCCAGCCCTGATGGATTCCAGTAAATATTTAAAATTTGTAATAGCAGGTCTGTTAACGTTTTGGATTTATCTGCTGCCCAGCCAAATCAGTTGTTGGGATGGTCCGCTAAAAATGTGGGAATCTTTTTATCAACGAGAGCCTGAATCCAAAAAAATCGCCAGCAACTATGCCAAAGCGCTATTGCTGCACAGGCAGTACGAAAAAGTCACAGAGGTTTTAAAAAATTCCGAAGGCACAGCAGATGACTTAGGTAACTATGCCTATGCATGGCTGCAACTGGGTAAACAGCAGGAAGCCTTAAAATACATAGATCAGGGACTGCAGAGTTATCCAGGTCAGTCGTTTTTACTGTATATGAAAGCAATGATTTTGGGTGAACAGGGTCAGTATCAGCAAGCCTTGGAACTTAGCGATCAAGCTTTAAAAAATTTGACCTTGGAATTAAGCCCCAAATTGCGATCACAGATTTTAAATCAAAAAGGCTTGGCCCTGATCAGACTGCAGCGCCCCGCAGAAGCTGAAGCTGTCATGACAGAGGCCATCCTGAATCACAAACGTGATGAAATATTGTATTATAATTTGGGCCTGTCGCAGCTGAATCAAAAAAAATGGGATCAAGCCTGGGCCAGTCTGATGACAGCTTCAGAAATTAATCCCACCAGATCTCAGACACAGAATGATTTGGGGGTGATTCAGTTTAATTTAAAAAACTATCCCGAGGCCATAGCCAGATTTAAAAAAGCCCTAGAGCTGGAACCAGGTAATCTGTTGGCTGCCAAAAACCTGCAAGCCACAGAAAAGGCCATGGGCCAAACCAAATAAGCTTTTTCGCTACCAATCAGTTAATCAGACAAAGGCTCAACCGACTATGCTGAGTCATCACCATTCCACTGCCAACTGAAACCCCAGAACAAAGAAAGCTTGCTGCAAACATTATTTTTTAAATTTCAAAGTATATAATTTTATTTAAAAAGGTTCTCCGCGGAGCCATGGATGGCGGGGGCTTGTCCCGAGTGGATGAGGCTGGATGCCGTAACCTTTTTAAGTAGAATTATATACTTTGAAATCTAAAAAATAATGAGAGCAGCAGCTTCTAGTTCAAAAATAGAAGTTGGCACAATGAGGTTTGGTGATGACAACAGTTTCAAGGTTCGTTATCTGTATCCTATGGCAAAAAATTATCAAATCACTGGCGAAAATCTGACTCTGGACCTGGTCAATGCGATCGTATATTCAAGTACTGAAATTGCGCTTTCAGCAAAG
Source organism: Pseudobdellovibrionaceae bacterium (assembly GCA_044359815.1). Classification (GTDB taxonomy): domain Bacteria; phylum Bdellovibrionota; class Bdellovibrionia; order Bdellovibrionales; family Bdellovibrionaceae; genus JBIKLL01. Next base: position 17,577 of record JBIKLL010000054.1, read on the forward strand.
GCCAAAACAAAAATAGAAAATTCCAGAAATTATCTGAATCAAAAACTAAAATCCAAAGAAAGCATCTACGGTGTTAACACTGGATTTGGAGCTTTAAGCTCGGTGCGGATTAAGAATTCAGAAATCGAAGAGCTGCAAAAAAATCTGATCAGATCCCACTGCGTGGGTGTGGGTGTTCCGTTTTCGATTCCTGAAACCAGGGCGATAATGCTTTTAAGAGCCAACGCTTTATCAAAGGGACATTCAGCCATCAGAATTCAAGTGGTTGAAAAAATCTTGGAATATTTAAATAACGATGTCATCGCAGTCATACCCAGCCAAGGATCAGTGGGTGCCAGTGGGGATTTAGCTCCGCTATCGCATCTGGCCTTGGCACTGATGGGCGAAGGCTCTGTTTGGGAAAACGGCAAAAAAACTCCAACTGCCAATGTTTTGAAAAAGAAAAAAATCAAACCCCTGACCCTGCAGGCAAAAGAAGGCCTGTCCCTGATTAACGGCTGTCAGGTTATGACGGCCGTTGGAATGTTAGCCACTAAAAGAGCCAAAAACTTTTTGCTGTTATTGGATTTAGCTGGAGCCATGTCACTGGAGGCCCTGCGTGGTTCACGAAAAGCATTTGATCCACTGATTGCGGCAACCCGCCCCCATCCTGGTGAGGCCAAAACTGCCAGAAATTTATTAAATCTGATGGGTAAGAAAAGCGGCATTAGCCAAAGCCACGAAGACTGCAACAAGGTCCAAGATGCATATTCATTGCGGTGCATGCCCCAGGTTCATGGAGCTGCAAAAGATGCCTTGAATTATGTGATTAACACTCTTGAAATCGAAGCTAATTCATCAACTGACAATCCCTTAGTTTTTGCGGGTAAAGACAAAATTTTGTCATGTGGAAATTTTCATGGTGAACCCGTGGCTTTTGCAATGGATTTTGCAGCCATTGCAATTTCCGCTGCAGCAAATATTTCTGAATGCCGGATTGAAAAGCTGATTAATCCAGCGATGAGTGAGCTCCCTGCGTTTTTAGCACCGAATTCTGGATTAAATTCTGGCCATATGATTGTGCAGGTGGCGGCAGCCAGCCTGGTCAGCGAAAATAAAATTTTATCTCATCCAGCCAGTGTGGACAGCATTCCCACCAGTGCGGACAAGGAAGACCATGTCAGCATGGGAACAATCGCTGCCAGAAAATTTCATCAGATCGTACAAAACGCAGAAAATATTTTGGCTATGGAATTTTTGTCAGCCACTCAGGCTTTGGATTTATTAAAACCTCTGACTCCGTCGGCCAGTGTGCTGAGGGCCTACGAATGCATCAGACAACATGTACCATTTGCCGCCACTGACCGAGTATTCAGTGATGACATTGAAGTTATAAAAAATCTGATCATCAGTGGTGAGCTGCTAAAATCTGTGGAAACCGAACTGGAATTTTAAATTTTATTAGTATGATCATTAGTATTTTTAGAATTTAATATTGTTTTTAAGAAAAA
>JBIKLL010000011.1:0-51350 GCA_044359815.1 Pseudobdellovibrionaceae bacterium
GACCCAGCAAAGGTTCCGAGGAAAGAATTTTCTGGATCGAGGAAGATCCCTTATTGCCTGCACCTAAATTTACGGATGAAACGCCTGCAGAAATTCAAGCAAGCTCAAGGGGAAATATCAAGGTCGCTTGGAAAGCGGTCAAGGGTGCCAAGCTTTACATCGTGATGCTAAAAACTCCGACGGGTGAGTTGCAGGAACAGCAAATCGAACTGACTGAGGTTGATTATAAAAAACTGCAACCTGGGGAATATTCGATCACGCTAAAATCCGTCGACGTTGATGGCAATCACAGTCCATTGGGTGAAACCAGAATTATCAGGGTGCCAGAGCTCAGTGATCTGAAAGCGCCGACATTAAAAAAAGTTGAGGTCAAATGATAAAACTGACTCAGCTTTTTATTTTGGTATTGGTTGTTTTGTTGCTCCCGCAGGGGCAAGCACAGATTTTGAGACCCTTTGCTCTTGAATGGGAGCCTGTCGAGGAAGCCAGCGAATACCAAATCGAAATCAGCTCACCAGATGGTGGCCAGAAAAAATTTAAAACTAAAGACCCTGTGTTTTCCAGCACTCTGCCGCCGGGAATTTACAAAATGCGCCTGAGGACCTTTGATGACAGAGGTGTTCCGGGTACATGGAGTGAAACAACAGAATTCAGCGTCAGTCTTGAGGCCGTGCAGTTGATTGAGCCTGCAAATGCATCTCGAGTGAACATCGTCGGAAAGCACGAGGGCATAGTGCAATTTAAATGGAGTGCTGTGACGGGCGGTGCCAGCTATAAACTGACTGTAAAAAACGCTGATGGTGAAAACAACCAAGTCTCATCGGCCAATAGTTTGGATGTGAATTTAAAAATTGGTGGCGGATACAGTTACAGTGTGGTGCCACTGTTGCCAAATAATTCTGAAGGCGAGCGATCGTCTGTTTGGAATTTCGAAGTCTGGGGTGAGCCCTTGGATGCGCCGATTATAGCTCAGCCTGATGATGAGTATGTCAGAAAACTTTCATGGTCCAAGCCTGCCGATGCTCAGTGGTACACGGTTGTGATTTCATTCAAAGACTCTGTGGGTAGTGTCTGGCGGACCTATGCTAAATACGAAAAGGTCACCAAGAACGAAATATTTTTTTCGGAACAAAATGATGGTGGGGAGTATGCCTTGACGGTGACGGCCCATGCGCCATTTAGAAATGATTCACCTCAGGCACAAATTCAGTTTAACGTGGCTTTTGGGGATCGCTCACCTGCGGGTAAAAAGGCAGAGGAGCTTCGCGATTCCATCGAGCGCAAACAGCCTTATATTTTGTTAGCCAGTTGGTTGTATTCGCAGCTGAGCTATGCCGGCACAAATACCGAATATCTGTCCAAGACCAATTTTTCGGCTTCTGGTGGGACGGGCAAAGTTGGTGTTGGATATTTGCACACTGATTACAATGTGGGTGCTCAGGTCTTTATGGACATCAGCGGTTTTACCCTGGCTGGAACAAATTATACTTTCACGGCCTACGAACTGCATATGATCTATCAATATTGGAACGATATTTCGCAGATCAGATGGACCTTTGGATATTATCAAAAGGAATTGCCCGAGCTGATCGGAAATGCAAACTCAACAGCTTATTCAGTTTCAAAAGTTAAATTCACAGGCCCCCATGTGGGAGTGGATTACTGGCGGCCCTTTACAAAAAAACTTGGATACAAAGCTAATTTTAGATTTTACGATACTAACGGTGGAAACAGCACACCCAATGGAAGGGACATTGTTTCGTCATTTTCCTATCAGGCTGGATTGTTTGGATCATTGCGATTGTCCGAGGACATCATTGGCTTTGCTGGATACACTTATCGGCTTGATCGAATCGCCTACAAAGCCGATCCTAACAGTACGGGCTTTGCCACCAATGGTGACATCAACGACGTCACTATCACCGGCAGCTACCTGAACCTCGTCCTTGAGTGGGGCTTCTAACCCGCAAAAGAGACCGTACGACTTTTTCTGTCTACACCGCAGGATAAAAATGCCAAATTGCAATTTATAAAATAAGTTTACTTTGCAGTTTTAAAAACGAGTTCGGACGTGAAGCTGCGCGGATGCTTTACGTGCTTTGAGTAAATAAATGCGCGCAGCTTTGCGCCCGCTGTTTGAGTTTTTAAGACTGCAAAGTAAACTTATTTTATAAATTGCAATGTGGCTTTTTCCAAATTTTTTACTGCGGTGTAGACAGAAAAAGTCGTACGGTCTCTTTTGCCGGCTAGGCGGTGATTTTGACTTTGTCGGCGCCTTCGGCTTCGTAGTCAGAATACTTGGTAGAGATTTCTACTGGAGTTCCAGTTTCGGTGAAATAACCTTTCACTCTAAACATTTTGATGGGCTCGGCTTGGCCTTTGACTTCGGCCTCGCCAGCCAGGGCAAAAATAAATTTGTCTTCAAGTCCTGCCAGTGTGGCTTCGCTGACCAATAGATCTGAGCCAAAAGCTTTCGTTGAGGACTCAATCCTGGAAGCCATATTAACGGTGTCACCAATCACTGTGTATTCCATTCTTTCAGTGGACCCAATGGTTCCCGAAATCGCAGGGCCTGAATGCAGTCCCATACCAATTTTGATTTCTGAATGCCCTCGGGCAATCCGTTTTTTATTCAATTCATCCAGCGCCGTTCGCATTTCCAGACAAGCTTTCACTGCGTGTTTTGGGTCTTCGCCCGTCGTATTAGGCGCACCCCATATGGCCATAATGGCGTCACCCACAAATTTATCGACGATGCCATGGTTTTTAGTAATGATCCCAACCATAATCTGAAAATACTCATTCAGCATTGCGACCACTTCCTCGGGCGTGTGGCCTTCAGAAAATTTCGTAAATCCCCTGATGTCGCTAAAAAATACGGTGACTTCTTTTTTCTTGCCACCTAAATTTAAATCACCTTTTAACAAGTCATCAGTGACGGTTGAGCCGTGGAACTTGTTCATCACATTTTTTATTTTATCCCGTTCTTTTAATCCATCCACCATTTCATTAAAGGCTGCTGACAGCTCGCCGACTTCGTCAGAGGATTTGATCTTGGCATGGATATCAAAATTTCCTTTTGCGACTTCGTTTGAAAACTCCAATAGCGATTCAATCGGATTTGTGATCGTGATCGAAAATAAAAATATCAAAAAGATTGAGGCTGAAACCACATAGCCCGTGATTTCGATGGCTTTTCTTTTGATTTCTTTTGCCGGCTCTAAAATGACTTCTTCTTTGGCTTGCGACACTACAAATAAATCATAGCCTCTGACCTTGTAATAGGCGCCGGCGTATTTGACCTCGGTTTCAGGATCAATAAAATTCAACGAAGCATTGTTTGCTTGGGTGTTGTTTTTTGCTTTATCCACTAGGGGGTGAGACCACAGGTCCTTTCGATTGGCCACCCAAGATTCGTCAGGGTGGGCAATGATAACGCCAGATTTATCAAACATAAACAGTGTCCTGGTATCGACCTCGGGGAAATATTTTAAAAGCCCAGATAATTTTAAATCAATGACCGCCACATGGGTGATGCGACCGCTGTCGTCCTTGGCAAAGGGCAATGCCGCCGTCAGCATCAATAAACCTGAAGGCATGCTTGAATTTAAAATCACTCGGTCTTCTGTCCTGAAAATCGAAGCAACCTTAAAACCAATTTTGTCTTTGTTGTTTGTTAAGTCAGCTTCAGTGATGGAGTGTTCCTTTAAAAAATCTTCTTTGATGATTTTGTATTTTTCGATCACACCCTCTGGTGTCATCTCGTAAATGTGCACACCAAAAATCGTGTCATCAGTTGTAAAGCTTAGCTCCAGTGCTTGAGATCGTTCTTCGGGGCTGGAATAATTTTTAAATAAAATCCCGCCGATGACTTTTGCTTTATAGAAAATTGAATTGAACAATTGTTCTATGGTTGCCGCGATCATCTTGGCCTGAACCCCGTTGTTGTTTGATTCACGGTCTCTGGATCCGCTTTCAATGTACTGCGAGCTTTGCAGGGCGATGGTGATTGTTGCCACCAACATCAAAGCCAACGACACCACCACCAGTTTTGCCACGATGGGGATTTTTGTTTTAATCAGTCTTTTGGGTTTTTGTTTATTGCCATTTTGTGGAACAGAATTTTTTATCCCTGAATTTTGTGGGACAGAATTTTTTGGTGGCAGAAAACCTGCAGAAGCAGTCACCGGATTTTTTGAGCCACCCATGGTCGCTGGTTTTGCTGAAGGGGTGGTCGTAGAGTTTTTTACCGTAGCCGATTGCTGATTGATAGGTGTTAATGTGGTCGGCACAAAATTCACTGGGCCCTGGTTGTCAGAAGATTTTTGCAGAATAGAAATTTTCTTTTTAAGCCAGGTTTTCACTTGTATGTTTTCGGCATATTTGACAATAAATATTAAGCAGATACGCCACTACAAAGACATCAAAGGAGTTTATATGGATCAACAGCCTTCGGCCCTAGTGACAGGTGCTTCCACTGGTATTGGGTATGAACTATCAAAAGTCCTGATCCAAAAAGGTTATTTGGTTTTTGGCAGCGTCAGAACTGTTGCTGACGCCAACAGATTGTCCAAGGACTTTGGTCAGAATTTTGTGCCGTTGCAGTTTGATGTCACTGACTATGCTGCTATTGAAAAATCTGTTGATTTAGTCAAAGCCAAGCTTGGCAAAAATAAATTATCATTGTTGATCAACAACGCGGGCGTTGCTGTGTTTGGACCTTTGGCGCATTTAGGAATGGAAGATTTTAAAAAACAATTTGAAATCAATGTTTTCGGCCCGCAAAAAATAACTCAAGTGTATTTGCCTCTGCTGGGTATGGATCAGACCCTGGTCGGGTTGCCCGGGAAAATTATTAATATTAGCTCTGTGGCTGGCAAAAGAGGGTTACCATTTTTAGGTCCCTACGCCGCCAGCAAGCATGCACTTGAAGGGTGGTCACAGTCTTTGCGGCGCGAGCTTTTGCCCTTTGGTATTGATGTTATTGTGATTGGTCCAGGGACGATTAAAACTCCGATTTGGGACAAGGCCGAGGACCAGGGAATGCAACAATTTGATAACACCACTTACAAACAATCCCTAAAGCAATTTGGAGACTTTGCGATTTCAGCGGGTAAAACAGGTTTAGAAGTCAGCGCCATCGGTGATTTATTGATTAAGATTTTGCAAACCAAAAAACCCCAGACCAGATACGCCATTGTGCCTAATCCAATTTATAATCAGGTGTTGCCTGCGATTTTACCACCCAGAGTTTTGGACAGGTTGATTGCTAAAAAATTCGGTCTGTGAGTACAATAGACTTATAACAAATTAAGTCTGTGAGCGATTGTGACCAAGCGATTGATTAAAAAATTTAAAGCTATTCAAAACGCATCAGCGTTTGTGTTTGGTCTGATACTTTTTTGTTCGATAATTTTTGCCAGTCCCCATTTTGCTAATGCTCAGAAAGCCCAAGGAGCTGATTGCAATCCCACGGTTTTGCAAATGCCAGCAAAAGGTTGGATGAATCTGAGCGAACAAGAAGTCGATTTGATCATTGAATCGGGTAAAATGTTAGCCAATCCCGAAAACGGCGAAACGGTTCAGGTCAGGTTTGATGACGGTGCAAAACCAGCAGTCAAGTTAGCCCAGCCCGAGTTAATTCCATCAACAAATACTAAAAATAAATTAAAACCCAACAAGCAAATCATAGCTCCTAAATCCGTTCCAGCTTCTGCCGAAAGGTGGGTGATGGAGGAATACAAAAGCTTAAATGAAAATGTTGGGGTCAATAAACGTGACAATAATGGTTGTGACCAAAAATATGTTGCGGGTCCACAGGGTGGGGCGAATTTAGGGTTGTCCTACAGAATGCCATTAAGTCCTGAATGTAATGTGACAACTCCATTGCAAGAAGAAACCAAGCAGCGCAAAAAAGTTTTGGATGAAGCTTTACAAAATCAAGACTGATCTGTCTGACTGGATTAATTTTAAGAGCTTAAATTGAGCGCCTTAAAATTTGAAATGAGCAACAGAAAAAACAAAATGCCCAAATGTAAAACATGTTTGTTTTAAGTGCACTTTCAAATCCAAAAATCGTTGCAGCAGGTTAAATAAAATTAATTGACGGTTTGTTGGGTCGTCCCTCAGACTTAGTTCTAAAGATGAAAAATCAATCAGGTAAAAAAACTTTAAATCTATCTATTTGTTTTGCGGTCGCCGGCATCACGGTTGCCAGTTTGTTGAGTGGGTGTGCTTTTTTGCACCATGTGACGGTTGGGGACATTGATAACCGCAAAGGCTACACGCAAAAGCCCATTGAATTCAAAGTCAGCGAAACGGGTGTGGATTTAAAAGATGTAAAGACCATGGCTGATATTTTTATGCGTAATCAGCATGCACAGTCGACTAAGGAAGCAGCTGGCTTTATTGAAAGCATTCAAATGGGCCCCAGAACTGGGCATCCTGTTTATAACTTGGCAGCCTATTCAGATTTAAATCAAAAACTCAAAGCCCTTTGCCCATCAGGCAGAATTACTGGGATATTAGCAATTCGTGAAACCCGAAAATACCCAGTGATCAGTGGGGAAATCATCAAAGTTAAAGCCTATTGTTTGGAGCCAAAAGCATGAAAAATAAAATTTTATCAATCAGTTTGATCGCAGCTTTTTTAAGTTCTGGCTGCGCCGTTTTAAAAACTGTTTCTGTGACATCGATTCCCGCCAAAAGGGATCAGATGGTGTCAACAATGACAAACAGATGGACTTTTTTAGGAATCGCCTTTGACAATGATTTTGTGGATAGGCTGGTTGAGGATTTAAAATCCAAATGCCCTGATGGTATGGTCACGGGAATTTTAACTAAAAGCGAAATTGTTTCCTATGTTTTAGTGTTTCAAGAAAAAGTATCGGCCAAGGGTTTTTGTGTTAAAGGGGCGGCCAGCGCTCAGTCCAAGGATTCTTTCACAAATACGACAGTGGCCAAGGGTAACTAGATGAAGTTTTTGTTTTTGATTTTAATGCTCTTTATGGTTGGTTGTGCCCATAGCGTACACATTGTGGGATTTTCTGATTACAGGCCTTACACAAATTCAGGAACTATTGTTAAATCAGAAACCAAACAGTTTGTGATTTTTTGGTTTACTGACAACACTCAATACGTTGATTTGGCCTATCAGAAACTGATGCAACAATGTCCAGGCGGCAGCATCACTGGTATCGGCACAAAATTTTATACCAATCTGGGATTTTTTTCGTGGACCAACAAACTTGAGATGCAAGGCTACTGTATCAAGAACTGATTTTGATTTCAGTAACCTTAGCAATCGGCACCAAAGATTTTTAGGAACAAGGCTTAAAATACTATTTAGCGGCAAAAACACATCACAACATTCGGATCAGGTAGCCAATCTTTGACAAAGTGATTATTAGCTTAAAAAATCGATCGGACGGGGGGATTGATGATAAAAATCATTGGAATTGTAATTTTAGTTTTTAATACGTGTTTTAACTGGGCTTTGGCGCAAACCTGCCCACAAAAACAAGCTGACAGACAGGTGCTGATCCTGCCACCCACGGGCGGGGCCAACTCTGCAGACCAATCCTTGTACGATTCGCTGTGCGGTATGGGACATCAAGTGAGCATTTTAAATTACCAGCAAAAATCAGGGCTGACGACTGATTTGAGTGTCCATGATCAGCTTAGCCGCGAAGTCTTGGTGGCAATTGATCAGTTTATTGGACTGAACCCAAAGCCTACAGCCTTGGTTGGAGCCAGTCTTGGGGGGCTTTATGCATCCCTTGCGTTTTCATACAGTAAAACCAATCAGACCGAATTTAAAAATTTGAAATTTGTAAACCGGATTGTGCTGACGGTGGCTGGTGGTCCGCTATGGGATATTTTGACATTTTCACAGGGCGAGGAAGTTATAAAACAAAGGGATCTGCGTATGAAGGCCTATAGGTTTACTGACCTGAAACAATACCGTGAGGCCCTTTTGAAAAATATTTTTTATGACACTCAAATTTGGGCGACTGCCGCTGAAAGATCCAACGTGTTGATGTTTAATTCTACAGCTGATGATGTGGTGCCTACGGCCAGTCAAGAATCCCTTTGGAATGCCTGGGGCAAGCCCGAAGTGGTTTTGTTTTCGACGGGTCACCAATGGACAGTGGGCTGGGTTTATTTTTTCTACACCCAGCAAATCAGTGATTTTTTAAAACGATAGTTTTATATGGTTTGTCGATGAAACATTATTTAAACGAAGTTGAAGCTCAGTTGAATAAGTTGCCCCAAAGAACTTCATCGCAAAATCCTGAAGCCTACATTGGTGGCGGGCAGTCTGCATTGCGATTTATTGGTTTGCGTGTGCCCGATTTGCGCAGCACTTATAAAAAAGGTTTTTCGTTTTCAGATTTGTCACCAGCTCAGACAGCTAAAATTTGGGATTATATCTGGAAAAATTCTGATTGCTTTGAGGTCATGGCGTTGGCCTTGATGTGGTTCGAGGACCCTAAGCGCAGGGATTCCATCAAAAATCATTGGAGCCTATTAAAATCATGGTCACACAGGATCGACAATTGGGCTCATTCAGACACTCTGTCTGGTATATATGCTAGAATCCACGAGGACTATCCCAAAAAAATATTACCTGTGTTCCAGCAATGGAACCGATCTAAAAACCCCTGGCACAGAAGGCTTTCTATAGTGAGTTTGTATTATTATAGTTCTCAGCGTAACAAATACCCTTCGTTTGCCAACACGGTTTCAATGCTAAAGCCCCTGCTGGATGATGATCACTACTACGTCCAAAAGGGTGTGGGTTGGACGCTGCGGGAGTCAGGCAATGTCTATCCAGGGCCGACTTACAGCTTTATCGAGTCCAATCTGCACAGCATAAGCTCTATTGCTTTTTCTGCAGCCTGCGAAAAAATGCCCTCCAAAAAGCGCGAACACCTAAAGAAACTCAGAAAATCCCACCGCAAAAATCCCAAGTAAGTATATTTTTAAAGCCTTTATTTTTAATTTTGTTAACACCTTTGCGGGCGCGACGGTTAATTTTTTGCCGCATATCTGGTGTCGAGTCATATGAATTAAAATGGGATCTGTGGTAGTTTACTAAACATAGATTCCATTTTAATTCATATGATTCGATACGAGAGATGAGCCTGCGGCCGCTGAGCGTGTGTTAACAAAGTTAAAAATAAAGGCTTTAAAAATATACTTACTTGGGATTTTTGCGAAGAGATTTTTGAAAATAAATTTTGGATGTTAGTAAATCCGGGATCAAAGCGGTGTGTAGCTGACTTTGACGATGGTTTGTCCGCTGGGGGCTTTAGAAAAAACGACTTTTTTGCCAACGACTGTAAATTTCACTGATTGGTCGGCGGGTTCCAGTTCGACTTCTACAGAGTCTGGCTTTGGGTATTCTGCCAGTTCGATTTCAGTCATCAATGATAAAAGCTTACCGCTGATTTTTGCAAGCTCAGGTCCAAAATCAGGAAGGCAAATCGAGTTTGCAAAGCCCTCTGTCAACATTGATAGCTCGGTCGCAGCTGTGCCGTAGGATGCGCTGACTCCGTCTGGAGTTTCTGCATTTTCCTGAGCCAAGCAGGCTGTGTCGTTGGGTAAAATCACAAACGAGCTGACTTGCAATCGTTTTTCCAATCCAAAATTAGCTTTGAATGAACTAACGACTTGCTCGGGTGTGACAGAACCATTGGGACGTGTGCTTTGTTCGTCTTCGTCGGATAAAATCACAACTGCCAGGTCAGCACCTTCGCGGAAAAATCCGGCATTAGCTGTGTTTTTTTGATTAAAGGCTGAAACAATGGCACCCAGGGCTTGTTCGTTGCCGTCACCACAAGGTGCGCATAACAAAGTTTCACGTCGGATGATGGTGTCCCTGAATATTGTTGCACCTGATGACATCGATGGTGTCAGAATTTTGCTGGAGGTTCCTCTGAGTGTCAGCAATTGACCGTTGGTCGAATAAACTCCGCCGCTTAAATCAGTTGTTGTGATTCCGATTTGCCAGTCTTTGCCAGCCAGTGATGAAATAAAACTTGAAAACTTGGGACCTAGCTTGCCCTGATCGGCCTGCATGGATTCGCTGTTATCAACTACGACTAGAATGTCCATCTTTTGATCGTTATAAAGTTTAAAAGTTTCTAGTTTCGAATTTATTGGAGGTGGCGGTGGTGGAGGAGGGGGCGGTGCCAATGTCGTGGTTGGTGAAGGCACTGGAACTGGTATAGGTAAGGTCGTTGTAGTGACCGGAGTTGTCGTCGTTGTTGTAGTAACTGGGACTGTGGGTGCTTGAGTGGTTGTTGTCGGATTATCAGCAATCCCCGAGGCAGAATTGTCAGGAGCCGGAGGAATTGGCGCAAAAGTTTGCTTGTTGCAAGCGACTTGCGACAACACAATGGCGATTGAAATAATAAAAACAAAGTGCTTAAAATTCAAAATGACTCCTGTAAATCAACCTTTTAGTACTTCAAAGGCTATGCCTGTCTTAAAATGAAATGCATCAGAAAATACCCAAGATTTTCGGACTTCTAGGGCAGGTCCAGGTTTTTAAAAACTGTCTAGAGCAAAAATTTGATTAAAATCCAGACGAATTTATTTAACTTCACCAGGACCAACAGCTTTAATCAGTCTGAATCCGTGCTACCATTGTTAAGATGAATATAAAGATAAAACTTGGTTTTATATTACCAGTGAGTTTATGGTTTTTGATGGCGGGTTGCACGGCCCAACAAAAACCCACACCTTCGCTTGATAAATACAGTAGTGAAACTCAGATGATGACAAACATTTGTCAAAAATTTGCGACAGAACCTGACGCGCAAAAACTCCATAAAGCCGCGGTGGCCACGCAGAGTTCCAGAGTCATTGCCTGTGCCGATTACAATGGTGAATGTGAGTTATACGGAAAATGTTTGGCCCTGGTTATCAGTGCATCAGCTGATGGCAATGTCAGTGGCGAAGAACAAAGTAAGATCAATCAAACACTATCCGAGCTGAGAAAATCCATCAAAGAAGGCTTGAAGCAGCTTCGCAAATAATCTTTAGAGAATTAAAATTTTAAGGCCCCTGTTTTACTGAAACTCATCAGCAAAATCAGCCTGAGCTTTTTTGGTCCACTTTTGACCAGCAAAATTTTGCAGTAGCTGTTTGTATCTGTGTTTAGCAGTCTTGTAAACGGCAGCCGAAAATTTGGCGCGATCTACCTTGGTAGCATCAACTTTTTTCTGATTAGCTAAAATGGCGTTTTTTAAAGCCTGTTGTTTGTCTGCTGGCAACATAAACCACATCGGCGTTGAACCTTTGGGTCTGGCCAGTTCAAACTTCATCCAATCCCTCAGTTTCCATTCGGGGATTTCGTCATCATCGGCAATGGCTTTTGCAAACAGTAAATGGGCTTTGATATCATGATACATGGCTTTCGGGAACGAGGGCACATCAGCGCCGTATCCCTGAATCACGTTTTTTAATCTTAAGATGGCTGCGTAGTATTTTTCGCCATTAATGTATTCATCAGCGACTTCGATTTCATACAAACAAATTCTGTTTCGAACTTTAAGCGCAAAATAATCTAAAATTTCTTTGTATTTCGTATTTGGGAAAGCTTTCAGAAAGCTCTTAAAGCTCAGATAAGACTCCGAAGTCGGGCTAAAATTATCGCCATTGTCACGACCAGGGGGCGGTGTTTCCACACCTAAAAAGTATTTTGCAAATTTTCGGGATCTGTCAGTGGCTTCGGGTCTGACTATTTTAACTGTTGCCACCAGGACTAAGAAAGAAACGTTTTCTTCGTTCACTGAATTTTTGTTTTCATTTAAAAATCGACTGCCTTCATTGATGGCTTCAATCAAATCACCGGCGCGGATCAGTGACACTATCATTCGTATCCATGCTTGCTGCCAATGGGGCTTCACGGGATATTGCCTCATTATTTCCTTATATATGACTGCGGCTCCGCAAAAATCTTGGCTGGCGATCATGGCCTCAGCCCTTTGGTACAATGAACTGACAGAGTCTGAATCTATTTCTTCTGTTAAGTCCTCACAGTTTTTCAGATCACTGGGGTTAGCAAACATAAACCGGTTTCTGTCTTGTAATAGTTTGCCGATAAAATCTCTTGGGATCTCAGATCCTCTTTTGATCCAGCCCAAGGTTCCAGGAATAGCGTTTTTTGATGATTGCATTCCACTGTTACTATTATTAGATGCTGAAGCTTTATTTAAAAAGCTGGCGTCAACAGTCAAAAGTGAACAAATAATAAACAGCAAAATCTTCATCGGTTACCCCTTTAAAGTTTTAAAAATATAACTTAAGAACCGGAATTTAGGGTGACGATTGAAAAAATGCTCCCGTGACGATTTCTGCACGGGGGGTGACGTTTTTTGAAGCCATTAAAAACACAGGTTTTCAGAGGGGAAATCATCCACTCTGAAATTTGTAACTGCAAAAATATTCTACACTAAGAATTCGTTAAAAATTTTTGGATTGAATCAACCGGTGATATAACTGGTTCACTTTTGAAACCAAATTGTCTGAAAAAATAAGGAGGACAAGCGTGAAAACAAAACTACTAAAAGCTATCCTAGTTTTAGGTTTAGCTAGCAGTTCAGCTAATGCAGGAATTCTGGATGGGCTAGAAGGCGAAGCTAAAGTTAAAGCCACTATGGATGACAGCGGTGACGTGGGTCTGAAAGCAGAAGCCACAGTCCGCATGACATATATGATGGATATTTTTAAGTTCTTGATCGAAGCACGTTTAATGACTGATCTGGAAGGATCAGGAGTTAATAAATTGACCTTGGGTAAAATCATTACTCAAGCCAACGTACAAATGACTAAATCAGTTTACGGAACCAGAGTGACCTTGATCCTGGGTAAACAGAGAATGGCATTTGGTCAGGATTTACAAAGAATCAGTGCCTACATCAATAAACGTGAAGGTCTGACTTATGATTTAAACAACGAAGACGAAGTAGTTGGTTTAACTTTTGTACTGCCTGATGGTGTTTTTGGATTGGTTGACCAATTGGCCGGTTCAATTTACGAAACAGGTAAAGGTGACCTTTCAGTTGATGGAAAACTAGGTTTTTCATTAAAAGCTACGAAAGCTTTAAATAATGGGTTGATCATCGAAGCATCTGCTTTAGTGAAAAATTCAAAAGCCTCCAGCAAGACTGAAGCTCGTCAAAGCTTAGGTGTGGTTTATAAAATCAACAACACTTACAAAGTTTTTGCTAACGGATTCTTGATCCAGAATAACCCCAGATTTCCGGCGGCTAGCTGGGGATTGGTTGCGGGTGTGAGCACTAAATTTGGTCCCGGTGTGATCGCTGTTGAAGGCGAGCTGATCGGTGGAACCGCACAGAGTTTAGTTGCCAGTTATAATCTGCCCGTGGATTCATGGATTCAAGATTTGATCATTGCTCCTGAAATCCGTTTGACTCATTACGAAGTGGGTTCAACCGTGCTTGAAGGTGGCGTGACTGCGTATTACCCATTCGGTGAAAAAAATCCTGAGCGTTTAGACTCTGGATACCGTTTTGGTAACAGCAAAAGATAATTTTTAATTTCAAATAATCTTTAAAAAGCCCTCCGCAAGAGGGCTTTTTTTTTGCCTAAATGTCTCTTCTGGGATTTTAAATTCCGCGGGCCAGGTCCTTAAGGCGCTCATCCAAGGCTTTGACCATTGGTTGAACCTGGTTTTTTAAAAACTTCATCATGGTTCGTTGCTTGATGCCTGTGTCATACTTGGGACCGTGCTCAGCCCAGCCCTCAAAGGTCAGATATCCCCCGTTGTTGTTCGGGTGATTGATATAGCAGGTGGGGATTAGAATCCGACTGTAGATTTCACGCACATTGTCTCCAGATCTGGCCAGATCCATTTCCATCATCCAATTGCGGTCGCATTTTCCGCTGACAGGTCTCATGGTTATTTCGGCATCAATAAAAGCTGACTCGCATATAAAAGCCACACATTTTCTGATCCCAATGGTCAGGATGGGGCGGTTTTGGGTGCCCGAGATTTTCATGGGGGCTATGACCTTAGTGTCGTTTGCAATCGCAAATTGAAATTTACGAAACAAGGCTTGCAAGTCCTCGGTAGCTTTTTGTGAAAGGCTTTCCGAATTTTTGAAATTGACGGTCAATTGAGCCCTTTCCAGAAAATCCATTCCATTATCGAACATGGCTAGAGCTTGCAAATTAGTCAGCAAAGAGCTGATAAAAACAAATGATGAAACTATAATGATTTTCATAATATACCTCTTCCGTTAAGGTTTTAAATTGACCCTTTAAATCCATTTATTAAGGGTGAACTGCGATGCTATTAACCACAGGGGCAGCCGTCAATTCAGTTCCATAAGTTCGGCCCAGATTTTTGGAAACAGCGAATTATTCTGGGGTCAGTTCTGTGCCCGACAGAAATTTTGTAGTTTTTCAGGTAAATTGCCTTGTCATAATCTGTATTTATCGATAAGCATCAGAGCTCATTTTATGGCTGACAGACGAGCAAAAACAAGAGCCCCCACTTACGGGAGCCGCCCTGTCGGAGGAAGGCAAATATGTATAAGATGAAAACCCATTCGGGTGCAAAAAAGCGGTTCCAGCTTTTAAAAAGTGGAAAAGTAAAACGCAAACAAACAAGACTGAGGCATTTAAACTCTCATATGAGCTCAAAGGTGAAACGCCATTTGGGTGATATGATCTATGTTGACGATGCTAACTATCTACAAATCAGACGCTGTTTAGTGTTTTAGGAGATTATCATGAGAGTAAAAGGTGGATTTACAAACCGAAGAAGACATAAAAAAGTATTAAAAAGAGCCAAGGGTTCATACAGTGCAAATTCGCGCTGCTACACCCATGCTGTCGAAAAAAACGATAGAGCTCTAGCTTACGCATACAAACACAGAAAGATGAAAAAGCGGGACTTCAGAGCGCTTTGGAATCAAAGAATCAATGCTGCTGCACGAATCAACGGAACGACTTATTCTCGTTTAATCGGTGGTTTGGCAAAAGCTGGCATCGAAATCAACCGTAAGATGTTGGCTGATCTGGCAATTCAGGATTCAGCTGGTTTTGCGGCCCTTTGTAAGCACGCAATAGCTTAAGCGAAATTTTATGACTCCAGAAATTGAGTCTTCAAAAATATTTGAGCAAAGAAAGCGGGATCACATCAAAGTTTCGATGGATCCTCAAAGCCAAGCCGTGGGTGGAGCTGGATTAGAATCAATCGAATTGATTCACGAAGCCCTGCCGCAGTTTGATTTAAAAGACGTTGATCAAACAACACTGTTGTTTGGAAAGGTCTTTGCAGTTCCGCTGTTTGTTTCATCAATGACCTCGGGTCACGAGCAATCCTTATCAATCAATTTAAAGCTGGCCAGTGCAGCTCAAAAAAGAAATTGGCTGATGGGTGTTGGGTCACAGCGCCGAGAGCTTTTTGATTCTGAAGCCCTCAAAGAATGGTCTCATATCAGAAAAATCGTAGGCGATGTTCAGCTAATGGCAAATATTGGTATGACTCAGCTTAAGCAAAACGATTTTGATAAAGTTTTATTCATAATAGAAAACATGGGTGCCGTGGGGATTTTTATTCACACAAATCCATTGCAAGAAGCCCTTCAAAACGAAGGGACGCCTAATTTTTCGGGCTCATTAAAAACCCTAGAAGAATTTATTAAAATTTGCCCAGTGCCTGTAGTTTTAAAAGAAGTCGGTTGTGGGTTTTCAGAAAAAACTCTGCGACATCTGGATAATTTAGGTTTAGCTGCCATTGATGTGGCCGGTAGGGGTGGAACCCATTGGGGTAAAATCGAAACCTTCAGGCATTCTGAAGGCAGTTTGATGAACCAGGTTGGTCAGTCTTTTTCTGATTGGGGTATTACGACAGTTCAATCAGTGATTAATGCTAAAAAAGGTTTAAAGCACACGCCTTATTGGGCATCAGGTGGAGTTCGAACTGGGGTTGACGCTGCTAAATTGATCGCCATGGGTGCGACAATGGTTGGCATTGCTCAGCCCTTAATGAAATCAGCTCTAGATACATCTGAAGCCTTGGATACTGCGATGTTAAAGTTGGAAACAGAACTAAAAATTTCGATGTTTTGTACCGGGCAAAAGAAAGTTTCGGCTCTTCGAAAGAATGAGGTTTGGACTTGGAAACAACTCTAGGACCAAACAGGGAATCTGTGATCACAGATGTTTCTGAAAATGAAAACTTAGCACAAAAATCTGCAACGGGTTTTGATTTGTTTTCAGGTTCTAAAGCTCAAACTCCTGATCTGAGCTCAATGTATCAGGGGTTTTCAAAACTGGATTTGCAATCAAGGCTGCAGTCTCTGTTGTTTTACGGAATCATTGATAAGTCAGACATTGATTTTCTGGAGCGAGGCGGATTGCAAGATGCCTCATTGGGCGAAAAATTTATTGAAAACGTCATTGGGTATTTTCAGCTGCCATTAGGGGTTGCGACCAATTTTAAAATCGATGGAACTGATATGGTTATTCCAATGTCTGTCGAAGAAACCTCAATCGTCGCAGCTGCCAGCAAAACTGCGAAATGGATACGTGAAAATGGCGAAATCACTACCAAGATTTTAGGCCATGAGATTATTGGCCAAATTCAAATAGCCAAAGTTAAAAATCTGAACAGACTTCGTGAAACAATTTTAAGTAAAAAATCTGAAATGATTGAACTGGCAAACAAAGAAGTTGCCTTTGGCATGGTACGCAGGGGTGGCGGAGTCCGGGACATAGAGTTTCGCAGTATAGATCGATCAGCAGATGAATGCATGGCAGTCATTCATGTTCTGATGGATCCCGTAGATGCCATGGGCGCAAACATCATCAATCAAGTTTGTGAATTTTTAAAAGGTCCAATCGAGTCTTGGACAGATGAAAAAGTCACCATGTGTATTTTGTCAAATCTGGTGGATACCAAACTGACAGAAGCCACAGTGACATTAAAAACAGTGGATGAAGAACTGGCTGAAAAAATTGAAGAAGCTTCGCTGTTTGCTCAGCTGGATCCTTACCGTGCAGCTACAAACAACAAGGGCGTGCTTAATGGCATTGACCCTATATTGATTGCCACCGGAAACGACTGGCGTGCGGTAGAAGCTGGCGTTCATGCCTATTCGTGCCGTGATGGTCAGTACAGGTCCATCACTCAATGGAAACGTGACGGGCGATTTTTAATCGGTACGCTGAAGGCTCCGATAATTGTAGGAACAGTTGGTGGTGTGACATCACTGCATCCCCAAGCATTAATGTGTCTGAGGATGATGAAGGTACAATCAGCGGATCAATTATCGCGAATTTGTTCCGCTGTTGGGTTAGTGCAAAATTTAGGGGCTTTAAGGGCATTAACAACTGTTGGTATCATTGAAGGGCATATGAAACTGCATATCAGAAATCTGACCCTGGGTGCTGGTGCCGAGGATAAAGAAGTCCCCTTTGTTGTAAAAAAGCTTGAAGAAATTTTGTCTTTGAAAAAACGCATTTCTTTAAGTCATGCCATTGAGGTTTTAAAAGAACTTCGGGATCAAAATAAAAAAATCCAGTGAAACTAAATATCAGTTTACCCAGTAAAACGTTTTTTGTTGGAGAATACCTGGCGCTCAAGGGCGGTCCTGTGCTGACTGTCAACACCAGGCCCAGATTTCAGATGAAAATCGGCGGGACAGATCAAAAAAACAAAATCCACCCTGAAAGCCCTGCTGGAAAATTGCTGGAAGCTCATTCAGAGTTTTTTAAAAACATAAATATTGAATTTTTGGATCCTCATTTAGGCAAAGGGGGATTTGGTGCCTCCAGCGCGCAGTTTGCGATGCTGTATGCACTTAGGCACATCGACACCCATTTTAGATTTGATGTGCAGAGATTTTATGATTGGAAAATGCTGTTAAGCGATTACCAAAATCTAAGCTTGAAAACCAGATACCTACCCAGTGGAGCTGATCTGATTGGTCAGGTCTGTGGTGGGATAACATTTTTCAACAGATCAGAAGGTAAGCTGCAAAATTTCGCATGGCCATTTTCTGACATTGGATTTTATATTTTAAGAACGGGATTTAAAGTAGCTACCCACGAGCATCTGTCTGAATTATCCGAATTTGAAACGGCAAATTTTGATCAGGCCAGCCGGCGAGTCTTAATGGGATTTTCTCAGATCCGATCACAAGATGTTGTTGACGGTGTGAATCAGTATCAAAATGAACTGCAAAAACAAAATAAAACATTCGATGGGACTTTAAAAAAATTGGAAATCTTGCGAAAAGCTAAGGGTGTATTGGCAGCCAAAGGTTGCGGAGCCTTGGGGGCTGATGCCTTGTTAGTGGTTGCTGAAAAAAATTCTGACTTGCAAGCAGTCTTTCAAAATCAGGATTTGCAGTTAATCGCTACAGAAAACGAAATCAGCAAGGGTATTAAGATTCAAACTGAAGAACAAAAAACCCTGTTTGAAAGGACCATATGAGCACAAAAATTTCAACCCTGGTGGCCCAGCCATCCAATATTGCGTTGATAAAGTATATGGGTAAAGAAAACGTTGAAAACAATGTGCCAGCAAATGCTTCGTTGTCATTCACTCTGCCGCATTTGAAAAGTTTTGTCAGAGTGACTGTGCAACCCGGAACCAAAACTGATTTATGGAAACCATTAACTGATGAGCCTGGTGCCAATGCTCCGGTTGAGTTGTCTGAAAAAGCAAAAACACGGTTTTTAAAACATCTGGCCTTTTTAAAGCAAACTTTTGGTGTGGAGCAGGGGCTGTTGGTGGAATCCGCTAATAATTTTCCATCAGATTGTGGGATAGCCAGCTCGGCATCCAGCTTTGCGGCTCTGACAAAAGCAGCTATTGAAACCTTTCAAGCCTTGGGTGTGAAGCAAGCTTATTGTTCAGAGGGCGATATGGCCGCACTGTCTGCTAAAGGATCAGGATCCAGTTGCAGAAGTTTTTTTGGACCATGGGTATTGTGGTCAGGAAACACTGTAAGACCCATCGAGTTTCCCTATGAAAATTTATATCACCAGGTCATCGTCGTTGATGGTGCAAAAAAATCGGTATCTTCCAGCGAAGCCCATAAACGAGTGATGACTTCTGCTTTATACAATCACAGACCCAATCGGGCTCAAGACAGATTGGCTCATTTGCTGGAAGCTTTAAGACATCAGGATTGGCAGAAATGCTATCAAATCTGTTGGGAAGAGTTTTGGGATATGCACAGTCTTTTTGAAACCAGCAATCCATCCTTTGGATATTTTGGTGAAAAAACTGTGGCCCTGTTAAACGAGCTCAGAAACCAATGGGATCAAACCAAAGATGGTCCCATTGTCACTACCGATGCGGGTCCCAATGTGCATTTGCTCTGGAGGCCTGATCAAATTTCTGCTGCCAAAGCTGCGGTAAAAAAGTTTGAACAATTTGGTCGTGTGATCGGATCGGATTCAGTGCTTTGATAAATGATTCAGTAATAAAAGTGCATGCTAAATGGATTTTGTCAGGAGAGCATTCGGTGCTGCGGGGCAGTCCTGCTTTGGTGTTCCCTTTAAAATCAAAAAGCTTAAATGTGACCATTGAGGATTCAACTGAACTGAATGTTCAATTTAAAGGATCCTTGGGCAGCGATTTGGAATTACTGTTTTGGGGTGTTTTAGAAAAAGCCATGCACAGAGTTGGTAAAAACAATTCTGATTTACGGAAAAAAATTGTTTTTGAAAGTGAAATCCCGATTGGTGCAGGCCTGGGGGCTTCTGCCAGTTTATGTGTTGCCGTGGGAAAAATCTTAAACAAGCAGGGATGGATTAAAGACATTGATTTGTACGAAACCTGTCGGGATCTGGAAAATCTGTTTCATGGTGAAAGCAGTGGAGTTGATATCGCAGTGGCGTTGTCAGGTGAGGGATTAAAGTTTGTCAGAAATGGCGAAAGATCTCCGATAAAAATGAATTGGCGCCCTAGATTGTATGTTTCCTATTCGGGTAAGCGCGGAGTTACCATGGAATGCATCCGAAAAGTGAAATCATTGATGGCTGCAGACCCGGCTTTGGGTAAAAAACTGGATCAGCAGATGACTCAGTCAGTGGAATTATGTGAGCGGGCCCTAGCATTGGATGAAGCAGAGGGATTAAAAGTCTTAAAGCAGGGGATGGATTTGGCTCTGGATTCTTTTGAACAATGGGGTCTGACCCGAGGTTCTGTCCAAGATCATCTGCAAATGCTCAGAACGGCCGGAGCTTACGCTGTAAAGCCAACCGGTAGTGGTGATGGTGGATACATCCTAAGTCTTTGGGAAAATCAACCGCCAATGGGATTGTCGCCGATTTTAAATTCTTGTTTTTAAAAAAAACGCTCATTTGAAAAGATATATTCATACAATGGGTTTTGACTTCTAAGTCTAAGTTCCGTAACTGAAATGGTTGAATGAAGATAACCTCGTTGCATATTTATCCAATAAAAAGTCTTAAGGGTATATCAGTTCCAGAACTGAATCTGACTTTTTCAGGAATTCCAGGCGATCGAGAAATGATGTTGATAGATAAAAACGGGGATTTTTTAACACAACGACAGATTGGTAAATTAGCGCAATTTGAAACATCGATAGTCAATGGACTGATACAAGTAAAGTTTGAAAATCAAAAAATGACCATCCATCCAGAATTCGGAGATCTGCTCGATACGAAAATCTGGAATGATGACATCACGGTTTATCATGTCGATGACGATGCCGATGAGTTTTTTTCTGATCATTTAGGGCAAACAGTTTTTCTGGCAGGCTATTCAGCGCAACATCCACCAAATAAAAAAGCGTCTAACAACAAAACCTATCAGACTCAGTTTTCCGATGGTGGGCAGGTTCATTTGGTTAATCTAAAAAGCCTGGAGGCTCTTAATCAAACCTTGGAGTCACCTATAGGAATTGAAAGGTTTCGCGCAAATATAGTGATCGATTCAAACAATCCATGGATCGAAGAAAGTTTTCAAAAAATCAAAATTGATAAAGCGATTTTGGATTTTGATAAAAACACAGTTAGGTGCAAAGTTGTTACATTAAATCCACTTAGCGGAGATTCTGATAATACCAATGCCTTAACCAATTTAAAAACAGTCAAGGGGCCCAGAAAATTTGCTGAATTCGGAGTGCATTTAATTGTTTCTCATCCAGAAAAAGTAAAAATTGGAGATGAGATTCTTATGGCCTCGCAGACCAATAATTTTAAGCAATAAAGCGGCATTTAATTATTAGATGTTAATTTTAGAAAACCCAACGATGATTTCCGTTGGGTTCAAAAAATTATCTAACAATCGACTTAGTTGGATTGAGACCTTTTGCGGTTTCGACAGCTTTGCCGCCGCAATCAGGATGTCCGTAGCCGCCGTTACTTTTGCCAGAATTGATATCAAATACGATTTGATCATTCTTGGTCGGAGCCACGCCGTTTGGAACATAATCCAAATTCAGATTAGATCGCAGTTTCCATGCAATATTGTGATCCGCGCATGAAGTATCGCCGCTAACTCCTAAGGCTCCAACGATTTCACCCTTGGCGTTGTACAAGGCTACTCCACCACCAAACACGTTCACTCCACCGATGCGTTTGCCAACCATGGGATCATTTTTGGTCCCAAATTCATTAGCATTACCTGCGTAGGCAGCTTTTGTATCAACAGGATTGCTTTCTTGCAGACCAAACAATGGACCACCAGGTTGTACTGCAGAATAAAGATTGGCTGTTGAAAGCGCCAAATCTTTTAAACTGAAAGCATTGGCAGTATTGGCTTTCTGAGCAGAAATCACTCGTGATCCTGGCCATTGAGAATCAGCCTTGTTGCCAGTGTATACCACTGTGCAAACAACGCCGCTGCGGTCAACAACAGTGGCCCACATATCAAGGTTTAATCCGCCGTTGTT
This sequence comes from Pseudobdellovibrionaceae bacterium, assembly GCA_044359815.1. Lineage (GTDB taxonomy): Bacteria > Bdellovibrionota > Bdellovibrionia > Bdellovibrionales > Bdellovibrionaceae > JBIKLL01. The sequence continues at coordinate 21,918 of JBIKLL010000011.1, forward strand.
ATCGGTGCGAGCTTTTGTCAATGCTGTTTTAACTGTGTTGTAATCGGGAAGGGCGACGCAGTTGTCTTTCTGGTTCTTTGCTGTTGCGAACAGGGGCTGCATAAGCACCAGCGCTGCAGCAGTTATCGTCAATGATAATTTCATTCTGAAATCTCCTTTGGCCAGTGGCCTATAAAAATATTTGAGATTCAAATCATAGAATCAGGTTAAAATTTGTTTCAAGAACAAAAACTAACACAGTGTGCGCAACACCCTGTGAATTAAGATGTGTATTGTCTGTGGAAAAGTGCAATTGACAAGGCCGATGTGGCATTCAGGGATTCCACTCCAGTGGCTGAAATGGACAGTTTTTTAAGATTTAAATCTTTGGGGATACCGGAACCTTCTTGGCCCAAAAGTAAGCCCGAAATATTTTTTTGCCATTTAAATTTTTTCAGATCTTCACCGCCCTTATCCAGGCAGACAATAGGTTGATCCGATAATTCTTTGATTGATGGACCCTTATAAAACTGAACGGATAAATTGGCTCCCGCTGAAGACTTTGTAACCTTAGGTAGAAAAGGATTAGCTGATTCAGTTAATAAAACCAATTGATCAACGTTAAAGCCCTTGCATGATCTGATGGCTGATCCCAGATTGACAGGGTCGCCCAGGGGCAGAAAAACACAAAAGCCATTTTGATTCCAATTTTTGGGTAGAGGTTTTATTTCTGGAACCTCTGCGACCAAAATATTTGAACCTGTTCCGATCACATCCAATTCATTAAATAATGTTTTTGCTAAGATAGTTTTTTTGTTGGCCTTGGAATAAAAAATATTTTCTGTCGCCAGCTCATAAACGATTTTTAACTGATTCAGCTTTAGAGCTTCTTGAACAATTTTTTCACCAGATATCAAAAACAAATTTTCTTTCTTGATGCCTTTAGACTGTGTCAGTGATTGCAGCATTTTAAATGTGGCATTGCTGTCGCTGTCAATCCTAAGGGCTTCAGTCTTCATAAAAAGGCTCTGATTCTGGATCAACGAAAGGAGTTTGTTTGATTTTTTCAATCACCAACAGTCTGCGATTAATATCAGTAGCTGGAAGCATGTATTTGATGTCGGCTTGCAGAGTGTAATGTTGTTTTTGTTTTTGAATCATTTCAATTTCGGGTTCGCAGTTGGGGCCCTTCATTAAATAAATTCTGCCACCCACCATCAAACAGGATTTGGTGTTTTCAATGGTGTTGCTGGCGTCTTCAACCGCTCTGGTGATCACACCTTTAACCGGTAGATAAAAATGCGGATTAATGTTTCTTCCAACCACATCCAGGTTTTGCAGTTTCAGCTCGTCACGAACGGTTTTTAAAAACTCAACTCGCTTTTGCACGCCTTCGGCTAAAATGATTTTTTCGTTGGGAAATAAAATCTTTAACGGGATTCCAGGGAACCCAGGGCCGGTGCCCATGTCTAGCAGTGGAAATTGCAAATCAGTGAGCTTTGCGACAATCATACTGTCGATAAAATGCTTTAAAGCGACGTCCTTCAGGTCAGTGATTCGGGTAAAGTTATTGGTTTTTTGAGCTTCCATTAATAGCGAATAAAAATGGGCCAGCTGCTGACGTTGTTCGTGAGTGATGTGCGAGAAATCGTGGTTTTTAAAAAAATCCAACATCCTGTCGTTGGCTTCTTGGATGCTATAAATCTTGACAGGCTTTTTATGCACTTTGCCAGTGGGTTTTTTCTTAAATCCTGTCCAATTGTTTTTGTTCTTGTGAGCCATAGTTTTGGTTTGCGAAAAAGGGTTAAAGCATTCATAATCAATCGCATCTATGTCATCATTGCAAGACTCTGAAAAAAAATTGAATTCAATTCATGCCGAAGCTGTGGCCATGATTGAAAAAGCCTCTGATTCAAAGGCTCTTTACGATTTAAAGGTAAAGTACCTGGGTAAAAGCGGCAGTCTGACCGAAATGATGAAGGAAATGGCTAAGCTGTCCAAGGAAGAAAAACCTTTGTTGGGTAAGCTGATCAACGAGGTTAAGGCAAAGCTTGAACAGGTGTATGCGCTTCGGGAAGCTCAGCTGCAAAATGCAGAGATTGATTTAAAGCTTCAATCGGAAGCTTTGGATCTGACCCTTCCCCACGGGGAAAGGCTGCCGGGCACTGTTCACCCAATTAATAAAGTGATAGATGAAATTTCATTGATTTTATTTAGGTTGGGTTACAGTTTGCGAACGGGGCCCCTGATTGAAAAAGACTATTATAATTTTGAAGCTCTAAATATCCCCAAGGATCACCCAGCCAGGGATATGCAGGATACATTTTTTGTTGATGAAACCCATGTGCTGCGGACCCATACCTCGCCCATTCAAATTCATTCGCTGGAATCTGAAAAACCGCCATTGCGGGTAGTGGGCGTTGGGGCTGTGTTTAGATGCGACAGCGATATTTCGCATTTGCCACATTTTCACCAAATTGAAGGCATGTGCGTGGATAAAAATGTTTCCATGGCAGACTTAAAGGGAACCATCAGTTTTTTTGTGAAAGAGTTTTTTGGAGATGGATTAAAAACTCGGTTCAGACCTAGTTTTTTTCCTTTTACTGAGCCTTCGGCTGAAGTTGATTGCACCTGTCCGATTTGCAAAGGCAAGGGTTGCAGTCTGTGCAAAAATTCGGGATGGATCGAAATTGGTGGTTGCGGACTGATCAATCCAAAAGTTTTTAAAATGTCTAATGTGAATTATCCTGAATGGAATGGTTTTGCATTTGGTTTTGGTATTGAACGCATGGCAATTATTAAATATGGAATCGATGACATCAGATTGTTTCCTGAAAACGACATCAGATTTTTAAGGCAGTTTTCATGAAACTCAGTTTAAAGTGGCTCAATGAGTTTGTTAATGTTGAAGAATTTTATCAAAAGCCCGAACAGCTGGCGGATTTATTAACAGCAGCTGGTTTAGAAGTTGAGGAAATTCAAAATAAATCTAAAGACCTGAACAATGTAGTCGTTGGATTGATTCTGGAAAAGTCTGCGCACCCTGATGCTGATAAATTATCTGTGTGCAAGGTCACGACTGGTGATGGAGTGATTCACCAGATTGTCTGTGGGGCCAAAAATCATAAATCAGGCGATAAGGTTATTGCGGCATTGCCAGGCGCTATGTTGCCCGGAAATTTTGAAATTAAAAAAGCTGTGCTTCGTGGTGTGGAATCTGCTGGGATGCTTTGTTCGTACAAAGAACTGGGAATTGATAAAGAATCATCTGGGATAGTGATATTGGATCCCGGTGCCTTGATTGGTCAGACTGCAGCAGCTTATTTTGGCCTGGATGACGTAGTTTTGGAATTGAAAGTCACACCCAATCGTGCAGATTGTTTGAGTCATTTGGGATTAGCCAGAGAGGTTTCAACCCTTTTAAATAGACCCATAAATTTTAAAATTTCTGAGCCCGTTCTAAAATCAGAGTCCACTCAAAGTAAAATTAAAGTGGAAGTTAAAAATAAAGATATGTGTCCCAGGTACACCGGTAGGTACATTCAGAATATCAAAGTTTCAGAAAGTCCCGATTGGTTGAAACAAAAAATCCAAAGTGTTGGGATGAATTCGATCAACAATATTGTTGATGCCACTAACTATGTCATGATGGAGCTGGGGCAACCGCTGCATGCCTTTGATGCTGATCAATTAAAGGGATCAATGATTGTGGTTGATTCGGCAAAGCCCAAAGAATCTTTTGTCACATTAGATGGTTCAAAATTAAATCTGACGGGTGAAGAATTAATGATTCAGGATCAGGCTGGCGGGGTTTGTATCGCGGGAGTACTGGGTGGCAAGAATTCTGGAGTCAGCCCACAGACGACAAATATTTTTTTAGAAAGTGCGTTTTTTACTCCGGGATCTGCTCGAAAATCCCTTAGGAGGCATGGTCTAAATACGGATTCTGGTTACAGATTTAGCCGGGGAGTGGATCCTACAAATACTTTGATGGCTCTGAATCGAGCGACAGAATTGATTTTGAAAGTTGCTGGTGGAGAGGCCCTATCAGGTCATTATGATATAAATTCCTTGGATTTAAAAAAGTCAGCCATCAAATTATCTGAATCTGAAATCAGTCGCAAGATGGGATACCCGGTTGATGGATCGAAGGTAGAAGAAATTTTTAAAAGACTTCATTGTCAAATTTCAAAGGCTGGTGATGGATATGAAATCACAGCCCCTGATTATCGGTTTGATATTGAAACCGACATGGATTTGATCGAAGAATTTGCCAGAATTTATGGGTATCAACATATCCCAGAAACATTGCCTGCTTTGTCTAGGGAGCCCGCACATCATAACGAAGAATATTTATTTCATCGGGAAATCAGAAATACAGTCAGGACCTTTGGGTTTTCGGAAAGTTTGAACTTTTGTTTTACCTCTGAATCCAGACAGGCTGGATTTTTGCAAAATCTAGAACATTTAATTGAAGCAGGTCTGCCTTCAGTGAAAAATCCTGTAAAATTAGTCAATCCACTGAACGAAGAACAGAACCTAATGAGAAGTTGTTTGAGCTATGGGTTATGGCAGAATTGTTCTTATAATTTCCACCAAAGTCATGCATCCGGAAGATTGTTCGAAATCGGTAAAGTTTTTTGCAGAGAAACAGAAATCAAAGAGACTTTTAATTTGGCGATGATTATTTGGGGTGAGGACATTGATTTGTGGAGTAAAACGGTGGCTCCGCCTGTGTTGTCGTTAAAGGCTCCGCTAGAAAAACTGGGATACCAGATTCAAAATTTCGAAAAATCAAAGGTCCCTGAGTTTTTGCACACAGGTCAGAGCGCACAGATCAAAGAGGGTGATAAAAATGTGGGCTTTATTGGGACCCTCCATCCGAAAATTTTAAATGATGCCAAGGTTCGCGTGCCTGTGGCGATTTGTGAATTAGAACTGAGACTTAACAAAAAAACCTCAGGTAAATTTCAAGGTTTTGCTAAATTTCCAGTGGTTGAAAGAGACCTGGCATTGTTGATGAAATCCAATCAATCCAGTGATCAAGTTTTAGCTTTGATTAAACAAGAAGCCTCGGGTCTGTTGCAGGAGGTTTTTGTATTTGATCAATATTTAGGCGAAAATCTGCCCAAAGGATTTAAATCGCTGACCATAAGAATGAAATTGCAGGATAAAAATGGAACACTGCAGGATTCTCAGGTATCTCAGCTGCAAGAAAAGGTGTTGGCGGCTCTTAAATCTAAGCTAAATATTTCTGTCAGATAGTAAAAGTAAATTCTTGATTCATTTCAATGACTTGTTACCCTAAATATAAGAGTTGTTCTTCAAATCTATAAGGGGAGATCATGGCAGGTCAAAATATAGGTAAATCAACGATGACTAAAGCTGACATCGTTGAAAAAGTTTACGAGAAAATCGGATTTTCAAAAAAGGAAGCCTCTGAGTTGGTGGAGTTAGTTTTTAATGCCATCAAATCGCAGCTTCACGAAGGCGAAAAAATCAAAATTTCTGGTTTTGGTAATTTTATCGTTCGAGGAAAAAACGAAAGAGTCGGCAGAAATCCCCAAACAGGTGAGCAAATTAAAATTTCAGCCAGACGGGTTTTAACTTTTAGACCCAGTCAGGTGCTTAAAGCCATGTTAAATGGTGAAGAATACGCCCATTTAAAGGATGACGATAATGACTGAGATTAATATCGATATGCAAAATCTAGTAGAGGTGCAGTCATCTGGTTTAAACGAAATTGAAGACATCATATTGCAAGACAATCACATTGAAGTGCCAGAAATCTCTGTCGAACCTTTAATGACATTGCCTGCGGCGCTTTGTGATGAATTGTTGCTGCAGGAAATTAATTCTATCCCAACGAAAATGGGTTTTAAAATTGGCGAAGTGGCAGATTTGCTAGGTGTTAAGCAGTATGTTTTAAGATATTGGGAAACTGAGTTTGAAGTTTTAAAGCCTAAAAAGGCTTCGAATAATCAAAGATATTATACCAAACGCGAAGTTGAAAATGCGTTTTTAATCCGCAAACTGCTTCATCGAGACCGGTTTTCAATCGAAGGGGCCCGTGCTGCGCTGTCGGATCTGAGAAATTTCGTAAAAACCGAAGTTAAAAAAGAGAAAGATTGGACTCATTTTAATCAATCAGTGGACCATTTGCTTGATGAAGTGGATCACCTTATAGTAAACCTCAGGAAAGTTCAGCGCCTGTTTTCTGACGAGGCCGCTGCGACTTAATCTGATCTGCGTGTGGCTCAGCTTGGTAGAGCACCAGCTTGGGGTGCTGGGGGTCGTCGGTTCAAATCCGGCCACGCAGACCAAATTTTCTTTAATCGGCCCACTTCTCTGCAGTAAATTTGAATTTAAAAATATATCTGTGATTTATGCGTTGTGAATACATTTGCGAGCGCGCATGGCATATCTCGTGTTGCGTAAATGCAAAGATAATTTTTTTCACTATTTTTAGACACTCGCTAACGGCCGCGGGCTCATCTCTCGTATTGAATCATTTAAATTAACTAGGTCTATGATTAATAATTTATCATAAACCTAGTTAATTTAAATGACTCAACACCAGATATGCCCCGCGCGCTCGCTGCATGTGTCTAAAAACAGTAAAAACAAATTACTTTTGCATTTATGCAATACGAGAGATGAGCTTGCGGCCGTTAGCAAGTATTCACAACGCATAAATCACAGATATATTTTTAAATTCAAATTTACTGCAGCGAAGCGGGCCAGCTGGAAATTTTCTTGCGATAAAAACTCAAAACTACCGCGCCATTTGTCTGTTTTTTGGATTGATCCAGACCTAGGGCCAAGACAATTGGACTGAATTGGGACATATTTTTTAAGTTAAAAATTTTCGGTGCCGATGGTTCTAGTATGAAACTGATTGAAAATGAAAAAGCATTAATAAGAGGCGCTGGCAATCAACTGACTTTGACAAATTACAGAGTCATTAAATACGTGGTTTCAGGCAGCACTAAAAATGTCAGTTCTATATTTTTAAATCAGATCTCATCCATACATTTCAGAAGCATTAACAATGTGTTGTTGCTGGCTTTGTCGATCGTGTGTCCGGGAATCGGGGCTTTATTGCAGTATGGTGTTTATCCGCAGGAAAGCAGCGGAGTGATTTTTGTAGGTTCTGGAGTTTCGGTGGGTGTTTTGATGTTGTTGGAGTACTTTAGGACTAAAAGACAAATCATTGAATTTATTGGTAATGGCGGAGAAAAAATTTCGGCCGTTGCAAAGGATGGATTCGATAAAGGCTATCAGTTTATTTTGGCAGTCGAGCAGGTTTCAAAAACAGGTGAATTCAAACACCAGATCACTGTGCTGACCAAAGTTAATGGCGGGGTTTCAGCAAACAAACAGTCAGTGGCTGAACCAGTTAAGACTGTCGCGTTTAACATCGATCAAAACACACCAAAGTCAGATAAAAAAGCCGCTTAAGAAAACTGATACAGATTGTGGAGCTGGCAAACAGCTCATCACCTCAGATCCGGCAGGTATTTAGCCATGTGCTGAATCCCGTAGGACTGAATAGCAAAAAGCTGATTGTGGCTACGACAGACCAGTCGCAGGTTTTTGATGTCGGTTTTTCCGCCTAAACCCAATGGATAAATATGATCAACCTGCAGATGCTTACGGCATTCACACCGCCTTTTGGTCAAAGGATCGACAAATTCACACTGACCCGCTGATCTGATCCAGAGGGTTTGCTTAAAATCTTTGGTGATATATCGGTTCACTTTCCCCGGGATAGGGGCAGTGCATTGCAAAGGCTTTTCGTTGGTTTGTAATTTGCTGATAGGATCTGATTTTTTAGAATCGGTGGGAATGTCTTTTGCCTTGGTTATTTTCGGATTGCTTAATGGATCAACTTTTTTCAGTGCCAAGTCCATCATCCATTCTAAAGTTTCTGCTTTTGTGAGGCCGCTTTTTAATTCTGCTAGTATTGTCAGTTTCTGTTGCTGCGATTTTGTTAGGGTGATTTTTAATTCATACAGATCTTCAGCGATTGGTCTTAGAGTTTCCTTTGTTTGAAATGTTTTTGGGCAAAGTTCAACCAGGGTTTTTTCTACGGTTCTTTTGGATTGACCTTCCAATTGTCGTAAAAGATTTCTTTTTTGTTCTACGTTTCTGATGACACCAGTTGATTTAGTTTCCTGTCTAAAAAATGTTTGTGCTTGTGAAACAGTTGCCAACGTCAAATCACCGATTGAAAGCTTTTGTTCGACTTCGGGCAGTTCTTGAATAAGTCGCATTGCTGAAATCCTGCGATGAGCCTGAGATTCAGAATATTTTAATTCTTTCACTGCGTATTCGAACAGGGAAGGGTAGCCTCTGTTTGCAAAATACCTGCGGCGATTGATTTCTTGCAGATAATGCAGAATCTGAACGGTCAGTTCGCGTTCCTGGCCAACCAGATTTTTAGTTTTCATTTCAAGTGTTTGATCATCTAGGTTCCTGATTTCGGTAGATTGCATGGTAGCTCCTTTTTATAAAAGGTAACTTATCATGGAACTTAAAATTGTTTTTTTGAGATTCAGATTCTTACCTGCAAGGCCTGCTCGATAAGTGCAGACAGGTTGGTGACTTGTTAATTATAATTTAATAGCGAGCAAATGCTTCAGCTAAAGTGGTCGCCAGTTAGTATTTAGTTTTTATAAATATTTTTCAGGAATTTCGAAAAAACCTCGTCAAGATCTATTTTTATATTTTCTGCAGTAACGGCGTTGCGGCGAATTTAGAATTTAGCTTTTGGATTATAGCTTTTTGCTTTCAGGTTTCAGAAAAATATATTGGTGATTTTATTGAAATAGATCAATTGGATACTTTGAAATCGCAGAAAATATTTTTACTTTCAGAAATCACTTCCCCCGGGAAAGATATTGTGCGTCAGATGATCAGTGCTTTTTGTGTCCTTATTATTGGATCATTCTTTTTGGAAGAATGGCGTCGTTTTGACAGCAACAGAAGCTTTATTTAATTTAAATTTAATCAGCTCATTAAGGGTAAGTTTAGCTTCAAGCGCTCCTTGCGTGTAAATTTAATCTCAACCGTTCACTGAATGTAAATTTAATTTCAAGTTTTTAAATTAAAGTAACAGCTAAAAAAGGCTAGGTCTCTAGAGCAGATCAGAAATTTGTATGACATCAGGCTATTGAATTTGTATCTTATTGAGTAGAGAGAAAAGGATTTCTATCAATGTCTCAGATGTTAACCGAAGCTAAAGAGGCTTCAAAAAAAATCAGCCAACTGTTGTCTCGAGATGCAGCTTTATACCAAGAATTAGCTGATCAATTAATAAAACAAAAACCAAATTTTGTTGCAACTATTGCCAGAGGCAGCTCTGATCATGCGGCCACTTACGCCCAGTATTTGATTCCGATGGTGACGGGCAAAGTCGTTGCCTCCATTCCGCCATCCACTGTGACAGTGTTGGATTCAAAGTTGGATTTGAAAAATCAATTTGTCATAGGGATATCGCAATCAGGGGTCAGTCCAGATATCTTGAGATCTTTTGAAGCTTGTAAAAAAAGCGGTGCTATTTGTGCTTCAATAGTCAATGATGCGCAATCTCCATTGGCCCGAGCGGCTCAGTATTTTTTTGATCAGCATGCAGGGGTTGAGCTGGGTTTGGCTGCAACAAAAACAGTGCTGTGCACTCTGACTGTAATCGCCAGGATAGCGGCTACTTGGTCTCAAGATAAGGCTTTGCAAGCGGGGATTTTAAAATTACCTGAAACCCTTTTGCAAAATTTTAATTTGGGCCTTGCCATTGATCCCAAAAAATTAATCGGTAGCTCAAATGTTTTTGTGTTGTCGCGGGGACTGGGATTTTCGGCCGCACATGAGTTATCATTGAAAATCAAAGAAACTTGCGGGATTCATTCAGAAGCTTTTTCTACGGCAGAAGTCAGGCATGGCCCCAGGGAAATCGTGGATCAAAAATTCACAATCATCGCACTGGCGTTGCCTGGTTCGGGAGAACAAGAAATTATTCAGACAGCCAGTGAGCTGCGGGATCAAGGCGCAAGGGTAGTGTTGGTGGCAGAAAAAAAGCACAACCCAGATATCGAACTGATTGCGGGCACTGATCACAGGTTGTCACCGATTCATGCTTTGCAAACTCTGTATCCATGGATTGCCCAGTCATCAGTGGCGTTGGGGCGCAACCCAGATAAGCCCAAGCAACTCAAAAGCAAAGTCATCCACACAATTTAGATTGCTGGTTCTGCCCTTAAAAAAAATCATCGGTAACATTATTTTGAATTTTGCTTTAATTTTAAAAGGTTCTCCGCGGAGCCAGGATGGCGGGGGCGCAGCCCGAGCGGATGAAGCACGAGGCTGTAACCTTTTAAAATAGAAGCAAAATTCAAAATAATGTTACCGATGATTTTTTAAAGACGATTCGAATCAGCAATTTATTTAACGATATAGACTTTGACCATCTTGCCGTGAGGCATGCCGTTTTTCTGAAACACGGCACTTTGATCGCCAAAGCTTGTAAAGATATCGATTTTTCGTTCAACGATCATCGAGCCAACATCATGAGCCCAAAAAATTCCATCGTGAACTTTGCCATTAGGAAGCTTAATGCCCTTGGCTGCTGGGATGTACAGTTTTGATCCCAGGGGGACGACTTTGGGATCGACGGCTGCTGAACGGAATTCTTTCAGAGGAGTGTTTCCGTGGCCATACCCAAAAGGGGCTTCTGGTCCGCACCAGCGCCATCGGACTTCAACGCTGCCATCGGGCAATCTCAGTCGAGAATCGAAATTAATCAGCTTGCCATTTGTTAATATGCCCGTGCCTTCCATTCGAAGCTCTTTGTAAAAGCTTTCGCTCACACTGGTCATAAGGCGTCCTTTGGAATCAAAAAGCTTAACATTTTTTGGTTCGGCTGTTCGTTTTTCAACCGCGACCCAGTAAAATGAAGGGTTGAATTCACCTATGCTTTTAAGTTTGCGGCCAGTTCGGGGTTTGCCACCAAAAGCTTTTTGAGCCTGTGTGTTTTGATAAAAAGTTTCTTCCGGTAATTTTGAATTCTCTTCCGCTGTGTCCAGATCTTCGATTTCCCAGTCTGAATCTGACAAATCTGCACTTGTAAATTCACTTTCTGAATCAGCAGACATCAATTTCAAACTTTTCTCAGAAAATTCTGATTGAGTCGACTCAGTCGTCTCGCTGGTAAAAAACTTGCCATGTTCGTCGGCCGTTGGTGTTTCGGCATGAGCGGCCATAAAAGCTGCGGGGATACAGATTGCAAATAAGGTGATGATTAAAAATCTTTTCAAGCTTCCCTCCTGGAAGTTCAGAGCTGCTTCCATGCGCCCTGGTAGTTTCTGACTCGCTTGAAGTTGAGTCTTTCGTAATATTTAAACGCATTCGTCCAATCTATGCAAATCTGTTTTGTGTTCCTTGACCGGAGTTCCTGCAAAGCTAGACCCAACAACACTTTCCCGCTGCCTTTGCCTCTTTCGGATTCTGCAACACCGATGGGCCCCAGGCAGCCATCGGAATCCGAAAAAACATTTTCAGCTCCCGGTGGGAATCGGAGTGCCCCCATAGTCCATCCCTGATCCGTTGGCAGAAAATTTTTGCGCACTCCAATTCGAGCGAAGCCCACGAATTTGCGATCTTTTTTTAATCCAAACCATAGTGCTCTTTTGGTATCCAAACGCTGATCCCAAATCAAAAACTCTCTCAACCATCGTCCAGGAAATTCAGTTTTTAAAAAATCAATCATCTTGATTTTTTCAATCTGATTATCGATCAATTCAAAATCATAATCACCAATGCTTATAGAGTTTATAAGTTCTTGCACTTCATACTGACCGCAGTTTCCAGCCAGGTCTGCAACCTCCATTGTCACATAATTATTTTTTTGTAGAACAGAAATCAGCTCGGTTTGTTCGCTGGGCACTCCGGGTAAAAAATGAAATTCGTCAGCTCCCCATAACAATTTCTGCATTTGGTTTTCCCTGGCAAAAGCTTCGATGCTTTTAATCAACTGGGCAGGATTTTTTGTTGGTCCCCACAGCGACACATGCATTTGGTTTTCAGGGATTCCCAGTGTCAGTCCTTCCTTGGTGGACTTGGCCAACAGCACTGATGTGCCGTCAAAAGATTTAGTTTGATACTGAATCAATCTTTGCTGAGTCAGATTCCATTCCAAATCACAGGAGCGGATTTGATAGGATTTACTGTTTGATTGATTCCAGATTTCCAGTAGCGATTTGGCGTCTTGCAAAGTGCTTGCGCGGTTGTTTGATTCCATGGTTCAATTTTATTCAGATGCCCTCAAGAAAGTCGAAAGAAAAATTCAACCTAGTCGTTGCAGCCCACCCAGATGATGAGACTTTATTTTTTGGTGGTCTATTGCAGAAAAAGCTTAAAGGGCTTAATTGGAAAGTCATCTGTGTAACCAGTGATGGAAATGAAAATCGTTTGTTGGATTTTAAAAAAGCTTGTTCACAATTGTCTGTAAGGGATAGCGAATGTTGGCAGTATCCCGATGTTTACAGTCAAAGGCTGGCAGTCAGTGATCTGGTAATAAGGCTTCAGTCGTTACCAACCCCTGCGCAGATTTTCACCCATTCACCTATGGGTGAATACGGTCATCCTCATCATCAGGATGTCTGTGTGGCAGTTCACAGGGCTTTTCAGGGTCATAAAAATATTTATTCGGTCGCCTACAATCTGAATCCTGATTTTATAAAACAGCTGGATCAAAAAATGTTTTACAAAAAATCCAAAATACTGATTGAAACCTATAAATCAGAAACTTCACGGTTTTTAAATATTTTGCCAATCACATTCAGCGAAGGATTTGTAAAACTAAAACATGCTGAGGTCGAAGCCATATACAGTTATTTCACTGATACAGCACAAGCTTCTGATTTATCAAAACTGCGCCATCATGCCCATCTGATGGGTTATCTGCCCCATCTTAAGAATTTGAAACGACCATTTTAAAGGAGTTCTGATGCTAAAATTTTTTAAAGCCCTCACCAGCAAACGGATGCTTGTGATGTTTTTGATGGGGATATCTTCAGGGCTGCAATTGTCTCTGATTGGTGGAACCTTGCAGATTTGGATGAGGCGTGAAGAGGTTGACTTAAAAACGATAGGACTATTCGCAGCGGTGGCTTTGCCATTCACATTAAAATTTTTGTGGGCTCCACTATTGGACAGGTATTCCCTTCCGTTTTTAGGTCGCCGTAAGGGGTGGTTGTTTTTGTCCCAAGTCGCTTTGATTCTTTGTACTTTGGCCTTGGGGTTTACTAATCCAAAAGAAAATTTGCATTTAGTAGCGTTGATTTCATTGATGCTGGCGTTTTTTGGGGCCACCCAAGATATTTTGATCGATGCCCTCAGACGGGAAACCATTCCGGATCAGGAACTGGGTTTGGGATCATCAATGTATATGAATGGGTATCACATTGCTTTTCGAATGATCTCAGGGATGCTGGCAATTATTTTGGCAGATTTTATCAGTTGGTCATTGGTGTATACAGTTATGGCGGGATTTTATTTATTAGGAATTTTGGCGACCTATTTGGTGGAGGAACCCAAGGCTCCGATTGTACCCAAGACAATTTTGGAAGCTGTATGGCTTCCGTTTAAGGAATTTTTCTCAAGACCTGGGGCCTTAGTTATTTTGTTATTTATTATTTTGTATAAAGTTGGCGACAACATGGCCGCTCAAATGGCTAATCCCATGTATGTGGATTTGCAATTTACCAATACCGAAATTGCCTCGGTGACCAAAACCTTTGGATGGATTTCATTGGTATTGGGAACTTTTGTTGGCGCTGCGATGATGTATAAATTGGGACTGAAGCGAGCTTTAATCATTTGTGGGTTATTGCAAGCGATTTCGACCTACGGATTTTCTTTGCTGGCCAAGGCCGGTAAAGATTTGGCCATGCTGACGGGTGTGATTGGGTTTGAAAACTTCACGTCGGGGATGGGGACAGCCGCCTTTGCAGCGTTTATGGCTTTACTAACTAACAAAAGATTCACTGTCACACAGTACGCTTTATTAACCAGCTTTATGGGAATTCCTAGAATCATTCTAACTACACCTACAGGCTATATGGCTCAATCAATGGGGTACTTTGGGTTTTTCACATTTTGTACATTCATTGCACTACCTGGGCTATTGATGATTACTTATATGTACAAGCTTCAGAATGTGGACACGCCTCCGCAGACTGAAGTAGAATCAGCATCTAAAGCTAACAGAGGAAAAGTTTGAATCCAAAAGCTGCAGAATTTTTAAAAGAAGCTTCGCAGTTTCAGCTGGGTCAGTTGCCGACGGAGTCCTTTCATCCAAAAACCATTCATCTGTCAAAATTAGCTACTAATGATTTGCCAGAGGCTCTGCGATTGTTGGCAGAGGTTGAGCTGGATGCCGCAAAAATTTTAAAAAGCCATCTGCAGGATATTGAAAATTTAAAAAAAGATATTGCTTCTACCATCCAAAACGGTGGAAGGATTTTTTTATGCGGTTGTGGTGCCACCGGCAGATTAAGCATCAGTCTGGAAACTCTGTGGCGGCAGCAGTTGACACCATCGCACCCGCAATGTGATCAAATCAGATCCTTTATCGCAGGTGGGGATTTTGCTCTGATTAAATCCATTGAAAATTTTGAGGACCATCCTGAGTTTGGAGTCAGGCAATTGCATGATTTAGGATTTTCTAAGAAAGATTTATTGATTGCGACTTCTGAAGGGGGCGAAACACCCTTTGTGATCGGGGCTGCCGAAGAAGCCGCAAAAATTTCAGACATAAAACCCTATTTTATGTTTTGTAATCCCAAGGATTTATTGATTGCCACCGCTGACAGGTCCAAGCGGATTATCGAAAACCCCAGAATCAATTGCATTAGTTTTTTTACAGGACCCATGGCGATTTCAGGCTCAACCAGGTTGCAGGCCACAACAGTGTTAATGCTGGCAGCGGGTTCGGCGATGTTTTCATTTATTCAGAATGTACCTGTTTCTGAAATCATCGAAGAGTTTTTAACAGGGTTGAAATCAACACAGTGGAAATCTCTAGCACCGTTGATTGTTGCAGAAGCTGAAGCCTACAGGCAAAAAAAACATCTGATTCATATTGCCAGTGACCATGCCATCACAGTTTTGACTGACACAACAGAGCGGACTCCGACATTTAGTTTGTTGCCGTTTGAAAATCCCCAGTTAAACGAACCCTGCAGTTGGACCTACATGTGTTTGCCAGAAGCTGCTGATTCAAAACAGGCATGGGATAAAATCTTAAAGCGCCCTCTGAGGTCCATTGAATGGTCTCAGTATAAAAACGAATTCGGTCCAGACAGATCTTTGCAGTATGATTTTAGTGAACAGGCTCTGGTCAGAAGGACAAAGGCTTTGGCTGGATTGGTAAAATTTGAAGTCATTGATTTACCCAAAGTGGTCCAATTAAAACTCAATCAAGAAGTGTTTGAGCTTACAAAACCGAAATGTTTGCTGGTAGAGCATTTGTTGTTAAAAGTTGCCATGAATATGTCATCAAGCTTAGTTATGTGTAAACTGGGTCGGGTTTTTGGAAACGTTATGGTTTATGTCAGGCCTACAAATAAAAAATTAATTGATCGAAGCATCAGGTACGTTAATTTTTTGCTGGAAGAACATGATCTGCATCCACCCAGCTATGAACAAATCTGTGAATCAGTTTTTGAAGTTTTTGATCAATCGAAGGTGGATGAACCTGTGGTTATGAAAGTTTTTGAAAAATTAAAATCACAGATATCTGCCAAAAACGGATCAACAAAAATTTTAAACTTATCCAAAGAAAGTTCTAAATCATGAATTCTGTGGATTTGTTGGTAAAAGAATTTTCGTCCTTGGTATCGGTTGAGCCTGATGATTTAAAAAACTACGGCGTTGATTGGACACGGTTTAAAGAGCCTAAGCCCTGTGCAGTCGTGTTTCCGAAAACCACCGAGCAGGTAGCTGAGGTTTTAAAATTCTGTCATCAAAATAGTATTGCAGTGGTGCCTTCTGGTGGGCGAACAGGATTGTCAGGCGGAGCTTTAGCTGCCAACGGTGAGGTCGTACTGTCATTGATCCATTTAAACAAAATTGGACCGATCGAGTTGCTATCAAGCACTTTAACCGTGCAATCAGGCGCTATTACAGAAAGCGTACATCAATACTGCGAGCCCCATGGTCTGACCTGGCCTGTGGATTTTGGATCCAAGGGTTCCAGCACAGTGGGCGGAAATATTGCCACCAACGCTGGCGGCATTAATGTCATCAGGTATGGAATGTGTCGCAATTGGATTCTGGGACTGACGGTGGTCACCATGCAGGGTGAGATTTTGAAAATCAATGGGGCTCTGGAAAAAAACAACACAGGACTTGATTTAAAACATTTGTTTATAGGTACTGAAGGAACCTTGGGTGTGGTGACAGAAGCTGTTTTAAAACTGACTAAATTAGAACCAGATTTGTCTTTGTATTTTTTTACGGCCCAGGGGTTATCCCAAGTTTTTGAAATTTTAAAATTAGCTCGCAGTTCTGATTTTGTGTTGCATGGATTTGAGGCCTTTTCACACAATTGTTTTGAGGCTTCAGTTAGCGGGTTGGGCTTGGCTTCGCCTTTTGAAAAGGCATCCCCCTATTATGTGCTGGTTGAGTGTCTGGGGAAATCCGAAAATATAGAGGGCTTTATTGAAGGCGTTTTTGAAAAGCAATTGGTGATTGAGGGGGTGGGAGCCAAATCCACCGAAGAAGGCAGAAATTTTTGGAAAATCCGTGAAAGCATCGCCGAGTTTTTAGCTCTTAAAGGGCTAAATCATAACAATGATATTTCTGTGCCGGTGGCTGATTTACAGAAATTTATCACCGAATGGGAAAGTTTGTTTAGCATCAAGTATCCAAACTGGGAGCTGTATGTTTTTGGACATTTTGGCGATGGCAATTTACACATTCACGCCGTTAAGCCCCCAGATTTGAGTGTGGATGATTTTTATAAAAACACCCAGAAAGTCGATGCTGATTTGTTTAATCTGGTCAGAAAATTCGGGGGCAGTGTTTCTGCAGAGCATGGAATTGGTGTTTTAAAAAAGCCCTATTTAAAATATTCAAAATCTGAACAGGAAATCGAGATTTTCAGGCAGGTAAAAAGAATTTTAGATCCTAAGAATTTATTGAATCCTGGCAAAATCATCTGAATGAAGCTTTTTCACAAGAGCTAATCAGCAGTTAATCAATTAATAATTTTTTGCTATAGTGCTTTCTTGAAACCACAAATTTTAATTTTTCAATTCTTAACGGCCGCTCTGTTTCTGTCACCATCAGTGACGGTACTGGCTGCCAATAGGAAAAATCCATTACGGGAACCCGTGTTTGGAGCCGAACCGACGGTGGCTCCAGTCAGTGAAAAAATGGAACATGCTTTTATGGATGTGGGGATTCCGTTGATTCAGGGATTGGTCCAAGAAACCAACACCTGGCTTAGTGGTCAAACCAGGTTGGAAGCTTTCAGTAATCACAGCACAATTTATTTTTACACTTTGGTTGATAAGCAATGGCAGGATAAGGGGTATGTAACCAAAAAAATTGCTGCAAAAGCAGATTTTGGTGTGGTTGAGTTTGAATTTCCTCCAGACACAATTCAGAATCTTGAATCTGCCCAAGATCACCTGCAGGCCTTGTTTTATGATATTCCTGAAAAGCTGGGGCTAAGGCCCGATCCTTTGTTGGGGCAGGGACATGTGCAAATCAGTTTAAAGTCTTTCAGATCAGTTAGGCATTTACAGAATTTTATCGCAGATTTTTTAAACCATTCAGAATTAGCCTCAGGGATTTGGGAACACGACTACAGAAACAGCAATGCTATTACAAATGAATCAGAGGACAGACAATTGCAATGGAAGCTGTTCACTGAAATGGACATTGATATGAATGTAAAAGACTTTATTAAAAAGCACACCGATCATGCCGGCGTTACCCGGGTTAATCTGCCTAATCAAGACGTGCTTTATTTTTTACCCAAGACAGACTCAATCACATTTAATTTTGCCAACAATTCATTGGAAATCAGAGCTAACAGAGCTTTTAAGAGTATTGCTGATATGTTGACGGTATTTAAGATTTTGCGGCATCGGATCAAGCTTACAGATGTTCCTGAAAAAATCGTGTTTAATCCACACAAACAAAAAACAGCGATGCAGATGATTGTCAGTTATTTTGGCTATGTTGGAAATTCAGTTCCACTGGAAGACGCTCGGCGGTTGATTGGTGGAACCACCACACGGTTTAATGGCGGTAATTTGTTAGGGTTGAGTTTCGAGATTTTTGAAAGATCCCGTGAGCAAATTCAGCCCACGGGTGGTAAATTTTGTGAAATTTCTTGGCAAAATTAGCGAGCAGATAAAGTCATAGAACCGCGGTCGATGACCTCTACTACCGGGGCGCAATTAATTTCGCGTCGATCAAAACAGTCCCTAATAACGTATTCTAATCGAGTCACAAAATTTATTGGACCACCGCTTAGATTGGCTTCAGAGATTCTTTCAGATTGAAAGCTAACAGATCTAGCTGCAACAGTTCGTCCGCTGATAATCAAACTGCCACCTGATTTTTTATCGATCACAACTCCCACTGATGTGGATTTGCCATCAGATGTCGTCATCAGCCCTTTGTATGTGGCTTTTGAATGAGATTCCTTGCTTTTGGTTAGCTGCAAGTTTACTTGCACATCTGTGTTTCTGCGCCATTGATTAGAACCTGTAAGAACTAAATTCTCTGGCAAGGCCCAAGCGGCACTGGCTGAAGCTAAAACTAATAATGTTAAAAGTGCTTTCATCGAATACTCCTTTTGTTGTTTTGAAATTCTAATGCTTTTTTAACAGCGGCATAGGCGTCCAATCTGCCATAGCCAAATACGTTATTAGGAACTGCTCCGCCCGAAACTCCGCCGCATGATAATTTAGACGTGGTAGCAACAGCAGTTTGTTTCAGAATTTTTGCCGTTTCATCCACAAGGCCCTTTAATTTTGGGTTTGCTGACCACATTAAGGCCACAGTTCCAGCAACGTGAGGGGCAGCCATGCTAGTACCTGACCAAAAGGATTCGCCGTATTCGTTGTTGGGGACAGCTGATCTGATATCAACACCAGGGGCTGTGATGTGTGGACCTACCTGTCCAAGCACGGTTGGGCCACGGCTGGAAAACGCAGCGATCTGATTGTTTCTGTGATTGTGTGCGCCCACTGATAAAACTAGGTCAGAATAAATCGCTGGTTGGGTTTTAATAGATCCGCAAGAGGGCCCATCATTGCCTGCCGCTGCAACCACAAAAATCCCAGCTTGTTTAGTGCGTTTTAAAATTTCCTCAAATTCTTTGCCTTTACAGCCTTCCTCGGTGGGGCATCCCCAAGAATTGTTCATAACATGAGGAGCGTATTCAGGCTTTCCATCCCTCAGCGGATCGCCACCGACAGGAAAAGGTGCCAAGAAAAACTGAAAGCAAGACATGTAGCTGCCGGGCGTGCCGTAGCCATCGTTCATATTTCGGCAGCCAATCCACTGGGCCTCAGGTGCAACGCCGATATTGTTTGTAGCTCCGTCATCGCCGACCATGGTTCCTGTGGTGTGAGTTCCGTGAGAATTATCATCACAAGGTTCGGTCAAATTTATCCCACAGCTGTTATTGTTATTTCCTGATGTGATGGAATCATGCCAATTGTAATCGTGAACTCCTGAGTTTCTGCCGTAGCCTCGGTAATGTTTGATCAAAGCCGGATGTGTCCATTGAACACCAGTGTCTTGGCTGGCGACCACGATGCCTGCGCCCTTGATCTTTAGATCATTCCAAACCCTGGTGGCCCCAATGTTTTCAAGGCCCTTTTCAGGACCGGATAGCCACTGTTCAAAAATATGAGCTTTGGCCGATCCTGGTAGTTTTATTTTAAATGTGGGATTGCCGATGATTCGATCGACCTCGGGTCTGGCAGAAATTTTTTGAATCTGATCCTTATCCACATCGTCGATTTGAACCATATTATAAATGTAAAATTGCTTGAAAGGTAATTTCTGAGATTTGGCCCAATTAACCAAAGGTCTTTGGGTAACCACTGCCAAATTAGTTAGGGAAGCGTACATGATTTTGCGTTTTTGCACAGAGTATTTAATAAAATTTAAAGAATCTGTGTCGTATTGTTTTTTTAAGACTACCAAGATGCTCTGTCTGGGTTTTTCCCGAGCTTCGCTTAAAACAAAAGCTGAAATTTTGTCAGCGGATTTAGTTTCTGAATCTGTTGGCGAGGTAGCTTTACCAAAGGCGGTGCTATCTAAATTTGCTTTACCAGCAGCGGCTTTGGTTTCTGAAACAAAAGCCACTGAAACAAACGCCAACATAAAAAATGATTTTAAAAATGACATACACATCCTTGGTATTAATTGATTTTAGTTTATTCTGCGCAGGTCCATCCACTGCTGGCAAGTTTTTGCTTCATGTAATCCAATTTTTCTTCGCAATAGCCTTCTTGAGCTTGAGCTTGAAAGGGCGCAGAAGTTTGATCGTCCTTAGTGTAATTTAATTTGCAAGGTACCTTTTTGCCCTCTTGTTCGTAAACGACTTCAAGAGTCCGCTGAGTCTGTCCTGAGGTGCATGTGACCTTGGCCGCTGTGGCCACAGATCCTAAAAACATCACCGCCAAGCCTGTAGTCAAAACTGAAAAATTCCTTTTAGCTTTCATTTTTCCTCCTGTTTAGAATCAAAGTTGTACTGTCAAAAAATGTAGCCCATCAAAAAAATTCCCACAAGCACAAATTCTGCCACACCCTAGCCAAAGCTTGAACAGTAAATTAACCAGAATGTTTCCAGAAGATAAGAACCATCCCCAATGCAATCATAATTATTCCCATAATGCTGCTTTCAAATCTTTCAAAAATCTGAAATTTTATTTTGTGCACTCCGCTGAGTGTAAACCAAGTGATAGCAATCATAGCCAGTAAGGTCCCGGCTGCCAAAACAAGCGACAGTAATATAAAACCATACCAGTTGTACCTAAGGGCCGATAAATATATGGGCAAAAATGATTCACATGGTGAAAGGGTCAGCATCAAAAACAAGCTTAATATTGTAGCTGATTCGGTTTTGGCTTTTGGAGGCTCAATTTCATATCTGTGAAAATGAGATCCGTGTTTGACCTCCAGATTCAGTTTGCCGTCAAACCGTTTAACCTGATAGTCCGCCGTGTTCTGAACAGTGATGGGGTTTAAAAAATGATCGTAAAAATAAATCCTAAAGCTTTGGTCATTGCCGACGACTTCGGTCACTAAAAAACCCACATCAATCAATGTACCGCCGTTTTGCCCCTGATAGGGTAGCGAGGATTCGCTGTGAGGGTTCACAAAAAAGTGTATGTGTTTGTGACTATGGCCGCGAAGGCTTCGAATCAGATAAAAAACACCGATAAGAACTAAAATACATCCAGCTAAAAACGGAAAAAAATGAACAAAGTTTTCAGAGAGGTGAATTCCAAACCAGACGATCAAAACACCTAAAAAAGCTGTGAACAGCACATGTCCCAATCCAGCAAGGGTGACCACAGTCATTGTGTAGGAACGGGTCCATTTGTGTGATTTTGCTGCCAGGACAAATGGCAACCAATGTGTTGGAATCAAAGCATGCATAAAAGCGATAGCAAAGCCGGATAAAATTAGGGAGCCAAAAAAATTTAGTTTTTCCATTCAAGAAACTTTATCAGATCAGCATAGTAATTGCCCATGCCTTTGTAATAATGGCTTTCAGCAGGTACGGAATGCAGCATGGATTTCAGTTTTTCACAGCGGTATTGATCCTGTCGCAGTGAAAGGGTATCCAGAAAAGAAACTTTTATAAAAAACAAAGCAGCTTCTGCGGTCGGTAGACCCCAAGTAATTTGCCGCTCTATCCTGAGCCAAAAGGGATTGTCTGACTGAGACAGATTGAGGCTTCGGCCCTTCCATTGTTCTGGGGGTGTTCCCGATGGGGGGTGAAGGTGACGATTAAGTCTGGTGTCTGTGACTATGCTCCATACAAATCGGACGTAGGGGCCTTTGTGAATCATAGCATTTACGATTTGGTTTGAAACTTTGTTCATTTTTTCGATGCCAGGTACGGGCAAATGGACTGCAGAAAAATCCAGGCCTATTTTTTCGTTAGGGGCCCAGTGACTGGGTGAAAAGACATTTAAATAACTGACCCAATTGGTGTCGGCGGTTTGTCTGATGACGGCACAGTCTTCGGGAACCTGATTCATCAGCGCATCCAGCAGGCTTTCGTAATGGGAATCCATAATTTGCAGTTTTGAATTAAAGCGCAAAGTTTCGTCTGTGTGCAGGCAGGTTAGGGTTCGGCAGTGATTGTCCTCGGTGGCTTGAAAATACTGAGGCCATTCAGATACCAGTCTTTGTAGTACAAAATCCGTGGCGGCATATTCGACGGTGGGATCAAAATTTTTTCGAGCCACGTATTTGGACAATTCGGGTGATCTGAATTGATTTTTATTGGATTTGAATTTTTCAAAATCGCTATCAATCTGAAAAACCTTTTGGTCCAAGGATCCATTGCCAAAGTCTTTGCCAAATGGATTAAGCATAGGCGCTACTTCGTAGACACCTTTCTCTAGTGGGAAATAGACCGCGGGTTTCAAAAACTGCATAGGAACTGTTTTTATTTGAGAAGAAGCCATGCACGCAACAAAAATCAATCAGTGGTTTTAGGCCTTATCAAATATAAATGGGTTTAAGGATTTTGGGGGATGTTGATCTTTTAAGGACATGTACCTTTCATAATCAGTTTGAGACACTCAACTGTGATTTAATCCCTCATAAACCTGATGGCGATGGCCCCTAAATTGTAACCTATGAAGATCTGGGGGGTGAACGTGAAGGTTAGGGGGAAGTATTTTGTCGTTTCAGTAGGTTTATTAGTCGGTATGACCCTAGCACATTTTGCGTTCCAGAAACCTGCTGAAGACTCAGCTTCGGTTTCGGCTCAGGTTATTGAGCAAAGTTCGACTGCTGGAAATTTTGTCAAACAAGCTGGGAAATTACCTGATACAAATCAGAAAGCAGAATCTGAAGATCAAAAAGACGATGGATTAAAGCTTCCCAAGGCAGAGTTTGACCAAGAACAGAAGATTCAGGTCGAGCATTTTTTTAATCTGAAAAATGCAGACGAATTAAAAAGCAGAAACAGAATTGAGTTTTCCCTGCTGGATAAAGACAGCATCAATGCCATTCACAATGCCGTTGTTACCGATCTGGTCGTCAGAGCCTCTGATGATTTTACGTGGGTTGGAAAGTTAGATCAAACTCAGGGTGCTTTTATAACTTTGACTTATTTTAAAGGCTATTGGGCGGGTGGAGTGATTGATTCCGATGGGCAGCAGTTTTCGCTGCAGCATGAAGCTGATTCAGGTCACGTAATCAGAAGACTGCGATCTGTGGATTTTGGTGAAGATATGGCTGGCAACATGATCGCAACAATTGATAACGATATTGGAAATAAAGCTGCAAATCTTGAAGCCAGCAATCCAGAAAAAGTTTTTAGCGTTTCAGCTGTTGCAAACACAATCATTGATGTGGCTATGGGGTTTTCGGCAGATGCTGTGGCCTATGCCGGATCCGAAAATGCAACTTTGGCTATAATTAATAATGCCGTGGCCTTTGCCAATCAGGTCAGTCTGAACAGTCAGGCAAAACTGAGTTTTAGGTTAGTGGGGACGCAGTTTTTAAATTTTCAATCCAGCAGAAGCACAGGTACTGAACTGAACAATATGTCATCGTTGACAGATTTGGGTTGGAACACTCAGCTGAACAATCTGCGCGACAGAACGGGGGCCGATTTAGTGACCCTGGTGATCGGCAGCTCGCCATCTGGTACAGTGGGCACAGCTTATGTGTTGCCATCGATTTCAAATCAGAGCTCTTCACGATTTGCCGGAAAATCATCCGTCGTCATAAATTTTTTAAACACAATCGTGCTGTCACATGAATGGGGTCACAATTTTGGATTGGCTCATCAAGATGGCAACGGGGCTTTGTTCGCCTACGGAAAAGCTCATCAGTTTGTAGCTGGTGGATTGACACGCAAAACAGCTCTGTGGACGCCTTATTCAAACGCGACGACAAACATACCTTATTTTTCAAATCCCAACGTTTTGTATCAGGCTGTACCAACAGGTATCAGTGCGACAAACAATGAGGCCTTAGCTCTAGCCAACGCAGCGGCGACCATCGCAAGTTTGAGAAATTCAGTAACACCCGACACTCCAACGCCGACGACTGTGCCGCAACCGCCACCGACTCCGACAACAAATCCTCCGCCGCCACCACCAACACCTACGACAATTCCTGTTCCACCTACGCCGACGACTGTGCCGCAGCCACCTGGACCGCCAACTCCGCCGACGCCAACTGTGGTGGCTCCGATAATAACATTTACCAGTCCAGACAGAGCTGTGGCTGAGGGTTCAGCCGTGACAATTTTGATATCTGGCAGTGGAGTTCCGCCATTTAGATTTTCTTGGGTGAAATTGCAAACAGGACAAACCATGATTGATGGTGATGCTGACAGAAATGGTTCAGTGATTTCAGGATCAGCCACTGCGGCGCTGACGTTTACTAATATCAGAGCGTCTGATACTGGCAGTTACCGGGTTACAGTGACTGATACTCGTGGCAGTACTTCCCGAGTGATCAATATCGCTGTGGTCACAGCATCTTCTGCAGCAAAACTGACTGCCATTACAAGTCTGGATTACATGTTCAGATTTAATGATTCAGATTTTGCCAGTGGGTTTGGGTTTTCGACCTCGCGAAAAATCCATATCACTGATTTGCTGATCGATAGTGCGCTGAATGGAACTAGCAACAATGTGGCCTTGTATGATCAAAACGGAGTTCTGATTCAATATTTTTCTGTCAACACTGGAACTCAGCAAGGAAGGTTGAATGTCAGTGTTCCCGTCAGTGTGACGCTGTTGCCAGGCAAGTATTATATCAGTGCTGCATTTAATGGATATCACCGAATGGATACCGCCGCTGTTAAAATGTCAGCGCCGCTGCAATTTATCGGTGCCTTCCGCACTGCAAATTATAGCACCACTCCGATTATTGGTGTGGGCACTCAGACCATGAGGGGATTTATAAATTTTAGATTCACTTTGCAGTAGTGCTGGGGATTTGTACTATCGGCTGATGGTTATTGGATGCTGGTTGCTGGGTGCTGGTTGCTGGTTAGTGGTTGCTGGTTAGTGGTTGCTGGTTAGTGGTTGCTGGTTAGTGGTTGCTGGTTAGTGGTTGTTACCAATCCATTGTCCCAAAAATATTTTTGAAAATATGGCAGATTTTAAATGCGGAAACTTCTTCTTGTCTTTGAAATCATGGAAATAATAAGCGTCAACAGGATACTTGGATTTTTTGCAGGTTCACTGATTTTGTGCGTATGGATTTTATGCAGCCGTCTGTGCAGAAGGAGCTCTGATTAACCAGTGTTTGGAGCAAGTCCCCATATGGGATAGTTAGTTCAAGGAAGCAAGTTTAGGTGATATTGATATTTAGATACTGTTTTTAGAGGCGGGATGAGGCTGACTCAAGCAAATATATTGCCCCGATTGTTTTTAAAAAAATATAGTAAAAATGGTTTTGTGTTGGCGTAGATTGGTTTTATTCAATAACTTAACTGAGATTATCTAGTCTGATTTAGTCTAATTTGATTAAGTCCAATT
Organism: Pseudobdellovibrionaceae bacterium; assembly: GCA_044359815.1. Taxonomy (GTDB): domain Bacteria; phylum Bdellovibrionota; class Bdellovibrionia; order Bdellovibrionales; family Bdellovibrionaceae; genus JBIKLL01. Next base: position 47,672 of record JBIKLL010000011.1, read on the forward strand.
TGAACTGATCTGATTTAATCTACTTTGATTTTGTGTAATTTGATTTAGTCCAAACTGAACTAGTCTAATTTGATTAAGTCCAATTTGAACTGATCTGATTTAATCTACTTTGATTTTGTGTAATTTGATTTAGTTCAAACTGAACTAATCTAATTTGATTGAGTCTAATTTGAACTGATCTGATTTAATCTAATCTAATCTAATCTAATCTAATCTAATCTAATCTGATTTAGTCCAATCTGATTAAGTGTAAATTTGAATTTATCTAATTTGAATTGATCTAAAATAAGCAGTCCAATTGTGATATCCTTCAATCAAATTCTGTACAACTCAAAATCAAAGCGATTCAAATCATTGATTAAAGTTTTAGTCGTCTATCTTGCTTGTTGGCTTCAATTTATGGACAAACATAGTTTGTTTTATCGGCTGCTGAATTGAACAATTATATTTATAATAAATTCAATAATTCACATAAGTTTTGATAGTTTAGGTTGGCAATAATATATTGCCCCTTATGAGTTTAAAAAATCACAAAAATAATCAACAACTGTCATTGATTCCCCAGCAAGATTTACGCTTTGTTAAGGCTATGAGCTTCGGCGGCAGCAAATTAAAAAAACGCAGAAAAGTCGAAAGACCGCTAATCCCTGGAGCTATCCATCATGTAGTTTTAAAATCCAGCAAAGCTGTTGGTAAATTAAGCTTTTACCAGAACAAAAACGTTACGACGGCTTTATTAAAAGAAAGATCTAAAAAATATTTTATCGAAATCATCCAATGGGTGAACATGGGGAATCATTTGCATCTGAAGGTGCGATTTAAAAGCCGTCAAAATTTTCAGAATTTTTTAAGGACATTTACTGCAATTTTGGCTCGTAAAATCACCGGAGCGCACAGATCAAAATCCTTTGGAAGATTTTGGGATGGTTTGGCTTTCACCAGAATTATCACGACCAAGTTTGAAGAACTGGGATTGCGTGCATATTTTGAAGCCAATCACAGGCAACGGGAATTGGGATATGCGGCCAGAACTGAATATCTGAAATTCTTCAATCAGTTTCTGTACCGTTTAAAAACTAAGCGCGCCAAATCAGTGAACTTGCAGAAAATCCAACTATCCTGTTGACGCTTAATTTTTCCATGATTTCAAAAACAAGAAGAAGTTTCCGCTTTTAAAATCTGCCATGTTTTCAAAAATATTTTTGGGGCAGTGTGTTCGCAGCCGCTTGATTTGTTAACTAACAGACACAGATACAATCACAGTCTCAGTCACAGTCGCAGTCGCAGCCGCTGACCCAGTCACAGAAACCTAAACAGTCACAGAAACCGAAACTGTCACTGTCTCTGTTGGATTTGCAAAAAAAAACAATCGCAGCCGATGCATAAGTGACTTCTACAATTACAGCCGCAATCACAATCGCAGCCGCAATCATAATCGCAGCCGCAGTCGCAGTCGCAGCCGCAATAACAATAACGATCGCAGTCGCAGTCACAGATAAAAGTGATCAGAATATTTACAATTTCAGTCTCAAATTAAAATTCTGTCAAATAGCTCTGCAGCAGATTTTTAGAGTTGATTCAGATTATTCAAAACCACGTCTCGTTGTGAGACAGCGTTAATTTTGAGTTTTAAGTCCGAAGAGGTTTCAAGCTAGACTGTATCTACGGGGAAACTCTAACCGAATTTTTGGTAACCATTGATGGATAAGACCAAAGAATTTCAAGTTAGATTTCAGGGGGATGGATTGAGTAAACTAATTCGGTATTTAATTTTTGTAGTGTTCACTGTGGCGATTGCAATGTCAGTCACTGTGCAAGCGCAGATTTTAGATAATTCAGGAATTGTTTTTCACGGAAAAATCTTAAACCCCGACAACACAACTTCCCCCACAGATTCAAATGCTACATTCACTGTTGAAATTATCGGTAAATCTCAGTTCATCAGAGGCGACGGTAGTGCCGGTACTGATACTTGTGTTATTTATCGAGAAACTCAAAACGCTCCGGTTAATAACGGATCTTTTTCGATCACTATTGGCCAGGGAACGGGTTCATTTGGATCAGGACCGAATACCAATGGTCAGCAATTGGCGAGTTTGTTCGTAAATCCTCCGACTGATTTGCAAGTGGGTAATGTAAATTACGCCATCCCAGCTATCAGTTGCACCAGCGGTCTTTCAAATTTTCAACCCGAGAAAACTAAGACCGAAAGATTTTTAAATGTCTTTGTGAATGTCGGCGGAGCCAATATCCCATTAGGTGAAATGGCAATCAGAAGCATCCCGTTTGCTCACCAAGCAAAACAGATCGATGGATACGGTGTGGGAAATATCTTAAAAATCGGCTCGGCAGCCAATACCACACACAAAATAATGACCTCAGCTCAGGCAGATTATTTAATTAATTTTTATGATGCCGCTAACAACACAGTTAATTTTAACAATGCCATTGTTAATAACGTGGGAACGCCATCGGCGACTCAGACAAGTGCTGCTGCAAACGTCAATTACGTTAATCAACAGATTTCGGCTATGGTTGCCAACAGCACAGTGGCTTTGCCTCCTGGTAATTACGGTGCAGCCAACAGAACTTTGTCCTTAGTTGTTGATACAGAGGGCCGATTGTCACAGGTTTCGGCCGCTGACATTGCATTGCCAGCTAATCAAGTGACCTTCACAGGGCCTGCCAGATTGCTGGGTAAAACCACAGCGGGTGCAGGTGCTGGACAAGAAATCTCTATTGGCAGTGGATTAGCATTGTCACCGACCGGTGAATTAACAGCGACTGTGACCTTGCCAACACTGGCTGGTAACAGAGTCGTAACAACAAATAATTTAGGCGTCATGGAGGCCACCAGCTGTGCTGCCAATCAGGTTTTAAGTTTTGATCTTGTAGGAAATTTTGTTTGTCAGTCACCAACAATCGCTGGTGTGACAACACTGCCAGACGGACAGATTTGGATTGGTAACGCTGCAGGATTAGCTGCAGCCAGAGCTATCACTGGTGATGTATCTTTAACAAATGCCGGAGTCGCAACAGTAACTAGAATTCAAGGGAACAGTGTTTTAAATCAACTTCCTACTAACGGTCAGGTGCTGTCATGGGTAACTGCCAATAACAGATGGGAACCAGTGACTCCAGCATCCGGATCAGTGACTGCAGTCAGTGGTACGGCTCCGATAGTGTCTTCGGGCGGAGCGACTCCTGCGATTTCGTTAAATAGCAATTTTGCAGGTTTTGATATTACCAATATGGGTAATGTTTCGTTTCAAGCAGGGCAGTATATTCAATTGACGAATGAACCTGCAGCAATTCCAGCAGGGCTGGGTGCCGGTGATGCCGGAAAAATTTGGTTAAATGCTGGTGTTATTAAATATTGGGACGGCTCTGCGGTTCAGACCTTAGGATTGAGCGGCGCGATTGCCCTAGGTGGTGATGTCGACGGAGCTTCAAACGCTAACACAGTTCGTAGGATCCAAGGTCAAAATGTGAACGCAGCTGTGCCTACAGCCAATCAATATATGAAATTTGTCAGTGGCGAATGGCGACCTGCAAACATTGCAGCAGCTGAATTGCCAACTTTGGCCGCTGACAGTGTTCTGACGACAAACAATTTAGGTGTGATCACACCGGTTTCTGTTTTACCAGTTAACAGAGGTGGTACAGGATCTTCAGTTGC